>JBNKWI010000069.1:0-19066 GCA_050299695.1 Paracoccaceae bacterium
GTTCGAGGAGCTATATCCCGGTCGAAAGTTGCCTTTGTTTGCTTGGTTGAAGCCTGTGGGAAAGGCTGGCCGTGACGATTTAGGAGCGGCTGCCGATGGTCGCCTGGTTCTCTCCCAGCGTGCGCTTGATGCACTCGGCAGCCTTGGCCTCTCGAATGCGCTCGTGGAGCCATTCGAGGGTGCAGGCGTGTAGCTGGCTGAAAGACAGGATGAAGGCTACGGCACCCTCGGTCCCATACCCCGTTTCCTGCACATCGTAGGCTGGCGTTTTGCAGGGCACTGTCTCGGGCAATGCAGCAAGCGTAGTGTGGGTGCCAACCCACCACGCGCTCTCGGCCCACGCGCGGGGACGGATGGGAAGCGTTCCGGGAAAACCGGCGGCGGCGCCATCTCGTCCGGGGCCGCGACACGGTTCGCGAAGTCTGCGTCGCCCGCCCCATCCCGCCCGACATCTGCCGCGCCATCGGGCTGTCGGTCGCCGGGGGCGTCACGGTCCGGGAGTGATCGGGGCGGGGAGAGCGCGGAGCCACGCCATCCAACGCGCGGCCCCGTTCCGGAAAATGCGTCGCGCGCAGTTCGGCCCAACGGTCCGTTCCTTAACAGCCGTCAATCTTGGTAGCGCGCGGTCGCGCGGGGCCGTGGCGCTCCGCCGGTGTACGGGTTGTGTACAGGCTGTGTACGGGTTGTGCAGGGCCGTTTCGGGCCTTTTCCCGTTCGGTAAACGCCCCGCGCGCCGTCCGGGAACCGCAAGGAGACGGGCGGCGGGATCGTCCGGCGTCATCATCGAAACTCACGAGTTTCCGCGAAATGACGCCCAAGTTTCGCCGGGTTTCTCGGGCATTCCAATGCCTTGGATCAACCCAAGCGAAAGCCGATGCTCGACCGTCTCAGAACCGCCTTCTACACCGCCTATCGCCGCCGCTTCGGCCGCGTCGCGATCTGCGATCCCCGCCCCCTCGCAGCCCAACATCCCTATACATTTCAACTGCCTAACGCCGAAGAACTCGCCCATCTCGCCCCTGGCCACGTGGTCAAGCTGATCTTCCAGAGCGTCCCCGAGGGCAAGGAGTACGGCGCCGAGCGGATGTGGGTGACGGTCACCCATCGCGACGGCGACCACTTCCTCGGCACCCTCGACAACCAGCCCCTCGACATCCCCCAGCTCTCCCCCGGCGACGAGGTCTCCTTCGCCGCGCACCAGATCATCGGCGTGTTCTGGACCGACGCCGCCGACCGCGCCCGCTTCGACGATCCCGACGCCGACCGCTGGTTCGCCCGCGCCGAAGTCGATCCCCGCATCACCCGCGACGGCGCCCCCGTCCGCTACATCCGCCGCGAAACCCCGCTCGACCCCGAGGGCGAGTATCCCGACACCGGCTGGCGGATCCTCTCCGAACTCGAGGATGACTGGCGCAACGTCCAGACCGAGCCCCTGGCCATCGGCCTCGTCCTCAACCGCGACGATTCGATCCTGCCCTATCTCGACGCGCCCATCGGCTCGGCCTTCCGCCGCACTGCCGATCACGAGGCCTTCGCCCCGGCCAGCCGCCTTCATTGACCCCGCGGGACAATCCCGGGAAACCCTGCTACGCCTCGGCTTGACCTTTCTCAGGACCGATCATGCCGCGCCTTACGCCCCTCGTCGCCAGCCTCCCCGCCACGGTGCCCTTCGTCGGCCCGGAAGCTCAGGAGCGCGCGCGCGGTGCCCCGTTCCGCGCCCGGCTTGGCGCCAACGAAAGCGTGTTCGGCCCCTCGCACCACGCCATCGAGGCCATGGCCCGCGCCGCCGCCGAGACGTGGAAATATCCCGACCCGGAGAACCACGACCTGCGCTATGCCCTTGCCGCCCACCACGGCGTCCCGCCCGAAGCGGTCATGGTCGGCGAGGGGATCGACGGGCTCCTCGGCTATACCGTGCGCCTCTTCGTCGCCCCGGGCGAGGCGGTGGTGACCTCGGACGGCGCCTACCCGACCTTTAACTACCACGTCGCGGGCTTCGGCGGCGTGCTCCACAAGGTGCCCTACATCGACGATCATGAAGACCCGGAAGCGCTTGTCGCACGCGCGAAAGAGACCGGCGCGCGGCTGATCTATTTCGCCAATCCCGACAACCCGATGGGCACGTGGCACGCCGCCGCCACCGTTTCGCGTATGATCGACGCGATGCCCGAGGACGGGCTTCTGATCCTCGACGAGGCCTATCTCGAATGCGCGCCCGCGGACACCGCTCCGCCGCTTGATCCTTCTGACCGCCGAGTCCTCCGGTTCCGCACCTTTTCAAAGGCTTACGGCATGGCCGGCGCGCGGGTCGGATATGCGATCGGGCATCCAGAGACCATCGCTGCCTATGACCGGATCCGCAACCATTTCGGCATGACCCGGATTGCGCAGGCGGGCGCATTGGCGGCACTGGAGGACCAGGACTGGCTTGCGGAGGTCATTTCCCGCGTCGCCGAAGCGCGCGACCGCATCGCCGGGATCGGCCTCGCCAATGGGCTGGTGCCGCTCCCTTCCGCGACCAATTTCGTGACCTTGGACTGTGGCTCGGACGGCGCCTTCGCCCGCCGTGTCCTGAGTGAACTGGCCACGCGCGGGATCTTCGTGCGAATGCCCTTCGTCGCTCCTCAAGACCGCTGTGTCCGCGTCAGCTGCGGCACGGCGGCCGATCTCGATCTGCTGCGGGAGGCTCTCCCCGCGGCGCTCGTCGCAGCTGCATCGTAACGATTTCTTTGCCATCGCGTGCGAGGCTCGCCCGGTCTGCTGCAAGCCGGGGAGATTTCCATGACCGATCCCGAATTCCTTAAAGACGCCGCCCCCTTCGCCGTGATCTGCGCCGTGATTGCCACGCTTTATTTCGGCTTCGGTCTGATGACGGTTATCGTCGCCGCCGCGCTGTTCGATTGCGCCTTGCGTGCCGTCGAATTCCGCCGCGCGCGGGTCCTCGCCACCGCCAGGCCCCAGAGCCCGAGGGGGACCTGAACCGTGCGGAGACCGGGTCTGTCCAGGGGGCTCTGCCCCCTCGCGTCCCCACGGACGCTCACCCCTCGGAGTACTTTTGGCCAGATGACGGGGAGCCGTCACAAGCGACCGGTGCGCGTCGCTCTGTCGTAGATCTCCGCCAGCTTCGACGGATCCGCGCCCAGAAGGTAGCGGATGAGTGTGATCAGGTTGCGCGCGCCGCGGCGGAGCCAACCCTCCGCCTCGAAACGGCGGTCCGAGGTGCAGGCGATTGCGGGCAATTCCCGTAGCCGCCCGCGCAGGGCCCGCGCCAGCGCCACGTCCTCCATGAGCGGCAGTTCGGGCACCCCGCCCGCTGCCTCCAGGATTTCTCGGCGAATGAGGAGACCCTGGTCGCCGTAAGGCAACCCGAAGACCCGCGACCTGAGATTCGCCCAGCCCGCGACCAGGCGCGGCGCCACCCCCTCGGTGCGGAAAGCGAGCCGGAACCAGCCAGCGCGGTCGGGATGCGCCCGGATATGCGCGAGCGCGGCCTCGGACCAACCCGGCGCCAGACGCGTGTCGGCATGGAGGAGCAACAGCCATGCGCCTGCGGTCGCCGCGACCCCGCGGGCGAGTTGCCCGCCCCGCCCCGGCGGGCCGACCGCCACCGTGCCGCCCCAGGCCTCGGCGATGGCACGCGTCCCGTCGGTCGAACCGCCATCCGATACAACCAGCTCGCGCAGAGCGCCCGCCTCGAGCCCCTCGACCAGCGCAGCCAGCGTGGCAGGCAATTCTTCACAGGCTGCGAGGGTGGGAATGACGACAGAGATCGGCGCGGGCATCGGGACCTTGGCGTTCAGGGCCGGTGGGGCCTATATGGCGGAGATCGAATTCGAGAAGGACCGGAAATGCCCGCCGAACGCAAGGTCTTGAGGATCGCCGGAGAGGATCGGTTCGAATTTCTGCAGGGGCTCGTCACCAACGCGGTGCCGCGGGAACCCGGGCGGCTGGTCTATGCCGCGCTCCTCACGCCGCAGGGCAAGTACCTGGCCGATTTCTTTCTCTCCGAGACCGGCGAGGCGATCCTGCTGGACGCGGAGGCAGGCCAGGCCGAGGCATTGGCGCGCCGGCTCGCGCTCTACAAGCTCCGCGCGAAGGTGTCGATCGAACCGAACGACCTTGCCGTCGCCCGGGGCACGGGGCCCGCGCCCGACGGCGCCCTTTCCGACCCGCGCCACCCTGGTCTCGGCTGGCGGCTCTACGGCGCGACCTCGGGCGACGACGGCACCGACTGGGACGCGATCCGGGTCGCTCATTGCATCCCCGAGGCCGGGATCGAGCTGCTCCCCGAAGACACTTTCATCCTCGAAGCCGGGTTCGAGCGGCTGAACGGTGTCGATTTCCGCAAGGGCTGCTATGTCGGCCAGGAAGTGACCGCGCGGATGAAGCACAAGACCGAGCTGCGCAAGGGCTTCGAGACCGTTGCGGTCGAGGGCGCGGCGCCGGCGGGGACAGAGATCGTCGCGGGCGGGAAACCGGCAGGCCGGCTCTTCACCCAAGCGGGTGGTCACGGGATCGCCTATCTGCGCTTCGACCGGGCGGAGGGCGCGATGCAGGCGGGCCCGGCCCGCGTCGCGCGCATGCCGTGACCTGCCGGGCGCGCCTCGAGGCGCTTCTCGGCGCGGCCGTGCTCTCGATCGGGCGCCTCACGGGAGGCGATCTCTCGACAGTCTCCGAGGTGACTCTCATCGACGGGCGTCGCCTCATCGCCAAGGAATCCGCGACAGCCCGCGAAGAGGGCGCGATGCTCGAGTCGATCCGCGCGACGGGTTGCCCGGCCCCCTCGGTTGTTGTCGCCGAATGTGGGCTCCTCGTCATGGAGCGCCTGGCAGATGGCGGCCCGCCTGGTCCGGTCGCCTGGGAAGCGGCGGGAAGGGCCATCCGTCGCCTGCATGATGCACGGGGCGAGGCCCATGGCTGGCGCCGTGATCACGCCTTCGGAACGGTCGCGATCCCGAACGCCTTGTCGCAAGACTGGCCCGGCTTCTGGGCCGAACGCCGCCTGCTCGCCGGGAGCTCCGGCTTGCCGAGCGGTGTCGCCCGACGGCTGGAACGCCTCGCCGCCGCACTCCCCGATCGCCTGCCCGCCACGCCTCCACCGGCGTTCCTCCACGGCGATCTCTGGTCGGGCAACCTGCTCTTCGGACCCGCGGGCTTTTCAGAAATCATCGACCCGGCAGCCTATTTCGGCCATGCCGAGGTGGACTTGGCGATGCTGTCGCTGTTTGGCCGCCCACCGTCCAAATTCTTCGAAGGCTACGGCGCGCTGGAGGATGGTTGGGAGATGCGCCGGCCGATCTATCAGCTCTGGCCGGCGCTTGTGCATCTGAGGCTGTTCGGCGCCGGCTACCGGGCGATGGTCGAAGGGCTGCTCGCGCGCACGGTCGGCCAGCGGAACCGGAAGATGTGACATCTTCCGCTCCTCCGTGAGAATTTGGTCCCTTCGGAGTCAGGCGCGCTCCGAATATTCCATCGTCTCGGTGTTCACCACGATCGCCTCACCCTCGCCGACGAAAGGCGGGATCATCACGCGAACGCCGTTGTCGAGAACCGCCGGTTTGAACGAGTTCGCCGCCGTCTGGCCCTTCACCACCGGCTCGGTCTCGACCACCGTGCAGGTCACCTTCTGTGGCAGCGTCGCGCTCAGCGCCTCGCTGTCGTGGTACTCGATGGTGATCGTCATGCCGTCCTGCAGGAACGGCCGGCGCTCGCCCAGGATCTCGGCGTCGAGCTCGATCTGCTCATAGGTCTCGCTGTCCATGAACACGAGCTTGCCGTCACTTTCGTAGAGGAACTGCTGGTCCTTCTGCTCGAGCCGCACACGCTCCACCTTGTCGGCGGACCGAAAACGCTCGTTCAGCTTGGAACCATTCCTGAGGTTGCGGAGTTCGACCTGTGCAAAGGCACCGCCCTTGCCGGGTTTCACGTGGTCGACCTTGACGGCGGCCCATAGCCCGCCGTTGTGCTCCAGGATGTTGCCTGGCCGGATTTCGTTCCCGTTGATTTTCGGCATGGTTCGTTTCTGTGGCCAAAGATTGAAGGAAAGTTGGCTGGACCTATATCTGCGATAAATTCCGCTGACAAGCTCGCGGATCTAGTAGTGATTGTCGCGCGAGTTATGCGCCAGGCACATACGAGACATGCAAATCTGTGGTAGCAGAATCATCTGCCAATGGGCATAAGGAACGCCACGCCAGAGAATGCAAGAGCAACAATAACAGGACGCAACTATGGTCGACTTCGTTGATGGCACCGCATTCAACAACGAGCAGGGCAACCGCGCGCGAAAGCTCTTCGCCGCTGTCGTGCTTGCCGCCCTGGACGACGCGATTGCCGACGACAAGAAATACGGGAACGGTCCGGAACAGATCGCCCGCTGGGCACGCTCGCGCGATGGTCGCGAGGTTCTGACCTGTGCCGGCATCGACCCGAACGAGCGGGTGGTGAACGGGCTCATGGAGTTCGTCGCGAAGGGTGTGCGCACCTCCGTCGCGCTGTCGCGCGAGGAAAGCGAACGCCGTCAGGCCGCAGAACAGGCCAAGGCAGCCGCCTGACTCCTGTCTCTTGTCGGAAAAACAGAAAAGCGCGTCCCTGGGGACGCGCTTTCTTCTTTGTCCCCAAAATTCCGGAGCGGAGTCAGTCGAGATCGCGGGTCAGGAGCGCCTGGTGAATCTCGCGGCGTACGAGCTTGCGCACGTTCCGCGTTATCCGCTCGCCGAGCGCGCCCTTCAACTCGGCCCGCACCATCTCGGCAACGATCTCGCGCAGGTGCTCCTCGTCGATCTCGGCGCTGTCGAACACCCGGACGCTGTCCACATCGTTCCGCGGCCCGGTCGCTGGGTCGATCATTTCGCCGCCAGCGGGGATCTCGGGCACGCCCAGCATGTCCTCGGCGGCCTCGTCCACCGCACTGGCCAAAGGCGTCAGCGCGGGGGAGACGGCCTCCTCGGCCACGGGATTGTGCCGGAACACGAAGCTGGTCGGCGTTTCGAGGTCTTCAAGTTCGCTTCCATCGGGCTCGAACTCGTCCTTGCGGCCGCTCACCGCGCGCTCCAACTCGGCGATCCGGAGTTCCAAAGCCGAGGGCTCGCGCCGGGGGCGCGTCGCAAATTGCCGCGAAATCGGTCGTTTCGGCAGGCTCTCGACCTTGTCGACCCGAAGCGCGGGGGTCAGCAAGAGGCGCTCAAGTGTTCCCGCCGCGGGGGCCGCCGTGTCCGCCTTGCGCAATTCCTGCGACACGATCTGCCGTACCGATATCAGCACGTCCTCGGCATCGCTCCGGTGTTTGGTCATCGGCATCCGACTCACTCCTGCCCCACGAGATAGGGTAGAATCTACCCTTACCACACGCTACCGGTCGCGGTCACTCCCGGCCGAGGCTCTTCAGCACCCGATCCAACCGTTCGCCTTGGGGACTCACGAACACGGTCGGCGCATCCTTGACCGCATTGTAGTAGGCAGCCGGATCGTAGGTGGCAATCCCGAGGTCGAGATGATCGGCGGTCATCAGTCCCATGGCGGACAATAGGCTGAACTTGGCAAGAATAAGATCGATCTGGGCAGAAATCAGGTTGGTTTGTGCATCCAGGAGCTCCTGCTCCCGGTCCAGCACGTCGAGCGTGGTACGGGATCCGACTTCGAGTTCCTCTTGCGCGCCGCGGAGCGCGAGCCTGGCGGCGCGGACCTGCTTTTCCGACGCTTCCGTGGTGGCACGGGCCACCGCGACATCGGCCCAGGCGTCGCCGACATCCTGCTCGACCCCGATCACGCTTGTATGCAGCCCGCCGCGCGCCACGTCACGCCGCGCCTGGGCCTGCCGGATCACCGACGCGATCTGGCCGCCCTGGTAGATCGGCCCCGAGAGCGAAAGCGTGACCGACTCGGTGTCGTCGCCGCTGTCGACATCGACCAGCGCCCGGGCCGTGGCCGAGAGCTTCGGCCGCAGGGCCGCCTGGGATGCCGAAACGGCGATTTCGGTCGCCGCGACCTCGTGCTGTGCCTGGAGGATCGACGGATGGCGGCTTCGCGCCACGTCGCGTGCGGCCGCGACGCTCGCCGCGGTCGCCGGGGCTGCCGGCGGGGCCGCGAGCCGGCCCGGATAAGTGCCGGTCACCGCCTTGTATTCCTCGCGGGACTGCGCCAGCGCGCCCTGCGCCGCCGCATAGGCCGATTGCGCCGCCGCCAGCCGCGCCTCGGCGATCGAGACGTCGGTGCGGGTCACTTCGCCCACCTCGAACCGGTCCTGCGCCGCGCGCAGCTGTTCCGTGATCACGCGCACGTTGTTGTCCTGGAGCCCGACGAAGGCATTCTGCCGGCGTACGCTGAGATAGGCCGCGACGGCCCGCAGGAGCACCTGCTGCTCGATGCCGCGCAACGCCTCGCGCGTGGCCAGCACCGTCTCCTTCTGCGCCTCGATGGAAAGCTTCGACGCCCCGAAATCGTACAAGAGGAGGCTCGCGGTCAGCCCGAGCTCGGTGGTGGTCGTGTCGCCCGCAACGGGGGTATCCGCCCACTGGGCCTCGGCCACATAGGCCAGCACCGGCCGCAGGTCCGCCACAGCCTGGGCAACATCCTCGTCGGCGGCGCGCAGCACCGCCCTGTTTTGCTCAAGAAGCCCGCTCGAGCGATAGGCTGCGATCAGCGTATCCGTCAGCGTCTGCGCCCCGACCGGCAATCCGGCAAATCCGATAACCACGGCTGCCGCGATCCGGCGCCACGTCCCGTCGATGCAATTTCCCATGCCCCTATACCCCGTTGTTTTCGCTAGAGCGCGAAACTCGCTTTCTTCTCAAATCCTGAAAGAACCGGTGCGGCGGCGTTGAAAGCGAAGCGCCAGCTCATGTGTCCGTTGATCTTGTAACCGACCTTGCAGACACCCACGGCCCCTTCCATGAAGAGCGCGACCATGCGGCCGCCTTCCTTGAGTTGCCCCTCCAGCGCAGACGGCAGGGACTCGACCCCGCCCTCGATCACGATCACGTCGTAGGGCCCGTGTTTTGCCGCCCCCTCAGCCAGGGCGCCCTGCACGAGCGCGGCATTGTCCGCACCCGCCTCCGCCAGCGCCGCCTCGGCGTCCTTCGCAAGATCCCCGTCCTCTTCCACCGCCACAACGGCCTCAGCCATGCGCGCCAGAAGTGCGGTCGAATAGCCCAGCCCGGTGCCGATATCGAGCACCACCTCGCCGGGCTGCACGTTCAACGCGTCGAGCATCTTGGCGAGCGTCCGCGGCTCAAGTACGACCCGGCCGGGCTTCAAGGGCACGTTCTCGCCGATATAAGCCGCTTCGCGTTGTCCGGCAGGCACGAACATCTCGCGCGGCACCGACAGCATCGCTTCGATGATCGGAAACTTGGTCACGTCCGAGGGTCGGATCTGCGTATCGACCATCATGGTGCGGCGGCGAGCGAAGTCGGTCATGCTACTAAACTCATCGGTTCACCTTTTCTCCGAGGCTTGCCATAGAACGCCACGGCGGGCAACCGCTCCCGTGCAAATGCAGCGTGGCACGGTGACACCCGACGGCGACAGCGCCACCCGCACCGTCAATTCTCCCGGAGCGCCCTGTCGAAATAGACCGCGAGCGGGCGGGTCAGGTAGGACAGCGGCGTGCGGTCGCCCGTCTTCATGAACACCTCGACCGGCATCCCCGGCAGGAGCGTCACGTCGTCGAGCGCCGCCAGCGATGCATCGTCCGGCAGGACGATGGCTTCGTAGAACGCTGCACCCGTCGACTGATCGGTCTCCACATCCGCCGATACCCGACTCACGCGGCCTGCGACTTCCGGGGTGGTCCGCCGGTCGAAGGTGGTGAACATCAGCGCCACGTCCTGTCCCGGATGGATCTGGTCGATATCGGTCGGGTCGATCCGTACCGCAACCTCCAAGGGCTGGTCACCAGGCACGATGAACATCAAGGGATCCCCGGCCCCCACGACGGACTGGAGCGCGAAGACGCGCGAGCCGAACACCGTCCCCGCCACCGGCGCACGGACGTCGAGCCGGTCGAGCCGCTCGAGCAGGCTGATCCGCCGCTCCTCCAGCTCGATCTCCTGGTATTTCAGGTCCTGAAGCGTGGTGATCGCGTCCTCGCGGCGCTTGTCGCCCTGCCGCAGCCGCTCAATCCCGAGCGCGGTGATCCGCGTCTCGGCCTCGGCCACCGAGGCCTCGAGCCGGCCGATGTCGCCCAGGAGATCGGCATCCTCACGCTGGAGCTGGAGCACCCGGGAGGCCTGCACGAGCCCCTTTTCGAGGAGCGATTGCAGATCGCCCAGCTCCTTCGCGATCAGCGCCTGTTGCCGCCGCACCCCTTCGAGCTGCGCGTTCAGCCCTTCGATCTGCCGTTCGATCTGGCGCTGCTGCTGGCCGAGCTGGCGGCCTTCCTGAAGAAACGATTCCAGTCGTGCCGCGAAGAGTGCCTCCTGGCCAATGATCTGTCCCTTGATCGCATCCGCGTCGATCGACACATAATCCGGCGCTTCACCGAAATCCGGCGCGTCGTCCCCATCGCGCTCGGCCCGGAGTCGGGCGGCGCGCGCGAAGATCTCGGCGAGCTGCCGTTCGACGATCGCCAGTTCCGAGCGTTGGAAGGTCCCGTCGAGCCGGAGCAATACGTCACCGGCGTCCACGTGATCGCCCTCGCGTGCGATGATTTCGCCCACGACCCCGCCATCGGGATGCTGCACCACCTGCCGCTCGCTCTCGACCTTTACGCGCCCCGGCGCGACCACCGCGCCGGCGATCTCGGTCCCCACGCTCCAGGCTCCGACGCCCCCCAGCAACAGGACGATAGCGGCGCTGCCCAGGAGCACCGGCAGACGGGCGCTGGTACGGACTCCGCTCACGAGGATTTGCCCCCGGCCACGACGCGCTGCACATCGCCGGCATTCTTCATCATCTTGCGGATGATCTCGTCACGCGGACCGAACGCCGCGACGGTGCCGTCCCGCAAAACGAGGAGCTTGTCGCAGGCTGCTATCGCCGTGGGCCGGTGTGTCATAACCAGAACGCCGTTGCCCTCTTCCTTCATCGCTAGGATCACCGCGTTGAGCGCGTCCGAGCCCTCCGCATCCAGCGCGGAATTGGGCTCGTCGAGGATCAGGAGAACCGGCCCGCCATAGAGCGCCCGCGCCAGCGCCAGCCGTTGCCGCTGGCCGCCGGAAAGCTGCGCATCCGCCGCGCCGATCCGCGTGTCGTATCCCTCGGGCAGCTTCAGCACGATGTCGTGCACCCGCGCGAGCTTCGCCGCCGCGACCACCTTCGCGGCATCGGGGATCGGGTCCATCCGCGCCACGTTCTCGGCAATGGTGCCGTCGAAGAAGCGAATCTCCTGCGGCAGGTAGCCGACGAACCGGCCCAGCCGCTCGGGCCCGTATTGCTCGGGCGTGGCGCCCGCGAGCCGCACCTCGCCCGCCGCCGGCGCGACCAGCCCAGTGATCACCCGCGCCAGCGTGGTCTTGCCTGAGCCGCTGCGCCCGATCACACCAATCGCCTCGCCCGGCCGGAGCGCCATGGTGACCTGCCGCAGGACGGGCGGGGCACCCCGGCGCGCCAGCACCGTCACCCCGGAGAGGTCGAGCGTCGCGCTCGGCACTGGCAGTTCGGTCGGCGGCGCGCGATCCGGCAAGTCCTTCAGGAGCGCCCGGATCGCCGCCCGCCCGGTCCAGGCGCGCTGCACCAGCGTCCATTGCGACACCGCGATCTCGATCGGCTGGAGCGCGCGGCCCAGCATGATCGACGAGGCGATCATCGCCCCGGCCGTGACCTCCTGCTGGAGCACCAGCCAGGCCCCGAGGGCCAGCATCGCCGATTGCAGGAACAACCGGAAAGCCTTGCTGAACGAGGTGAAAGACCCGCTCCAGTCGGTCGCCGAGATCGCCGCACTCACCGCTTCGTCCTGCGCCCCGCGCCACCGCGATACCAGCACCGGCACCATGCCCTGAGCCCAGAGATAGCCCGCGCTCTCCTCGGCTTGGCGCGCCACCAACTGCGCCTGTCCGGCGCGCCGCGCCCCCTCGGCGGTGCCGCGTGCGGTCAGCACCTGGTTCAGCACTGCCACCACGATCAGCACGGCGCCGCCTGCCGCAGCCAGTGAGCCGAGGAGGGGGTGGAAAAAGAAGATCGCCGCGAGGAAGAAGGGCGTCCAAGGCATGTCGTAGAGCGCGAGCACCACCGGCGCCGAGAAGAGCGCGCGCAGTGCCTCGAGATCGACGAGCCCGCCCCGGGCTCTCTGCCCGCCGCCGGCCTGTCGAAGGGCCGCACGCTCGAGCATAGCCCGGAAAACCGGCGCCGCGAGACCGGCCTGAATCCGCGCTCCCGCCCGCGCCATCACCCGCGCGCGAGAGTATTCGATGACCCAGTGAAAGGTATAGAGCAGCGTGACCAGCGCGAACAACGCCACCAGCGTCTCCTCCGACCGCGAGCCCAGCACCCGGTCGTAGACCTGCAACATGAACAATGGCCCTGTCAGCATCAGCAGGTTGCTGAACAGGCTGAACAGCGCAGTGAACGCGACCAGCCCGCGGATCCGCACATTGTCAGTGGAAATGGTCATGGATTGACCCATAAAGAAAAGCTCCTGCCGATCGCACAGGATCCGTTCCGAACGCGATCATCCCATCGCCTGCCCTCGCACTTGCCATCGCGGCGAGACGGGCGCTTTGCGGCTCATGTTGCATATGTCGTCCCTATTTGCACCTAATTCGGAACTTCTGAACGAGTCGCAAACGCCTTCGCGGCGATCTGCGGGAACCCCGCGCTGTCAGGACGCGCCAAGGACTGCCTACCGCTCGCGCCGGATATCGGCTAGGACGAAGGCCCGCGACCCTACGAGGCCCCATGACCCAGCCCCAGAAGACTGTTTCCGTCGGCCCCGTCACCTTCGGCGCGGGCCATCCGTTCGCGCTCATCGCCGGCCCCTGCCAGATCGAGACGCTCGACCATGCCCGCATGGTGGCCGAGGGGATCGCCAAGGCCGCCGAGGCGGCGGGCGTCGCTTGGATCTACAAGTCGAGCTACGACAAGGCGAACCGCTCCTCGCTAGGCTCGCAACGCGGCCTCGGCATGGAGCAGGGGCTCGAGGTCCTATCGACGATCCGCGAGGAATTCGGCGTCCCGGTCCTGACCGACGTCCACCTGCCCGACCATTGCGCGCCAGTGGCCGAGGCCTGCGACGTCCTCCAGATCCCGGCCTTCCTCTGCCGCCAGACCGACCTCCTCCTTGCCGCCGGCGAGACTGGACGAGCGATCAACGTCAAGAAAGGCCAGTTCCTCGCGCCCTGGGACATGGGCAATGTCGCCGCCAAGATTGCCTCGACAGGCAACGAGCGCATCCTCCTCTGCGAGCGCGGAACCTCTTTCGGTTACAACACCTTGGTGAGCGATCTTCGCGCTTTGCCGCAGATGGCCGAAACCGGCTACCCGGTCGTGTTCGACGCGACCCACTCGGTACAGCAACCGGGTGGCAAGGGTGCCACGTCGGGCGGCGACCGCCGCTTCGTGCCGCCGCTCGCCCGCGCCGCCATTGCGGTGGGTTGCGCCGGCCTCTTCATCGAGACGCATGAAGACCCCGACAACGCCCCTTCCGACGGGCCAAACATGGTCCCGCTGAACGAACTCGGCCCGCTCCTCACGCGCCTCCGCGCCATCGAGGCGGCGGCGCAGGGCTGATGTTTACCCGGGCCGAACTCGAAGAGGCCGCCGCCCGCGTACACCGCCACATGGCGCCCACCCCGCAATATGCCTGGCCCACGCTCTCCGCGCGGCTCGGCTGCGAGGTCTGGGTCAAGCATGAGAACCACGGGCCGACCGGCGCCTTCAAGGTGCGGGGCGGCATCACCTATATCGACTGGCTCCGCCGCACCGATCCCACCAGCCCCGGCATCGTCACCGCCACCCGCGGCAATCATGGCCAATCGCAGGCCCGCGCCGCCACCGCTGCCGGGCTCCGCGCGGTCATCTACGTGCCCCACGGCAATTCGGTCGAAAAGAACGCGGCGATGCGCGCCTGGGGCGCCGAACTCGTGGAATTCGGCGAGGATTTCGACAGCGCCCGGGTCGAGGCCTTCCGCGTGGCCTCCGAAAAAGGCCTCCATATCGTTCCGCCCTTCCACCCCGAACTGGTCCGCGGCGTCGCCACCTACGCGCTCGAATTCTTCACGGCCGCCCCCGAGCTCGACACAATCTATGTCCCGATCGGTTGCGGCTCGGGCATCTGCGGCGTGATCGCCGCCCGCGACGCGCTGGGGCTCGCCACGAAGGTCGTCGGCGTCGTCAGCGAGAACGCCCAGACGGCAAAGCTCTCGGCCGAGGCCGGGCGGCTCGTCGAAACCGACAGCGCCGCGACCTTCGCCGACGGCATGGCGGTACGGGTCCCAGTCCAAGCGGCGCTCGACATCTACGGCCCCGGCGCAGAGCGCATCGTGGCAGTTTCCGAAGACCAGGTCGCCGAGGCGGTCCGCATCTACTACCGCGAAACCCACAACCTTGCAGAGGGTGCCGGCGCCGCCCCGCTCGCGGCCCTGATCGCGGACCGGGAGCGGATGGCCGGAAAACGGGCCGGCGTGATCCTCACCGGCGGCAATATCGACACCGGCTGGTTCACGGAGATCCTTCAAGGGGGAACGCCAACACCATGACCGACAAGGAGAAACTGGAACGCGCCTATGCGCTCGGATCGCCCGGTGAGGTGAAGGCACTCTACCGCGACTGGGCCGCGACTTACGATACCGATTTCGCCGAGGCGGGCGGCTACCGGATGCCCGGGCTCATCGCCGACGCCTATGTCGCCCTGGGCGGCCGCAGCCCTGTGCTCGACGCCGGCTGCGGCACCGGGCTGGTGGCCGACTGCCTGCCCGGCGGCTTCGACATCCACGGCATCGACATCTCCGCCGAGATGCTCGACATCGCCCTAGGCAAGGAGCGCTACATCGCGCTCTTCGAGCTCGACTTGGCCCAGTCCCTGCCCTTCAAGGACGGCGTGTACAACGGCCTCGTCAGCGCCGGCACCTTCACCCATGGCCATGTCGGTCCCGAAGTGCTGGGCGAGCTCTTCCGCTGCCTCGCACCGGGCGCCGCGGCGGCGATCGGCACCAACGCCGGCTACATGGCGGCGACCGGTTTCCGGGACGTGCTCGACGCCCATGTCGCTGCGGGCCGGATCACCGATCTCGCGCTCCGCGGGGAGCGGATCTACGCCCGGCCTGAAGGCGCGCCCGATGGACATGGCGACGACATGGGCTTCGTGATCACTTTCCGCCGGATCTGAGCGTGTCACGCCGGAATCGACGGCCTCTGCCGCGACGAGGACGGGAACGGCTACGAAGAGCGAGCCGCCCTCACCCCGGCTGCAGCGGATAGGTCACAAGTTCGTCATAGACCGCCCCCTCGGGCCGCAGCGTTGAGGCGAGAAGCGAAAACCGCCCAACCGGGAAACCCGGCAGCGTCAGCCCGGCGTGGCCGGAGACGAACCGCGCGAAGCCCTCACCAACCGGCTCACCCGGCCGAAACCGCGCCAGTGTCACGTGCGGTATGAAGCGTCGGTGCGGGAGATCGAGCCCCGCCTTCCGCACTGTCCGCGACACCGCTTTCTGCAGCGCCATCAGCCGCGGCTCGGGCCGAACCCCCAGCCAAAGCACGCGCGGATGCTCGCCTCCGAAGGTCCCGAGCCCCGACAGCGTAAGCTCGAACCCGCTTTCGGTCAGCGCCGCCAGCCCATCATGGATCTCCTCCAGAAGATAGGCCTCTTGCTCGCCGAGGAACAGAAGCGTCAGGTGGAGGTTCTCCTCCTCAACGGCTCGGCCTGCGCGGAGCCCTTCCAGCACTGTCGTTAGACCCGACCGCACCCGCTCGGGCAGGGGAATCGCGACGAAGGCGCGCGTCATGCCCAGGTCCGCCCGCGCGCCGCAAGCGCCTGCAGCCGCTCGCGGATCTCGTCCCGCAGGGGCCCTTCACGCGGCGCATCGCGCAGGGTGGTGAAGAAATGTTCGGGCGGCGCTTTGCCGCCGGAATGCCCCCGCCATTCGAGCCCGCGCAGCACCGCCTGCGCGCTGCGCGGCAGCCGCTCGGGGATCTCGCGACCCGACACCATCGCCCAGACCCCGGTCCAGAGCCGCCCCACCGTCCAGGGATTGTACCCGCCGCCCCCCAGCACCAGGAACCGGTCGGTCATCGCCTTCAGCGCCGCCACCACCGCCCAATGCGCATTGTTCGAAAGCGAGAGCCGCGCGAGCGGATCCTCAAGCACCGCGTCGGCGCCGCATTGCACGATCACCGCCTCGGGGCGGAACGCCGCCACGCGCGGCAGGATCAACTCCTCCCTCACCGCCGCCATCTCGGTATCGTTGAAACCCTTCGGCACGGGGATGTTCCAGACCTCGCCCGCGCCCCGCTCCTCGAGCATGCCGGTGGAGGGCCAGCGCCCCTCCTCATGGACCGAGAGGATCAACACGTCAGGATCGTCGCCAAAGCCATGCACCACACCGTCGGGGTGATGCGCGTCGATATCCACATAGGCGATCCGCGTGAGCCCGGAGGCACGCAGCGAGAGGATCGCGAAGACCGGATCGTTCAGGTAGCAGAACCCGTTCGCCCGGTCGGGCATCCCGTGATGAGTGCCACCCGCCGGAGAATGGATCGCGCCGGGCGCGCGCAGGAGTTCGCCCGCCAGGATCGATGCGCCGGCCGCCGTGGCCGGACGCCGAAACATCTCGGGGAAGACCGGGTTCGACACCGTTCCCAACCCGTGCCTTTCGCGGGTCTCAGGCGACACCGAACCGGCTACCTCCGCCGCTTGCAGCGCAGCGAGATACTCCGGCCGGTGCCAGCGCGCCAGCGTCTCGGGCCGGGCGCGGGGGCTATTGATGTAGCTCTCGCGCGGCAACCAGCCCAGCGCGCGCGCGAGATCTACCGCCGTCGAGACCCGCGGAATCCGGAGCGGATGCTTCGACCCGTAGGTCGAACTCCTGTAAATCTCGGAAGCGATCATCCGGGCCCCGCCCGTCACGTCCAAAGCTGTTCCGGTCATTCGTCAGGCCCGCCCCCCGGGCTTGATATGGAGCGGTTCAGGGCGCCGGCAATCTCGGGCGCACCGCTCGCTCCTGCGGCAGAATTGACGCGCCCAATGCCGCAGCGCAGCATTGAACGCAAGTGTTAATTGATTTTCCACCGCGATTTCCTAAATCTCGGCCTTGGAGGCTTGAATGATACGCTACGCGCTTACTTGCGGTGAAGGTCACGAGTTCGAAAGCTGGTTCCAGTCGGCGGACCGTTTCGACGCGCTGTCGCGCGCCGGGCACCTGTCCTGCCCCGACTGCGGCGACACCAACGTATCGAAATCCCTGATGGCGCCAGGCGTCCAGGCCTCCCGCGTGTCGCCGGAAACCCAGGCACTCACGACTCCGCGGAACGAGAGAGAGGCCGCGCTCGCCCGGCTCAAGCAGGAGGTCGAGGCGAAATCCGACTATGTCGGCCTCAAGTTCGCCGACGAGGCGCGGGCGATGCATGACGGGCGCATCCCTCACCGCGCGATCTATGGCGAGGCGAAGATCGAGGAAGCGAAGAAGCTCGTCGAGGACGGCGTGCCCGTTGCGCCGCTGCCCTTCACGCCGCGCTCGCGCGCCAACTAGCCGCAGACAGCTAGGCTATCGGCCATCTCCCGCAACAGCGCCGGATAGAACCCCGGTCCGGGCGCGATATCCCGCCCGATCGGGTCGAGCGTGACGGCTTCGGCATCGGTGCCGTCGAGCAGCGCAGCGGCAAGCCCCCTGTTCGCGTCGGGCTCCATCAGGAGACAGGCCACGCCTTCGTCGGCGATCCGCGCCCGGAGCGCTGCCAGCGTTGCAGGCCCCGGCGCCGCCCCGTCCCCCGGCGAGAGCGCGCCCAGCGCGGTCAGCCCGAACCGCGCTTCGAAATACTGCGTCGCGTCGTGAAAGAGAGCCACCGGCCGCCCCCGCATCGGCGCAAGCTCGTCGCCGATTGCCGCCACTTCCGCCGCGATCTCCGCCGCCCCCGCTGCGGCATTGGCCCGGTACTCCGCCGCGTGCTCCGGATCGGCCGCGGCCAGCGCCTCGGCGATCGCACCGAGCCAGGTGCGCCCGTTCTCCGGGTCGAGCCAGGCATGCGGGTCGAGCCCGCCATGGTGGTCGTGCCCGTCCTCGTCTTCGCCCTCCGAAAAATCCGCCCCCTCGCGGAACGGCAACAGCACCGTCCCCGGAACCTCCAGAAGCTCCACCCGCCGCGCGTGCTCGGCCAGCGTCTCCAGGGGATGCGCCAGCCTGGGCGCCAGCTCCGGCCCGACCCAGAATACCAGATCCGCCACTTCCAGCGCCGCCGCCTCGGAGGGCCGCAGCGAATGGTGATGCGGCGAAGCGCCCGGCGGGATCACGAGATCGGGCGTGCCGACCCCGTCCATCACACGCGAAACGAGGCCGTGGACCGGCAGGATATCGGTCGCGACGTGCGGCACCTCGGCCCATGCTGTCGGGGCGACAAGAAGTAGGAGGGCGCAGGAGAGAGGACGGGAGATCATGAGGTAGTCCATGTATAGTATAACATTACACAGACTTGATAGGCCGGATAATATAACATATCAATCCCAAAAACAGCCGGGCACGCCCATGGACACCATCGGATTCGACCGCCACGACCACGCCGCCTGCATCGCCGAAAGCCTTGCGGCAGTCGAGGAGCGCTGCCGCGAGGCCGGGCTCCAGCTCACGCCCGTCCGCCGCCGCGTGCTCGAAATCCTGCTCGACCGCCATCGCGCGCTCGGCGCCTACGAGATCCTCGACATCCTGCGCGAGGAAGGCCTCGGCTCGCAGCCGCCCGTCGTCTATCGTGCGCTCGATTTCCTGCAGACCCAGGGCTTTGCCCACCGGATCGAGAAACTGAACGCCTTCATCGCCTGTACGTCCCCGGGTGAGGCGCATGACCCGGCCTTCCTGATCTGCCGCGCCTGCTCCGCCGTCGCCGAGGCGCAGCAGGAGCCCTCCAACAGCGTCCTCGGCCGCAAGGCGCGTGAGGCGGGCTTCCTGATCGAGAAGACGGTGCTCGAGGCCGAAGGCATCTGTCC
>JBNKWI010000070.1:0-18894 GCA_050299695.1 Paracoccaceae bacterium
AATCCTGCGCGCCAGCGGCAAGGCCACCACCAACGCCACCGTCCTGCTCGGCGACATCTACCTCAACTTCAACCAGCCCGACCTCGCCATCGAACTCTACCGCGAGGCCGCCGCCCGCGCCGGATGCACAATCCTCTTCAAGGGCCCCGACACGGTGATCGCCGACCAGACCGGCGCCGCAAGGATCAATTCCGCCCATTACGACCGCTCCGCCCCCTGGCTCGCCACCGCCGGCTCCGGCGACGTTCTGGCGGGCTTCATCACCGGCCTCCTCGCCCGGGGTTTCACCCCCCTCGAAGCCGCCTCCACCGCCGCCTGGCTCCATGTGGAATGCGCGCTCAGCTTCGGCCCCGGCCTGATCGCCGAGGATCTTCCCGAAGAGCTCCCCAAGGTGTTCCGAAGCCTCGGATTGTGATCCGCCGGTGTACGGGCTGTGTACAGGCTGTGTACAGGTTGTGCGCCCCCGTTTTGCCCTCGCCAGCGTCCGTACGCTCTGTTAGGAACCGCCCCGGATCGCGGGTGTGGCGGAACTGGTAGACGCACCAGATTTAGGTTCTGGCGCCGCAAGGCGTGGGGGTTCAAGTCCCTTCACCCGCACCAAGATCCTCCTCAGGCGTCGCGCTTGCCGCCGCTTGCCGCGACGATCACCCCGATGATGATGAGGCCGGTGAGCACCAGCCGGACCCCCGCGCCCGCGCCGAAGGTGTTCAGCATCGTGACCAGCAGAAACAGGAACAGCGCCGCCCCCCAAAGCCCTGGAACATTTGCGAAACCGCCCGCGACGGAGGTGCCGCCGATGACGACCACGGCGATGGAACTGAGCAGGTATTCCTCGCCCATGTTGAGCGCCGCGCCGCCGGAGAAGGCCGAGAGCAGGTAGCCGCAGAGCCCCGCCAGGGTCGCGCACATGATGTAGGTGACCGCCCGGATCCGCTCGACCTTCACGCCGGAAAGATGCGCGGCGCGCATGTTCTGCCCGATGGCCACCACCCCGCGCCCGTAGATCGTCCGGGTCAGCAGCACGTGGCCGAGACCGGCGAGCAGGATGACCACGAGCGCGATCACCGGCAACCCGCCGATCTTGGCGGTGGTGAAATCGCCAAGCGCCTCGGGCGGCTTCACCCGAAGACCGCGGTTCCACCAGATCGCGGCGGACTGGAAGATGAAGCTTGATGAGAGCGTCGCGATGATCGGCGGGATCCGCAACAGGCGGATCAGCGCGTAGTTAACCGTGCCGACACCGGCGCCGATGACGAGCGCGATCACCAGACCGACCGGGATCATCGCGGCCGAACCGTCCATCGTCTTCATCGCCACCGTGCCCGCCAGCGTCATGCAGGCCGGGATCGAGAGATCCACGTTGCCCGGCCCCAGCGTGATGACGAACATCTGCCCGAGCGCGACGATCACGAAGAACGCGCCAAAGGTCATCGCCGCCGAGAGGACCTCCGCCGACCCGCGGCCCTGCGTGAAGGCTGCCGTGGCAAGCCAGACCGCCAGCGCGCCGAGCCAGGCCCAGAGCCAGGGCTGGCGGAGAAGCCTGCCCGCGACGCTCATCGCTTGGCCTCCGCCCGGCTGATCAGCACGCGGAGCGCCAGCACGATGATCAGGATCGCCCCCTGCGCGCCGATCTGCCAGTCGGGATTGAGCCGGAGGAACGACAGGAACGATCCGGCGAGCGCCAGCGTCACCGCGCCGATCACCGCGCCGATCGGAGAGACGCGGCCGCCAACGAACTCGCCGCCGCCGAGGATCACCCCGGCGATGGACAGCAGCGTGTAGCGCAACGCGATGTTCGCGTCCGCGGAGGTCGTGAGCCCGACTAGCGCCATCCCGGAAAGGACACCGAAGAATCCAGCGAGCGCGAACATCGTCATCTTGATCCTGAGGAGCGACCAGCCCGCGCGCTCCAGCGACCGCGGGTTGCCGCCCGCACCGCGAAGCACCGTGCCCCAGGCGGAGCGCATCAGCGCCACATGAACCACCAGGGCAAGGGCCACCGACGCGATGATCGGAAAGGGAACGCCGGGCGGCTTGAGCGTCATCAGCGTGCGGATGAACTCCGGCGCCTTGCCGCCCGGCGTCGGCAGGACGAGAACCGCGAGCCCCAGCCAGACGAAGGACATCCCCAGGGTCACGACGATGGAGGGCAGGTTTCGCAGGTGGATCAGCGCGCCGAGCCCCGCATAGACCGCGATCAGCCCGGCCAGCGCCGCGAGGCCGAGAACCGGCGAGTCGTGAAGCCAGGTTGCGGTGATGCAGGCGACGAGGCTGACAAAGGCGCCGATGGAGAGATCGAGCTCGTTGACGCAGAGAACGAACATCTGCGCGATGGTCGCGAGCGCGATGGGCACCGCGAGATTCAGAAGCAGGTTCAGCCCGAAATAGCTCATCGCGCGGGGCTGAAGCCAGAAGATCGCGATCAGCAGCACCGCCAGCGACAGGGGCGGCAACAGGCTGCGGAGCACGCGGGAAGAGACCAGTGCGCTCATGTGTCGGCGCGGAACGAAGCGTGCAGCACCCGGTCTTCCGTCATCTCGGTCCGCGGAAAATCGGCCACGATGGCCCCTTCGCGGAAAACATAGACATGATCGCAGTTCCTCAGCTCGTCCATCTCGGTCGTGTACCAGAGGAACGTCCGTCCCTTGTCGGCCTCCTCGCGGATCATGCCGTAAACCTCCTGCTTGGTGCCCACGTCGACCCCGCGCATCGGGTCGTCCATCACGATGATGTCCGCGCTGGAGCCGAGCGCGCGGGCAAAGAGCGCCTTCTGCTGGTTTCCGCCCGAGAGCGACAGGATCGGCTGATCGACATCCGGCGTGCGGATCCCGATGCGGTGTCGCCAGTCCTCCGCGAAGGCGCGCGCCCGGCCCCGGTCGAGCAGCATTCCGGCGAGGAAGCGACGGAGCGAACCGATCGCGATATTCTCGGCGATGGACCAGAACGGAAAGATCCCGTCGGTCTGCCGGTCGCCGGCGACGAGCGCGACATCCCCTGCAACGGTCGCACCCCCATCGTGGTCGAACACCTGCACCAGGAGCTCGGTCTGGCCCTGCCCGCTGAGTCCGGCAAGCCCGACGACCTCCCCTCGATGCGCGGCGAGCGACAGACTGTCGGCCGATCTCGGACGCGCCTCGACGACCACGGGCGCCGATGCGCGGACCGCAGGGCCCTCGGCGGCGCCGCGAACGTCCTCGGCGACGCTGCCCATCGCGGCGACGAGCGAGTTGCGGGTGAAACTTCCCGCCGCGTCGAGCGCCACCACCGCGCCGTCGCGCATTACCGCGATCCGGTCCGAGGTCTCGAGGATCTCCCCGAGCAGATGCGAGATCAGCACGCAGGTGCCGCCTGCCTCGACATAGCGGCGGACATGTGCCAGCAGCTTCCGCGCCGCCACCGCGTCGAGCGACGAGGTAGGTTCGTCGAGGATGACCACTTTCGCCCCGATCGTGGTCACCGCGAACGCCCGCGCGATCTCGACCATTTGCCGCCTGGCGATCGAGATGTCTCCGACCACATCCTCGGTCGAGATGCCGTGTCCGGGAAAGATCTCGTCCAGCATCTCCCGGATCAGCCCGCGCGCCGCGCGCCGCCATCCGGGCCCGGAAATGGAGGGATGCGAAATGCGCGCGTTCTCGGCGACGGTCAGATTCGGGCAGAGCGACAGCTCCTGGTAGACGCAGCGGACGCCGTGCCGCATCGCGGCCTGCGACGTCAGCTGTCCCGCCAGATCGGCGCCATCCACCGCGATCCGTCCGGCGTCGGGCGCGAGGTTGCCGGAAAGGATGTTCATCAGCGTCGACTTGCCCGCGCCGTTATGGCCGACGAGACCAAGGCATTCCCCCGCGCGAAGTTCGAGCGTGACGCCCCTCAAGGCACGGACGGCGCCGAAACTCTTTTCGACGCCGTCCAGAAGAACGATCGGTGCCGTCATAATCATCGCCGCGGCGTGGCGCGGCTCAGCTTGCGCCTTCGATCACCGCCTGGGCGTCCTCCAGCGAGTACTCCACGTTCGCGACGCCGCCCTCCTCGGTATTGGCGAGGTTGTCTTCCAGGTTGTCCTGGTCGATCCGCAGGAACGGCACGGTCAGATCCTTCGGCACGTCAGCGCCGTCGAGCACCTGCTGCGCGACCCAGAAGGCCAGCGTCGAGACGCCCGGCGCGATCGAGACCGACATGGTCTCGTAGCCGCCGGCGTCCTTCTGTTCCTTCCACCAGGTCAACTCGTCATGCCGGTTGCCCATGACGATGACCGGGATGTCGCGCCCCGCCGCCTTGAACGCCTGCGCGGCCCCGTAACCGTCCCCGCCCTGCGTCACGACGCCGACGATATCGTCGGGGAGCGACGGCAGGATCCCGGCGACCGCCTTCTGGGCCACGTCCTGCGCCCAGTTGCCATGCACCGAACCGACGATCTCGAACTTGCCGGTTTCGGCCACGCCCTCGTGGATGCCCGCGCTGATCTCGTCATCGACGAAGACCCCGGCAAGGCCGCGAATTTCCAGCAGCTTGCCGCCCTCGGGCAGGTTGTCGGACAGGTAGAGAACCTCGTCCTTGCCCATCTGCTTGAAGTCGACGGCGATCCGCCAGGCGCAGGGCTCGGTCACGATACCGTCGAAGCTGACGACGACCACCCCCGCATCGCAGGCCTCCTTGACGGCACCGTTCAGCCCTTCCGGCGAGGCGGCGTTGATGACGATCGCATCATAGCCCTGCAGGATGAGGTTCTGGATTTGGGCCGCCTGTTCCGTCACCTGGTTCTCGGCGGTCGTGAAGGCGTCCGCCGCCGCGACCGTCCCGTTGGCGACGGCCTCGCTGCCCACTTTCTCCCAGCTTCTGAGCATCGCCTGGCGCCACGAGTTGCCAGCGTAGTTGTTCGACAGCGCAATCCTCTTGCCCGACGTGTCCGCCAGGGCACCTTCCGACAGGCCGTACAGCGCCAGCGCGGCCACAAGTCCGAGACCTGAAATTCTTTTCACGCGATGTCCTCCCTGGTCCAAGTTCGGACGCCCCGCGTTCCGCGATTGTTCGTCCGTTTCCTAAGCGTGATGGTCTGGAAGGTTCTGTCAACAATTATCGCTGACCGGCCCGATCCGGACCCAAAGCGACCCCCACCGACCGGCCTTCAACCACTTGTCATTCGCCCGTTAACGGCGTTCGGCTAGACTGATCCCCATGCTTCCCGCCGCGACCACACGCCCCGCCTATTCCCGCGCCGAGCAGGTCTCGGACGCGGTGGTGCATCTCGTGGCGCTCGGCCTCGCGCTCACCGCGGTGCCGGTCCTCATCACCCTCGCCGTGGTCTGGCGCGGCGACGCCTCCGCCGTGGTCGGCGCCAGCGTCTATGGCGGCACGCTGATCGCGATGATCGCCTGTTCCGCGCTCTACAATGCCGGGCTCTGGCCGCGGCTCGCGCCGGTGTTCCAGCGGCTCGACCACTCGGCGATCTACTTCAAGATCGCCGGCACCTACACGCCCTTCACGCTGTTCTCCGGCGGGGGGTTCGGATTGCTCGCCGGGCTCTGGGGCGCGGCTTTCGCCGGGGCGGGGCTCAAGATCCTCGCGCCGGGGCGGTTCCGCGGCCTTGGGCTCGCGCTCTATCTCGGTATGGGCTGGGTCGGCGTCCTCGCGGGCTGGCACCTCTTCGCGGCGATGCCGCCGCACGTGTTTTGGCTGGTCGCGGCGGGCGGGGTCACCTACACGCTCGGCGTGCTCTTCCACCTGGCCGAGGGACGGCTTTTCCACAACACGATCTGGCATGTCTTCGTGATGACCGCCTCAGGCCTGTTTTTCACCGCCATCGCGCTCCATCTCGCCGCCACCTCGGCCTGAAAGGCGACCGGTTTCGCCTTGCACCCCGTGCCCGCGCCCCCTAGAAGGGCGGCGATTTTCCGGACGGCTGCCCGCATCCGGCGGGCCCCCTATGAGATGAGGACATCCATGCAGGTCACCGAGACCCTGAACGAAGGCCTGAAGCGCGGCTACCAGATCACCGTGACCGCGGCCGAACTCGACGCAAAGGTCAACGACAAGCTCGCCGAGGCCCAACCCGGCATCGAGATGAAGGGCTTCCGCAAGGGCAAGGTGCCGATGGCGCTCCTGAAGAAGCAGTACGGCGAGCGGCTTCTTGGCGAGGCGATGCAGGAAGCCGTCGACGGCGCGATGTCGAGGCATTTCGAGGACTCGGGCGACCGCCCGGCCGGCCAGCCCGACGTCAAGATGACGAACGAGGACTGGAAGATCGGCGACGACGTCCTCGTCGACATGACCTACGAGGCGCTGCCCGAGGTGCCCGACACCGATTTCTCGACCATCGCGCTCGAGAAGCTGGTGGTCCAGGCCGACGACAAGGCTGTGGACGAGGCGCTCGACAACCTCGCCGAGAACGCCCAGAGCTTCGAGGACCGCAAGAAGGGCACCAAGGCCAAGGACGGCGACCAGGTGGTGCTCGATTTCGTCGGCAAGATCGACGGCGAGGCCTTCGACGGCGGCTCGGCCGAGGATTACCCGCTGGTCCTGGGCTCGAACTCCTTCATCCCGGGCTTTGAGGACCAGCTCGTCGGCGTGAAGGCGGGCGAGGAAAAGGACGTGACCGTCAGCTTCCCCGCAGAATACCAAGCCGCCAACCTAGCCGGCAAGGAAGCCGTGTTCTCCTGCACGATCAAGGCCGTGAAGGCGCCCGCCAAGGCGGAGATCGACGACGAGCTTGCGAAGAAATACGGCGCCGAGGATCTCGAGGCGCTGAAGGGGCAAATCCGCGAGCGGCTCGAAGCCGAGTATTCCGGCGCCGCGCGGCAGGTGATGAAGCGCCAGCTTCTCGACGCGCTCGACAAGGCGGTGGCCTTCGAGCTGCCGCCCTCGCTGGTCGAAGCCGAGGCGAACCAGATCGCCCACCAGCTCTGGCACGAGGAAAACCCCGACCATCACGGCCATGACCATGGCGCCATCGAAGCCACCGACGAGCACAACAAGCTCGCCGAGCGCCGCGTGCGCCTCGGCCTCCTGCTCGCCGAGGTCGGCCGCAAGAACGAGATTCAGGTCTCCGACGCCGAACTCACCCAGGCGGTGATGATGCAGGCGCGGCAATATCCGGGCCACGAGCGCCAGTTCTTCGAGATGGTCCAGAAGAACCCGCAGATGCGCCAGCAGATCCAGGCGCCGATCTTCGAGGACAAGGTCGTCGACTACATCTTCGAACTGGCCCAGGTGACCGACAAGCCCGTCTCCAAGGACGACCTCGAAAAGGCCGTCGAGGCGCTCGACGAAGAGTAACGCCCAACGATCGGCCGGCGGCGTTTGACCTTCCGCCGCCGGCCCGAAGACCTTCCGCAACGAATTGTTCGCAGAATTTCGGCCACAATCGGCAGCATTCCGCCGACAACACCGGGCCAGGCGCCCGGATTGACCGCCAGACACCGACAGTCGCCCAATTCTTTCCGCAATTGCCTGTCTAGATGGCCGGGCGGGTCGAAGCCCGCCGATGCGGAAGTGAACGGATGAGACCACTCACGAGGCCCAGGCAGAAGCCGAGCGGCACCGCGCCCCACCCGGGCGCTGTTGCGGCGCCTGTCCATGCGCGCCGGCTTGCGCATCTGCCCGATCTCGCCCCGGCCGCGACGATTCCGGCCGAGCCCGAGCCGGTCTCCGCGCCCCCGACGCTCGAACAGGTCTTCCGCTTCACCCGGGCTTCGGCGCAGGACGAAAGCACCGATTTCCGCAAGCGCGAAGAGGCCCGAGATCCCTGCGCCTTCCTCACCGTCTACGCGCTCAACGCCGCGATCATGCTTTTCGCCTTCCCGGTCGGCTTCGCGCTTCTGGTGTTCAACATCCTCGGCGGCGAGAACCTCCGCACGACCGCGCATGTCATGGCCCTGACAGGCCTCGCCTGCACCCTCCCCACCCTCGGCCTCTCGGTGCCCTTCCTCACCTGACCACCCCTTGTCTCGCCTGCCGCCGCCGTCCTATCCAAGGCAGGAGTGGAGGAAGGCAAGCCAATGGATTTCGCCCTTTCGGAAGAACAGGACGCCATCTTCGCCATGGCGAAGGCCTTCGGCGCCGACCGGATCGCGCCTCATGCCCGCGCCTGGGAGGCTGCCGGCACGATCCCCCGCGAACTCTGGCCCGAGCTGGCCGAGCTCGGCTTCGGCGGGCTCTACGTGTCCGAAGCCTCCGGCGGCGCCGGTCTCACCCGTCTCGACGCGACACTGGTGTTCGAGGCGCTCTCCGCCGCCTGCCCCTCGGTCGCGGCGTTCCTCTCGATCCACAACATGTGCGCCGCGATGATCGACCGCTTCGGCTCGGACGACCTCAAGGCCCGCTACCTGCCGCCCGCCCTCGCGATGCAGACGATCTTCGCCTATTGCCTCACCGAGCCCGGCTCCGGCTCCGACGCCGCCGCGCTCCGCACCCGTGCCACCCGCACCAACGACGGCTGGAGCCTCACCGGCACCAAGGCCTTCATCTCAGGCGGCGGCTATTCCGACGCCTATATCGTGATGTGCCGCACCGGCGAGGACGGGCCCAAGGGCATCTCGGCCATGGTGGTCGAGAACGACACAGAAGGCCTCTCCTTCGGCGCACTCGAGGACAAGATGGGCTGGCGCAGCCAGCCGACGCGCCAGGTGCAATTGGACGATTGCAACATTCCCGCCGAAAATCTCCTTGGAGTTGAAGGCAAGGGTTTCACTTATGCGATGTCCGGCCTCGATGGCGGCCGCCTCAACATCGCCGCCTGCTCGCTCGGCGCCGCCCAGTCGGCGCTCGACGCGACCCTCGCCTACATGTCCGAGCGCAAGGCCTTCGGCCAGAGCCTCGACCGCTTCCAGGCGCTCCAGTTCCGCCTCGCCGAGATGGAGATCGAACTCCAGGCCGCCCGAACCTTCCTCCGCCACGCCGCCTGGGCCTACGACACGCGGCAACCTGACGCGACCAAGCGCTGCGCCATGGCCAAGAAATTCGTCACCGAAGCCGGCAGCCGCGTCGCCGACCAATGCCTGCAACTCCATGGCGGCTACGGCTACCTCGCCGACTACGGCATCGAAAAGATCGTCCGCGACCTCCGCGTCCACCAGATCCTCGAAGGCACCAACGAGATCATGCGGCTGATCGTGGCGCGGAGCCTTGTTGGATGAGCGACGTCCTGATCCGCAAGCAGGACAAGGCCGGACGCATCACCCTCAACCGCCCCGAGGCGCTGAACGCGCTGACCTGGGAGATGTGCCTCGCGATCGAGGACGCGCTCGACGCCTGGGCCAACGATCCCGACGTTGCCCTCGTCCTGATCGACGGCGCCGGCGACAAGGCGTTCTGCGCGGGCGGCGACATCGCCGAGATGTACCGCCGCGGCAGGGCGGGCGACCTCGACTACGGCCGTCGCTTCTGGACCGACGAGTACCGGCTCAACGCGAAGATCGCCGAGTATCCCAAGCCCTACGTTGCCTTCATGCAGGGCTTCACCATGGGCGGCGGCGTCGGCGTCTCCTGCCATGGCAGCCACCGGATCGTCTGCGAAACCAGCCGCATCGCTCTGCCCGAATGCGGCATCGGTCTGATCCCCGACGTGGGCAGCACGCTGCTCCTCGCCAACGCCCCCGGCCGCCTGGGCGAGTTCCTCGGCACCACCGGCCACCGCATGGGCCCGGGCGACGCGCTCCTCGCGGGCTTCGCCGACAGCTTCGTCCCCGCCGACGCCTGGCCGGCGCTGACCGAAACGCTGGCCGAGACCGGCGACCCCGCCGTCCTCGCCGAGGCCGCCCACCCCGCGCCCGAGGCCATCCTGCAAAACGACCTCGACTGGATCGACAAGCACTTCCGCGGCCAGACCATCGGCGACGTCCTTCGCGGCTTCGACGACAGCCCCATCGCCGCCGAGACACGAAAGGCGCTCCTCAGGAACAGCCCCCTCGCCATGGCCTGCGCCTACGAGGCCATCGGCCGGGTCCGCGGCACCAGGGGCATCCGCGCCGCGCTCGAAATGGAGTTCCGCTTCACCTACCGCGCGGTGGCCGAAAGCGACTTCATCGAGGGCATCCGCGCGGCGATCATCGACAAGGACCAGAAACCCGCCTGGCGCCATAAAGCGCCCGAAGACGTGACCCCGGCCGAAACCGCGCATATGCTGATGCCACTGGGGGCGGATCGACTGGGTTTCGACAGGAGGGAAACATGAAGATCGGCTTCATCGGGCTTGGGAACATGGGCGGCCCAATGGCGAAGAACCTCGCCGCCGCCGGACACGAGGTCACCGGCTTCGACCCGATCGCCCCCTATCCCGAGGGCGTCACGCAGGCCCGCTCCGGCATGGAGGCCGCGCGCGGCCGCGACGTGGTGATCACCATGCTCCCCGATGGCGAGATCCTCCGCGCCGTCGCCGCCGACATCGTCCCCGCCATGGCCACCGGCACCGTCTTCCTCGACTGCTCCACCGTCGATGTCGAGAGCGCCCGCGCCGTCGCCGCCCAGGCCGAGAAGGCCGGCCTCCTGCCCTTGGACGCGCCAGTCTCGGGCGGGATCGGCGGCGCTGCCGCGGGCACGCTCACCTTCATGGTCGGCGGCACGAAGGAGGGTTTCGACAAGGCCCTGCCGCTCTTCGAAGTGATGGGCCGGAAATCCGTCCATTGCGGGCCCTCCGGCAACGGCCAGGCCGCCAAGATCTGCAACAACATGATCCTCGGCGTCACCATGATCGCCACCTGCGAGGCCTTCGCGCTGGCCGACAAGCTCGGGCTCGACCGTCAGGCGATGTTCGACGTGGTCTCCACCTCCTCCGGGTCCAGCTGGACCATGAACGCCTATTGCCCGGCCCCCGGCATCGGCCCCGAAAGCCCCGCCGACCACGGCTACAAGCCCGGATTCGCTGCCGAATTGATGCTGAAGGACCTGCGCCTCTCGCAACAGGCCGCAACCGCCGTCGATGCCGACACGCCCCTGGGCAAGGCCGCTCGCGACCTCTACGAGGCCTTCGTCGAGAAGGAGGGCGGCAAGGGCCGCGACTTCTCGGCCATGCTGCCCCGGTTCGAGGCCCGAGGGCGCGGCTGAGCCCCCGATGCTGCCCCGGATCGCGCAATCACCAACGGATGCGGCGTTCGTCCAGAACCCCTACCCGTTCTACCACCGCGTCCGTGCGCTCGGCCCGCTCGTCCACTGGGACGACTACGCTCTCCCCGTCGCCACCACCCAAGCCGCCGTCACCGCCCTCCTGAAGGACCGCCGCTTCGGCCGCGAACCCCTCGCCCCGCCCGAGATCCCGCCGCATCTCGAACCCTTCTACGCCATCGAAGCCCATTCGATGCTGGAGCTCGAACCGCCGCGGCACACCCGGCTCCGCGGCTTCGTCCTCCGCGCCTTCACCTCCCGCCGCATCGCCGCCCTGGCGCCCGAGATCGAGACCCTCTGTCACGCGCTGATCGACCGCTTCCCCGAGGGCCCGTTCGACCTCCTGCCTACCTATGCCAGCCAGGTCCCGGTCATCGTCATCGCCCGCCTCCTCGGCGTCCCCGAGGCGATGGCCGACCAGCTCCTCGCCTGGTCGAACGCCATGGTCGCCATGTACCAGGCCCGCCGCGACCGTGCAGCGGAGGACCGCGCCGCGCGCGCCGCCGCCGAGTTCGCCGCCTTCCTCCGCGAGCATGTCGCCCACCGCCGTTCCACCCCCGCCGACGACCTCATCACCCACCTGATCCAGGCCGAGGAAGCGGGCGAAAAGCTCTCCACCGACGAGCTCGTCACCACCTGCATCCTCCTCCTCAATGCCGGCCACGAGGCGACGGTCCACAGCCTCGGCAACGGCGTGAAGACCCTCCTCGAACGCGGCCTGCCGCTCTCCGGCGATCCCGGCACCGTCGAGGAAATCCTCCGTTTCGACCCGCCCCTGCACCTCTTCACCCGCCACGCCTACGAAGACGTCACCCTGTTCGGCCACGAGTTCCAGCGCGGAGACCAGGTGGGCCTACTCCTCGCGGCGGCGAACCGCGACCCCGCGCAATGGTCCGACCCCGACCGCTTCGACCCGTTCCGGCCCGCCGCCACCCACTCTGCCTTCGGCGCCGGGCTCCATTTCTGCGTCGGCGCGCCGCTCGCCCGGCTCGAACTTCGGATCTCCCTCGCCACCCTGGCGCAACGCTGCCCCCGCCTCACCCTTGCGGAACCGCCAAGCTACGCCGATCTCTACCATTTCCATGGCCTCGAAAGCCTCATCGTCGCTCGGTGAGTCGGGGCCGGGTCAAGGATCGCAAACCGCCGCAGGCGGCGCCGCCGTTCGTCGGGCGATCCGTCCACTGGACGGATCGCTTATCCTCCTCACCCTTGACGCGGCCGCGACTCGCCCCACGCTCGAACGGGCGCGTTCAGGGCAGACCCTGCCATGAACCGCTTCCCAAGCAAGGCACCTGCCCTCCCAACCGGCGCCAGGCCGGAACGAGCGCGATCACCCACCGCTGGCAGAAACGGAAATCGCGCGGCAGCGCGTCCGCCGGATCCAGCCCTACAAGGGCAAAGCCGTCGTGGACTTGATCTCCTCCATCGACAGCAGCGCCGTCACATTGTGGATCTTCACCTCCGAAATCAGCGCCTGGTAGAAAGCGTCATAGGCCCGCGCATTCGGCACACGCACCTTCAGGATATAGTCGATATCCCCCGCCAGCCGGTGCGCCTCCTGCACCTCGGGCCGCGCGCGCAGCGCCGAGAGAAACCGCTTCTGCCAGTCCGCCTCGTGCTCGGAGGTGCGGATCAGCACGAAGAAACAGGCCTCGAAGCCAAGGGCTTCGGCATCCAGCACCACGGTCTGCGGACCGATGATCCCAGCCTCCCGCAGCTTGCGGATCCGGTTCCACACCGGCGTCTTCGACGAACCCACCGCCTTGGCGATCTCGTCCAACGACCGGCCCGCATCCGCCTGCATTTCCGCCATGATTTTCCGATCCGTCTCGTCGATCCGCACCGCCATTCCCGCTCTCCGCGATTTCTCGAATTTTTTGTCCGATTTTACAGCATGCTTAGGACATACGTCCTTATTTGACCAGTCATCTCGCAACATAGGGGAACAATATTCTATATTGACGGAGGTACCCGAGAGACGCGCAGATGAAGCACTTCCCGATCTTCCTGAATGTCGAGCACCGCCGGATCGTCCTGTCCGGCGGCGGCGTTGCCGCGCTCGCCAAGCTCCGGCTGATCCTGAAGACCGAGGCCGAGGTCGCGGTCTTCGCCTCCGATCCCGCGCCCGAGCTCACCCGCTGGGCCGAGGAGGGCCGCCTCGCGCTCCACGCGCGCCCGTTCGCCGAAGGCGACGCCACCGGCGCCGCGCTGGTCTATGCCGCGAACGAAGACCCCCACGAAGACGGCCGCGTCGCCGCGCTCGCCCGGGCCGAGGGCGCGCTCGTCAATATCGTCGACGACCTCGCCGGCTCCGATTTCATCACCCCCGCCATCGTCGACCGCGACCCGGTGACCGTGGCGATCGGCACCGAAGGCGCCGCCCCGGTCCTCGCCCGCCGCCTCAAGGCACAGCTCGAAGCCGCGCTCTCGCCCGCGCTCGGCGCCCTGGCCCATGCCGGCAAGACCTTCCGCGCCCGCGCCGAGGCGCTCCCGGCGGGTCGCAAGCGCCGCGCCTTCTGGGCAGACTACTACGAAAACGCCGGCCCCCTCGCCTTCGCCGCGGAAGGCGTCGAAGCGCTCCCCGCCACGCTGTCGCACCTCCTCGAAGACCATCTCGTCGAAGAGCCCGGCCCCGGCCGCGTCGATTTCGTCGGCGCCGGCCCCGGCGATCCCGACCTCCTGACGCTCAAGGCGCGCAAGGCGCTGCATGACGCCGACGTGGTGATCCACGACCGGCTGGTGACGCCCGGCATCCTCGAACTCGCCCGCCGCGAGGCGCTGATCGTCGACGCCGGGAAGGAAGGCTTCGGCCCCTCCACGACCCAGGAGGCGATCAACGCCCTGCTCGTGGAGCACGCCGCGAAGGGCGCCCATGTGGTCCGCCTCAAGGGCGGCGACGCCACGGTGTTCGGCCGCCTCGACGAGGAGATCGAGGCCGTCACCGAAGCCGGCGTCGCGTTCTCCGTGATCCCCGGCATCACCGCCGCCTCGGCCGCCACCGCCGCCATCGGCCAGAGCCTCACCCGCCGCGGCCGCAACGCGTCGGTACGGTTCCTCACCGGCCACGACATGAAGGGCTTCGCCGAGCAGGACTGGGCCGGTCTCGCCCGTCCCGGCCAGGTCGCCGCGATCTACATGGGCAAGAAGGCCGCCCGCTTCGTGCAGGGCCGGCTGATGATGCACGGCGCCGACCCGGCGACGCCGGTCACGGTGATCGAGAACGTCTCGCGCCCCGACCAGTGGATCCTCGCGACCACGCTCGCGCGCCTCGACCCCGACCTCCGTCAAGCCGCGCTTGCCGGCCCGGCCCTCGTGCTCTATGGCCTCGCCCCCCGGGCGGCGCTGGCCGCTCTCGAAACGTCTTCCGCGAAAGAGGCCCTGCAATGAGCCGCAATTTCACCCCCAAGGTGGTCACCGCCAACGCGCTCCTTGAAGGCGACGCGGTCTGGCTGACCGCCGACGACCGCTGGACCCGCTACATCGCCGAGGCCGAGCTGATCGAGGACGAGGCGCATGCCCAACTGCGCCTGATCCACGCCGAAGGCCAGCCCGAGATCGTCGTCGGCGCCTATCTCGCCGACGCGAAGCCCGGCCCGAACGGGCCCGAACCGACCCATTTCCGCGAGGAATTCCGCACCCGCGGCCCCTCGAACTACGCCCACGGCAAACAGGAGACCGTCTGACCCGGCGCCCGGGCAAGGACGAGGAGAGACGCGATGTATACCTATACCGAGTTCGACGAAGCCTTCGTCCGCGAGCGGGTGGCCCAGTTCCGCGCCCAGGTCGAGCGCCGGATCGACGGCAGCCTGACCGAGGACGAATTCAAGCCCCTGCGCCTGATGAACGGGCTCTACCTCCAGCTCCACGCCTACATGCTGCGCGTCGCCATCCCCTATGGCACGCTGTCGAGCCGCCAGATGCGCCAGCTCGCGATGATCGCCGAGCGCTGGGACAGGGGCTACGGCCATTTCACCACGCGCCAGAACATCCAGTACAACTGGCCGAAGCTGAACGACGTGCCCGACATCCTCGAGGCGCTGGCCGACGTGCAGATGCACGCGATCCAGACCTCCGGCAACACGATCCGCAACGTCACCGCCGACCATTTCGCCGGAGCCGCCGCCGACGAGATCGCCGATCCGCGCCCGGTGGCCGAGCTCCTCCGGCAATGGTCTACCGACCACCCGGAATTCCAGTTCCTGCCCCGGAAGTTCAAGATCGCCGTCACCGGCGCGGCGAACGACCGGGCGGTGACCAAGGCGCACGATATCGGCCTCCGCATCGTCGAGAAGGACGGGGAGCAGGGCTTCGAAGTCATCGTTGGCGGCGGCCTCGGCCGGACGCCGATGATCGGCAAGGTGGTCCGCGACTTCCTCCCGAAGGCGGACCTCCTGCCCTATTGCGAGGCCATCGTCTCGGTCTACAACCTGCTCGGCCGGCGCGACAACAAGTACAAGGCGCGGATCAAGATCACCGTCCACGAGCACGGGATCGACGAGATCCGCCGCCTCGTGGAGGAGCGCTTCGCCCAGATCCGCCCGGCCTTCTCGGGCGTCGACCAGGAAATCCTCGCGGGCATCGAGGCGCAGTTCGCCCCGCCCGCCTACGCCGCGAAACCGCTCCCCGTAGGCACCGACCTCGGCGCCGGCTACCGCTCCTGGCTCGACACCAACATCGCCGCGCACAAGCGGGAAGACCACGCCATCGTCTCGATCAGCCTCAAGAAGCACGGGGCAACCCCGGGCGACGCGACGGCCGAGCAGATGCGCGTCATGGCCGACCTCGCCGAGCGCTACGGCTATGACGAACTGCGGATCAGCCACGAGCAGAACGTGATCCTGCCCCATGTCCACCGGGCCGACCTCCCGGCGATCTATTCCGCCCTGCGCGCTGCCGACCTCGCCACCGCGAATATCGGCCTCGTCTCCGACATCATCGCCTGCCCCGGCATGGATTACTGCGCGTTGGCCACCGCCCGCTCGATCCCGGTCGCGCAGGAGATCGCCACGCGCTTCGACGAGTTGAAACTCGAGCACGAGATCGGTGCGCTGAAGATCAAGATCTCGGGCTGCATCAATGCCTGCGGCCACCACCATGTGGGCCATATAGGCATCCTCGGCCTCGACCGCGCCGGCGTGGAGAACTACCAGATCACGCTCGGCGGCGATCACACCGAGAACGCCGCGATCGCCGAACGCGTCGGTCCGGGTTTCGCCTACGACGAGATCACCCCCGCCATCGAGCGGCTTGTGCAGGCGTATCTCGAGCATCGCGAGGGGCCGGAGGAGACATTCCTCGAAGCCTACCGCCGGCTCGGCCAGGCGCCCTTCAAGGCCGCGCTCTATCCCGAAAGCAAGGAACGCCGCGATGCCGCTTGAGACCCCGCTCGACCCGGTCGCCCAGCGCGTCGAGGAGCTGAACGGCCGCTACCGCCACCACTCCGCGACCGACGTCCTGACGCGCGCGCTCAAGGACCCGCAGGTGGGGCGGATCGCCATGGTCTCGTCCTTCGGGGCGGAATCGGTAGCGCTCCTGCACATGGTCGCGGTGATCGACCGCACCGTGCCGGTCCTGTTCCTCGACACCCAGATGCTGTTCCCCGAAACGCTCGCGTATCAGAAGGAAGTGGCGGAGAAGCTCGGCCTGACCGATGTTCGCATCCTGACGCCCGACCGCACGGAAACCTTCCTGCGCGACCCGGAGGGCGACCTGCACCTCTCTGATCCCGACGCCTGCTGCGACTTCCGCAAGGTGGAGCCCCTTGAAAACGCGCTCGGCGAATTCGACGCCTGGATCACCGGCCGCAAGCGGTTCCAGGGCGGCAAGCGCGCCGAGATGGAGTTCTTCGAGGACGAGGGCGGCAAGCGGATCAAGGTGAACCCGCTCGCGCATTGGACCCCCGAGGACGTGCAGGACTACATGCTGAACAACCGTCTGCCGCGGCATCCCCTGGTGTCGAAGGGCTACCCGTCCATCGGCTGCGCCCCCTGCACCTCCCGCGTCGCCGAGGGCGAAGACCCGCGCGCGGGCCGCTGGCGGGGCCGCGAAAAGCAGGAATGCGGCATCCATTTCATCAACGGCAAGCTTGTGCGGACGGGCGACCTCCGCAAGGCCGGCTGAGGAGAGAGACATGAGCGTGATCGTCACCGATACGGGCTTTGCGCCCGACGACTGGACCCATCCGATCCTCGCCCCCGACGCGGCGCCCGAAAGCGCCGCCGTGGCAGTGGACCTCGCCTCCGATGCCGACCCGGAGATCCTGCGCGGCAGGCTCGACGCGATCGACATGATCCGCGTGGATTTCCCGAAATCCGCAGACGGCCGCGGCTTCACCATCGCGCGCCGGCTCCGGCTCATGGGCTTCCAGGGCCGGCTCCGCGCCAGGGGCCACCTGATCGCCGACCAATACGCCATGGCCCGCCGCGCGGGCTTCGACGAGGTCGAGATCGACGAGGAGCTCGCCGCCCGCCAGCCCGAGCCGCAATGGCTTGCCCGCGCCGACTGGCGTGCCCATGACTACCAGACGCGGCTGCGCGCCTTTTCCTGACCGTGATCAACGACTATGAGGGAACGCGGGTCCTACGTGCCCGCGCCAGTGAGACATGACCGAGCAAAGACCCGTGAACCAAGCCGCCGCCGCCAAGATCGCCCTGCCCGACGCCCAGACGGTGACGGAGGTGCGCCACTACACCGACCGCCTGTTCTCCTTCAAGGTGACACGGCCGGCCTCGCTCCGCTTCCGCTCGGGCGAATTCGTGATGATCGGCCTCATGGGCGACCCGGACCCGAAGACCGGCAAGCAGAAGCCGCTCCTCCGCGCCTATTCCATCGCCTCCCCATCCTGGGGCGAGGAGCTGGAATTCTACTCGATCAAGGTGCAGGACGGCCCGCTGACCTCGAAGCTCCAGCACATCCAGCCGGGCGACGAGGTGATCCTGCGTCCGAAACCCGTCGGCACCCTCGTCCATGACGCGCTCCTCCCCGGCAAGCGGATCTGGTTCTTCGCCACCGGCACCGGCTTCGCGCCCTTCGCCTCGCTCCTGCGCGAACCGCAGACCTACGAGGATTACGACGAGGTCATCATCACCCATACCTGCCGCGAGGCGGGCGAGCTGACCTATGGACGCGAGCTGATCGAGAGCCTCAAGGAGGACGAGCTCCTGAACGAGGTGATCGGCGAGGGCTTCTGGAAGAAGATCAAGTACTACCCGACCACAACCCGCGAAGAGAGCCCGAAGATGGGCCGGATCACCGACCTGATGCGCTCGGGCGAGGCCTTCGCCGATCTCGGCGTCCCGCCGCTCTCGCCGGAAACCGACCGGGCGATGATCTGCGGCAACCTCGCGTTCAATCTCGAACTGAAAGAGATGCTCGAGGGCTACGGCCTCGTCGAGGGAGCCAATTCGAACCCGCAGCACTACGTGGTGGAAAAGGCCTTCCTCGACTGATACCCGCTCCGGACCGCGCCCCGTGAAGGGCGCGGCCCGCCCGTTCGCGCATCAAACCTCCAACGCCTCGCGGATCTGCTTCAGCACCTGCTGCAACAGCCCCGGCGCTTCCCGCGCCCCGTCGAGCGCGCCGACCAGCGTCTGTTTCTCGGTATCGGACAGGTCCGACTCGGCAATCGCCTCGCGCACCCGCAGATAGTCGAAATTCTCTACCGTCAGCGCCGCGTCGAGGCTCTCGCCCGCCTGGTCAGCCAGATCCGCGGCCATCTCACCGGCGGCGTCGCCGGCCTGACCCAGCGCCGCCGTCGCCCGGTCGAGCGCATCGATATCCGCGGAGGCCTCGCCTTCCCCG
>JBNKWI010000071.1:0-18832 GCA_050299695.1 Paracoccaceae bacterium
AGACCACCGTCACCTCGCCCTTCACGCCATCCAGAACCGCGATCACCGAGGGTCGCAGCATTACCGCGTCGGGGAGGCCGAGCGGATCGGGGTTCACGTCCGGCAGGTGCTCCACCAGACGGATCATGTCGTAGCCCAGGAACCCGAACAGCCCCGCCGAGGCTGCCGGCAGATCGGCGGGAAGGTCGATCCGGCTCTCCGCCAGGATTGCCCGCAGCGCATCGAGGGGCGGGCCGTCGACGGGCTCGAACGCGTCACGGTCGAACCGCGCATTGCGATTCACCCGGCTGGTCTCGCCGCGGCAATCCCAGACCAGGTCCGGCTTCAGCCCGATGATCGAATACCGCCCGCGCACCTCGCCGCCTGTCACCGATTCCAGCACGAAACTGTCGGTCCCGGCCTCCGAGAGCTTCAGCATTAGCGAAACCGGCGTGTCGAGATCGGCGGCCAGGCGGGCGTAGACCACCTGGTTCCGGCCCGCGTCGAAGCCGGCGGCGAATTCGCCGAAGGACGGGGTCAGCGCGACCATCAGGGCAGCTGCGCGTGCACGGCGTTCACCGCCTGGCTGTTGACGGTGATCGCCTGCTCGGCCTGAAGCTTCGCCTGGAGGCGCCCGGAATACATCCCGAGAAGGTCCTGCGCATAGTTCAGCTCGATCTGCCGCGCGAAATTGGCCTTCATCGCCTTGGCTTCGGGCGTGTCCGGATCGGGCGGGTCGATGCTGTCGAGCCGCACCAGCGCGGCGCCACCCTCGGTCTCGAACACCCGCACGTCGCCGGGCCGCATCTGGAACACGCCCTCGACGAAGCCCGGCGGTGCGTCGTCCAGATAGGCGTTCCGCGTCAGCTTCCACTCCGAGCGCAGGGGCAGGTCGAGCCCCGCCATCTCCTTGCCGTTGCGGATCTCCTCCGCCGCAGCGAGCGCCTGCGCCTTCAATTGCTCCTCCGCCTTGCCGCGCTCCCAGCCGGCGATGACCTCGGGCTTGACGTCGCTCAGGGGCTGCAACACCGGCGGACGCACCTCGTCGACCCTGAGCGCCGCGATCGCGCCCTGGTCGAGTTCGATCAGCTCCGGGAAATCGCCCGGCTTGGCCACCAGGGCGGCATCGCGGAAGCCCTGGTAGGCGGCGGGACCGTCGGTCACGTCCTGGCGCCAGTCGATCTGGCCGAGCTCCATGTCGGTCTCGTCCGCCAGCTCTTCGAGCGTCGCGCCGGCGGCCAAAAGGTCGTCGATCTGGGTGATCTGGTCCTCCACCGCGCGCCGCGCCCGGTCGCCGGCAAGCTCGGCCTGGAGCTCGTCCCGCACGTCTTCGAACGGCGTCTCGCTCGCGGTCAGGATCGCGTTGACCCGGAACAGCGCCGGGCCGAGCGAGGAGGGCAGGGGGCCGACGATCCCCGGCTCCTCCAGCGCGAACACGCCTTCGGCCGCCGCGCCCAGATCCCGCGCCGCGACCTCGCCCTGATCGACGTCGTCGAGCGACAGCCCGCGCTCCTCGACCAGATCGTCAAACGTGGTCTCGCCCGCGTCGATCTTGTCCCGCGCCGCCTGCGCATCGGCCTCGGTCGCGAAGGCCAGCCGTTCCACAAGCCGGCGCTCGGGCTGGACATATTCGTCGCTCCGCTGGTCGTAGAGCGCTCTGAGCGCGTCCTCGTCCACGGAGATCTTGTCCATCATCATATCGGGCGTCAGCCAGGCGTAGGTGATCGCCTTGGTCTCGCCGAGCGTGAAATCCGAGGCATGGGCCTCATGATAGGCCACCAGATCCTCGTCCGACGGCTCGGGAAGCGGCTCGGCCAGATCGTCCTCGGTCAGCCGCGCCCAGGTGATGCCGCGGGTTTCGCGCGCCCAGGCGAAGAAGGTGTCGGTATAGGTCTCGGGCGTCTTCACCGCGCCCACCAGTGCCGCCTGCAGGATGTTCCGCGCCGTCTCGCGCCGCACCCGGGTCTCGAATTCGGGGATCGTCAGCCCGTTCTGCTTCAGCGCCAGCGCGTAAAGCTCGCGGTTGAACGCCCCGTCCGGCCCCTGAAATCCCGGAAGCGTGGTGATGTTGTCGCGCACCTCCGCGTCGCCCACCGAAAGGCCGAGGCGCGCCGCTTCGGTGTCGAGCACCGCGTCGCTGATCATGCTCGCGAGCACGGCCCGGTCGAAGCCCATCAGCTGAGCCTGCGCGAAATTCACCGGCTGGCCCGCCTCCTGCGAGAGCTGGCGCAGCTTCTGCTGCAGGTCGCGGGCATAGTCGCGGGTGGAGATCTCCTCGTCGCCCACCGTCGCCACGTTGCGGACGCTGCCGCCGAAATCGCGCGTGCCGAAGCCGATCAGGCCGACGAACAGGAGGCCCAGGATGGACCAGACGATCGCCTGCGATACGCTGCCCTTTTTCGCCATGGCCGCTCTGCCTCCTCTCGGTTCCGCTGCGGTTTATGTCACGCGCCGGGGGGCCGCAAGGCCGCGAGGCGGGCGAGCGTCTCGGCGATCCCGCCGGCGTCGAGATTGGCGAAGGCGAGGCGCATCTCGCGCGCGCCCGCCGGGTCGTCCGCCGGCCGGAACATCGTGCCCGGCAGCATCAGGAGCCCGGCCTCAGAGACGAGGCGCGGCGCGAGCTCCGCCGAGCTCGTCGGGTACGGGTGCCGCAGGTAGGCGAAATAGGCGCCGCAGCCCAGGAGCTCCCAGCCCTCCAGCGCACCGATGCCTTCGCGCATCGCTCGCCCGCGCGCCAGGATCTCGTCGCGTTCGCCCGCCAGCCACTGGTCGAGGTTCCGCATCCCCCAGAGCGCCGCGTGCTGGCCGAGCTGCGCGGGGCAGATCGTCACCGTGTCGAGATATTTTTCGACCTCCGCCAGCCGCGCCTCGGACGCGGCGATCGCGCCGACCCGGTGCCCGGTGAGCCGGTAGGCCTTCGAGAAGGAATAGAGCTGGATCAGCGTGTCGTCCCAGTCCGGATCCGTGAACAGCGCGTGCAGCGCACCGGAGCCGGAATGGAAATCGCGATAGGTCTCGTCGAGGATCAGCGCGATCCCCTTCTTCCGGGCAAGATCCCGGAACGCCGCCAGAAGCGCGGCGGGATATTCCGCTCCGCCCGGATTGTTCGGCGAAATCAGCACGATGGCGCGGGTCCGCGGGGTGATCAGCGCCGCCGCCCGCTCCGGATCGGGCAGAAGCCCCGCGCCGGTGGGCAAAGGCACCGCCACCTGCGCCCCCATGTCGAGCGCCATCTTGTGGTTGAAATACCAGGGCGTCGGCAGGATCACCTCGTCGCCCGGCCCCGCGAGCGTCGCGAGCACCGCGCAGAACGCCTCGTTGCACCCGGACGTGATCGCAACCTGGCCCGGCCGGACCGAACCGCCATAGTCACGGCTCCTGAGCGCGGCGATCTCCGCGCGCAGCTCGGGCAGGCCCAGCACCGGCCCGTAGAGATGCGCGGCAGGGGTGGTCAGCACGATCTCCGCCATCGCCTGCAGCATCGGCTTGGGCGGCGCATCGACCGGCGCGGCCTGCGACAGGTTCAGAAGCGTTAACCCCTCGGGAAGCTGCGCCTCGGCGGCCCAGCGGCGGGCCTCCATCACCGGCGGCGGATGGGTCGCTTGCATGTACGGGTTGAGGACGAAACTCATCTCGGGCGGCCTCTCGGGATCGGTCGCCCCTTTCTGGGGCGGTTTCCGCCCGGGGTTCAAGCGGTCTTGAGCCGCCGATACTCGATCACCGTCAGCACGATCACCGCGAGGTCGAGAAGGCTCAGGAGCACCAGCCCGATCCCGGGATGCATCACGTAGCGATGCGCCTGGTAGAGGATGAACCCGCCGAGCACCACCACCGCCAGCGGATAGGCCCAGAGGATGCCGCGGGCGAGGAGCGCCACCACGACCAGCTTCAGGACCCCGTGGCCGATCAGATAGGTTGCGTAGAAATCCTGCGTGCTCACGGAAAAGCCCTGCACCGCGTGCATCAGGAACCCCGCCACCCGGTCCTGTGGGTCCTCCGTGATCTCATGCGCGGTCAGCCAGCGCACCAGCGCCAGGATCCGCTCGTTCGCCACGAAATAGAGGAGCGCGCCCAGAAGCGTTTCGGCTCCCGCGAAGAGCCCCTTCAGAAGAAGCCCCGCCTCGAATGCGGCGTGCAGGAACCGCGACGGCGACAGGCGCTCAGTCCCGCGCCCGGTAGGGCTCGACATATTGCAGCGCCATGTCCCAGGGGAAGAAGATCCAGGTGTCCTGGCTGACCTCGGTGATGAAGGTGTCGACCATCGGCCGGCCCTTCGGCTTGGCGTAGACCGTGGCCACATGGGCCTTGGGCATCAGCCGCCGCACCACTTCCAGCGTCTTTCCGGTGTCGACGAGGTCGTCGACGATCAGCACCCCCGTCCCGTCGCCGACGACGCTCATGTCGGGGGTCTTGATGACCACCGGCTCGGACTGCTCCTGATGGTTGTAGCTCTTCACCGAGATCGTATCGACTGTGCGGATATCCAGCTCGCGCGACACGATCATCGCCGGCGCCATCCCGCCCCGCGTGATCGCGACGACGGCCTTCCAGCCGCCATCCTCCGGCCCCTGGCCGTCCAGCCGCCAGGCCAACGCCCGCGAATCCCGGTGGATCTGGTCCCAGCTCACATGGAACCCCTTCTCGTGCGGCAGGCGGTCGGCCATGGGTGTCGCTCCTCTCAGACCGTGGAAATGTCCGGCGCGTCGACCGCCTTCATGCCCACCGCGTGGTAGCCCGCATCCACATGCAAGACCTCGCCGGTGACGCCAGAGCCCAGGTCCGACAACAGGTAGAGCGCCGAGCGGCCCACATCGTCGATCGTCACGTTGCGGCGCATGGGCGAGTTCAGCTCGTTCCACTTCATGATGTAGCGGAAGTCGCCGATGCCCGAGGCGGCCAGCGTCTTGATCGGCCCGGCCGAAATCGCGTTGCAGCGGATCCCTTCCTTGCCCAGGTCCTCGGCGATGTAGCGCACCGAGGCCTCGAGCGCCGCCTTGCAGAGCCCCATGACGTTGTAATGCGGCATGACCTTCTCGGCGCCATAATAGGTGAGCGTGAGCAGCGATCCGCCGTCATTCATCATCGCGGCGGCGCGCTGCGCCACGGCGGTGAAGGAATAGACCGAGATATCCATCGACATCAGGAAATTGTCGCGGCTGGTGTCCACGTAGCGGCCGCGCAATTCGGTCTTGTCCGAAAAGCCGATCGCGTGAACCGCGAAATCGAGCCCGCCCCAGCGTTCTTTCAAGGCCGCGAACAGCGCGTCGAGCGAGCCCATGTCGGCCACGTCGCAAGGCAGGACGATGTCCGAACCCAACTCTGCCGCCAGAGGTTCCACCCGTTTCTTGAGCGCCTCGCCCTGGTAGGAAAAGGCCAGCTCCGCGCCGGCCTCGGACAGTGCCTTGGCGATCCCCCAGGCGATGGATTTGTCGTTGGCGAGGCCCATGATGAGCCCCCGCTTTCCGGCCATCAATGGTGCAGTCATGGCTCCCTCGCATTCCCGTCCCGTGGTCCGGGTCGAATAGTCCATTCGACAGGGGGTATCAAGAACGCCCGGGGGTTGCGGAGGCGAGGCTGCGCGCGTATCCAGCACGTCTCGCGAGCATGGCGGCACGGCCGGCGCGGGTTACTCGGCAACTTCGGAGGCGCAGAATGGCGTCCAGGTCCGGAATATTTGCAGGCGACGATCCGTTCCGGCTGGCCCAGGACTGGCTGGCCGAGGCGGAAGAGACCGAGCCGAACGACCCGAACGCGATGCAACTCGCGACGGTGGATGCCGCGGGGCTGCCCAATGTGCGAACCGTGCTCCTGAAGGAAATCGCTTCCGACGGCTTTGTGTTCTACACGAATTTCGGCAGCGCCAAGGGCCAGGAGATCGACGCGGTCGGCAAGGCGGCCTTCGTGATGCACTGGAAGTCGTTGCGCCGCCAGGTCCGGGCGCGGGGGCCCGTCACCCGGGTGCCCGATGCGCAGGCCGACGTCTACTTCGCTTCGCGCCCGCTCGAGAGCCGGATCGGCGCCTGGGCCTCGCGCCAATCCCAGCCACTCGCGTCGCGCGAGTCGCTGATGACCGAGGTCGCTCGCTGCGGGCTGCGGCTCGGCATGCATCCCGAGCGCCCGCCGTTCTGGGGAGGCTACTGCATACAACCATTGGAGATGGAGTTCTGGGCAGATGGAGCATTCCGGTTGCACGACCGCTTCCGCTGGACACGGGAAACAGCGGATTCGCCATGGTCTGTGTGTCGTCTTTGCCCGTGATCGCGCCGATGCGCGTGGTATTCCCGCATTAGGTCCGGGAATTCTCCTTGCAATACCAAGGGGAGTCGTCGCTAACTGAACAAAACAAGCCCAAAATGGGCGAGGGAACGAAGTACGTTGAAATGAACGATCAGCAAGATCGCGACAGGACGATTTCAGGGAGGGTCAAGTGGTTCGACCCGTCCAAGGGATTCGGCTTTGTCGTGGCCGACGAGGGCGGGCCGGATATTCTCCTGCATGCCAATGTGTTACGGAATTTCGGCCAGAGCTCTGTCGCCGATGCCGCCGGCATCACCATCGTCGTGCAGGAAACCGCGCGCGGCATTCAGGCGATCGAGGTGCTCGCTATCGAGCCCCCGGCGGTCGATGGCGCCGCCAAGCGCCCGGTCGATCCGAAGGGGGGGCTTGCCGAGGAGGTCGACCTCTCGCTGCCGCGGCTTCCGGCGCGAGTGAAGTGGTTCGACAAGACCAAGGGCTTCGGCTTTGCCAACGTGTTCGGCCGGCCCGAGGACGTGTTCCTTCACATCGAGGTTTTGCGCCGGTCCGGACTCGCCGATCTGCAACCCGGCGAGGCGGTGACGCTCCGCGTCGTCGACGGTGCGCGCGGCCGCATGGCCGTCCAGGTGACGAGCTGGGAATCCGCGCTCAGGGAAGACGAGTGATCCGCGCCTTCGCGGTGGCGATGCTGGCGCTCGGGGCCGGCGCCGCCGCGGCCGAGTGCCGTGACGACGCGGTGGAGATCAAGGGCGATTTCGGTACCGCGCGGTTCCGGGTCGCCGTCGCCGACGACCCGCGCGAGCGCGGCAAGGGATTGATGAACGTCTCCCGGATGCCGCCGTCGAAGGGCATGCTGTTCCTCTACGAGGAGCCGCAGCACGCGACCTTCTGGATGAAGAACACGCTCATTCCGCTCGACATGATCTTCATGGACGAGACTGGCAAGATCACCCGGATCCACGAGAACGCCGTGCCCATGGACGAGACCGTGATCGACGGCGGCAAGGACGTGCGCGCGGTGCTCGAGATCAACGGCGGCATGGCGCGCAAGATCGGCATCGCCGAGGGCGACGCGCTGCGCCATCCGGGGCTCGACCAGGCCAACGCCGCCTGGCCCTGCGACGACGCCTCAGCGAAGTGATTGCCTCGGCGCTCCGGCCCCGCTAGAAGGCGCCACGGCCGGGGCGTGGCGCAGTCTGGTAGCGCACCTGTTTTGGGTACAGGGGGTCGTGAGTTCGAATCTCGCCGCCCCGACCACTTTCCGAAAATTCCGCAGGCCGGAGTTATCCACTAGATCTTGTGGATGGTTTCCCGGGTTATCCCCCGGTACCTCGCTATATATGGTGAGGTCCTGTTCCGAACCTACCAGATGCGGTACAATTTCAGACGCTGCGCGGCGGACCGGGGCAGGGTACGGGGCGCCACCCTTGCTCTCCATGAAAACCTCGTTGAATCAGGGAGTTGCATGCCGAGGATCAAGCGGTGTCCACCCCTGATGAATCAACAGCTTGTGCACGCCCTGGGCCGTCAATCAAAATTTTGTCACAATTGGCGCAAAATGCAGTTGACCGAGCCGCCCTCCGACGGCAGTTTGTATGCGCTGGCAGGGCGACCACAACATCTAGTGGCATCGGCCAGGCGGGACAGAGACACACCGAAAGCGGCCCAAGGCCAACCCCACGGTCTCCCCAAGCGGGCGGCTCCGGGATGCTGCGTCCTGTCTGTCGCCCTGTCGGCACGACAACAACGGGACACCGGCATGAAGCACGGACCCGGCAGCAGAGAGCGGGTACTATGAAGATCGAACGCACATTCACCGAAGCCGGCCAGGACGCCTACAAGGGCGTGGAGTTCGCGACGACGACCTCCGAGATTCGCAATCCCGACGGCACGGTGGTGTTCCGGCTCGACGCGGTCGAGGTGCCGACGCGCTGGAGCCAGGTGGCGTCCGACGTCATCGCCCAGAAATATTTCCGCAAGGCCGGCGTGCCCGCGCGGCTGAAGAAGGTCCGCGAGAAGGACGTGCCCGAGTTCCTCTGGCGCTCTGTCCCCGACACGGATGCGCTCGCCGACCTCCCCGAGGACGAGCGCGCCGGTGGGGAGACCTCGTCGAAGCAGGTCTTCGACCGGCTCGCCGGTGCCTGGGCCTATTGGGGCTGGAAGGGCGGTTACTTCTCCACCGAAGAGGACGCCCGCGCCTATTACGACGAGATGCGCCACATGCTGGCCACCCAGCGCGCCGCGCCGAACTCGCCGCAGTGGTTCAACACCGGCCTGCACTGGGCCTACGGCATCGACGGCCCGGCGCAGGGCCACCATTACGTCGACTACAAGACCGGCAAGCTCACCAAGTCGAAATCCTCCTACGAACACCCGCAGCCCCATGCCTGCTTCATCCAGGGCTGCGCCGACGACCTCGTGAACGAGGGCGGCATCATGGACCTCTGGGTCCGCGAGGCGCGGCTCTTCAAGTACGGCTCTGGCACCGGCACCAATTTCAGCCACCTGCGCGGCGAGGGCGAACGGCTCTCCGGCGGCGGCAAGTCCTCGGGCCTCATGGGCTTCCTCAAGATCGGCGACCGCGCGGCCGGCGCGATCAAGTCCGGCGGCACCACCCGCCGCGCGGCCAAGATGGTGATCGTCGATGCCGACCACCCCGATATCGAGGACTTCATCGACTGGAAGGTGAAGGAAGAGCAGAAGGTGGCCTCGCTGGTCGCCGGCTCCAAGATGCACGAGAAGATGCTGAACGGCATCTTCGCGGCGATCCGCGCATGGGACGGTGACGGAGAAGCGGCCTATGATCCCGCGTCGAACGACGGGCTCAAGGCCGCGATCCGCGAGGCCAAGCGGAACGCGATCCCCGAAACCTACATCAAGCGCGTGCTCGACTACGCGCGGCAGGGCTACACCGCAATCGAATTCCCGACCTACGACACCGACTGGGATTCCGAGGCCTACAACTCCGTTTCCGGCCAGAACTCGAACAACTCGATCCGCGTTACCGATGCCTTCCTGAAGGCCGTCAGGGACGACGCCGATTGGGAACTCTACCGCCGCACCGACGGCAAGGTGGCGAAAACCGTGAAGGCCCGCGAGCTCTGGGAGAAGGTCGGCCACGCCGCGTGGGCCTGCGCCGATCCGGGAATCCAGTTCCACGACACCGTGAACGCTTGGCACACCTGCCCGGAAGACGGGCCGATCCGGGGCTCGAACCCGTGCTCGGAATACATGTTCCTCGACGACACGGCCTGCAACCTCGCCTCGATGAACCTGCTCACTTTCCTGAAGGACGGCAAGTTCCAGGCGGGCGACTACATGCACGCCACGCGCCTCTGGACGCTGACGCTCGAAATCTCGGTGATGATGGCGCAGTTTCCCTCGAAGGAAATCGCCCAGCTCTCCTACGATTTCCGCACCCTCGGCCTCGGCTACGCCAACATCGGCGGCCTCCTGATGACCATGGGCCACGGCTACGACTCGAAGGAGGGCAGGGCGCTCTGCGGCGCGCTCACCGCGATCATGACCGGCGTGGCCTACGCCACCTCGGCCGAGATCGCCGGCGAACTCGGCGCCTTCCCGGCGCATGAGCGCAACGCCGATCACATGCTCCGCGTGATCCGCAACCACCGCCGCGCCGCCCATGGCGAGACCACGGGCTTCGAGGCGATGAACGTGAACCCGGTCGTGCTCGACGCGAAGAACTGCCCCGATCCGGATCTCGTGGACCTCGCCCGCTCGGCCTGGGACGAGGCGCTGGCCCTCGGCTCCCAACACGGCTTCCGCAACGCCCAGGCCACGGTCATCGCGCCCACCGGCACGATCGGCCTCGTGATGGATTGCGACACCACCGGGATCGAGCCCGACTTCGCCCTCGTGAAGTTCAAGAAGCTCGCCGGCGGCGGTTACTTCAAGATCATCAACCGCTCGGTGCCCGCCGCGCTCGAAGGCCTCGGCTATGCCTCCTCGCAGATCGAGGAGATCATCGCCTATGCCGTCGGCCATGGCACGCTTGGCAACGCGCCCGGCATCAACCACACCGCGCTCGTCGGACACGGCTTCGGCGAGGCCGAGATCGAGAAGATCGAGGCCGCACTGCCCCAGGCCTTCGACATCCGCTTCGTGTTCAACCAGTGGACCCTTGGCGCCGAGTTTTGCACCGAAGTGCTCGGCATCCCGGCGGCGAAACTGAACGACCCGAGCTTCGACCTCCTTCGCCATCTCGGCTTCTCGAAGAAGGACATCGAGGCCGCCAACGACCATGTCTGCGGCACCATGACCCTCGAGGGCGCGCCGCACCTCAAAGAGCGCGACCTGAACGTCTTCGACTGCGCCAACCCCTGCGGCAAGAAGGGCAAGCGCTACCTCTCGGTCGAGAGCCATATCCGCATGATGGCTGCCGCCCAGTCGTTCATCTCGGGCGCGATCTCGAAGACCATCAACATGGCGAACTCGGCCACCATCGAGGATTGCCAGAAGGCCTACGAACTCTCCTGGTCGCTGGGCGTCAAGGCCAACGCGCTCTACCGCGACGGCTCGAAACTGTCGCAGCCCCTGGCCTCGGCGCTGGTCGAAGACGATGACGAGGCGCTCGAAACGCTCGAATCCGGCACCCCCGCCGAAAAGGCCCAGGTGCTGGCCGAGAAGATCGTCGAAAAGATCATCGTCAAGGAGATCGCCCGTGGCCGCGAAAAGCTGCCCGAGCGGCGCCGCGGCTACACCCAGAAGGCCATCGTCGGCGGCCACAAGGTGTACCTGCGCACCGGTGAATACCAGGACGGCAAGCTGGGCGAGATCTTCATCGACATGCACAAGGAAGGCGCGGGCTTCCGGGCGATGATGAACAACTTCGCCATCGCGGTCTCGGTCGGCCTGCAATACGGGGTGCCGCTCGAGGAATTCGTCGACGCCTTCACCTTCACCCGCTTCGAACCCGCGGGCATGGTGCAGGGCAACGAGACGATCAAGAACGCGACCTCGATCCTGGACTACATCTTCCGCGAACTGGCGGTCAGCTATCTCGACCGCACCGACCTCGCCCATGTGAAACCCGAGGGGACGACTTTCGACGAGATGGGCCGCGGCGAGGACGAGGGCAAGCGGAACTTCACCGAAGTGCCCGACAGCGCCGCCTCGAGCGCCTTCGAGGTAATCAAGAAGGTGGCCTCGGCCGGCTACACAAGAGGCCGCCTGCCGCAGGAACTGGTGGTGCTCCAGGGCGGCATCGAGGCGCTTTCGCTGGATGGCGGTCTCTCCGCCGGCGCGGCGCTCCTCGAGACCAAGACCGCCATCGCCACCGGCACCGTCGCCATGGACGCCAAGACCAAGGCCCGGATGCAGGGCTACGAGGGCGACCCCTGCGGCGAATGCGGCAACTACACGCTGGTGCGGAACGGCACCTGCATGAAGTGCAACACCTGCGGGGGGACGAGCGGGTGCTCGTGATAGCGGAGGACAAAGAAGTGAACGAGAAGGTTCTCAAAGGGTACATCTCCACGCCGGATGGCCAGAAGGTGCAATGTTCCGTCAAGCTGTCACCGTACGATGACCGACTGTGCGACCTGCGGGGTGAAATCAGAATCCCGAAGCAGTATCTCGCGGAATTTGGTCGGAACCCCAATGGCTTTGAGTTTCGCGACCCTAGTGGCAGCAAGTACGATCAATTCCCAAGTCCGGTGTTCCACGGGATCCCAATGGAATGCACCGATGGCGAAATCGTCGTCTTGGTGAACTCCAAGGACATGGCCGAACAGGACGGGGCGGTGCTTTAGCTCCGTCCGTCCTCACACGGGGCGGGTGCGCTCGCCCTGAACGCGGATCAGGCCGCAGGCAGAAACCGGGCGGTACAGACAGAGCCTGATCAGCGAAACTGGGGCCCCTTCGGGGGCCCCTTTCTCTGTCTGGGCGAGGTGCAAAGTCTGGACAGGGGGCGTCATGTCGGATCCGGCAGTTTCCCGCCGAAGCGACCTTCCGCGCCACCGATACGTAAGCCGGGCGTGCGCCTGCCCGTGGGGTGGCGCTGCAACGATTGTACTGCGCACTTTATGGTTCCGCATACCTCCGACCTCGACGGTCTTCGCAAACGCCGCCAAAGCGCCAGCCCGCGGGGACGGGCAGGCGCTCGCCCGGCGCCTTCGGCGCTATTCGGGCGGGGCAAAGATTGGCCAACAGTAAGACCTGGAGGCGTCCGGGAATTGGTGCATGTTTACCCCGGCCCCGCCATCCCAAAAAGCAGAAGGGGGGCCACGAAGGCCCCCCTCTTTCCCGTGAGTGTGGTCATGGGGCCGACGGCACCGTCACCCGGAGCCCGTTTCGCGGTGCGCACGCCCTCGCAGGTGCGACGCCTGGAAAATCTGGCGCCCGCGCTCCCGCGGTCCCGTTTGGCGGCGCTCTCAGCGTCGGTCGGCAGGAGGGGGCCTGCCGTCCCGAATGCCGATGCCGTCGGTGGCGCCCAATTGCCCTATCCCGACGCGCCGAACTGTGACCGCGCTCACAGAAAAATCGTGACGTAGGGTCACGAACCGCCGATCTTTTGCTTGCAGAATGCGCGACGATCCGTTTCCGTTCCGTGTACGGTTTACCTCATTCGCGCCCAATTCGCGCGGCAGCATGGCCGTCACCGTGGGGGCGGTGAGCGAAAGGGGTCGGGGATGATCCGTCGTGCAGCCCGTCTGCCGCTCTGGCGCGCCATGGCCCATGGTCTGGCGTTCGCGCTCTGCCTTGCCGCGCCGGTCCACGCCGGCGCCCCTGAACCGAGCCATCTCACCGCCACGAAATCCATCGCCGCGCCCGCAGGCTTCTCCGGCATCTGCGACCGCTACGCCTGGGCCTGCGCCCGCCGAACCGCCCAGACAAGGCCGATGTCCGAGCCCGAGCTCCTTGCCGCCGCCGAAAGCGTGAACCGCCGGGTCAACCGCTCGGTCCGCGAGATCTCCGACCAGCGCCAGTACAGCGAAGCCGAGCATTGGGCGCTCCCGACCGCGCGGGGCGGCGATTGCGAGGATTTCGCGCTCCTGAAGAAGCGCGAGCTGATCCGCTCCGGCGTGGCGCCCGACCGGCTCCTGATCGCCACCGCGCTCACCCGCGCGCGGCAGGCCCATGCGGTGCTGATCCTGCGGACCGCCTCGGGCGACATGGTGCTCGACAATCTCTCGCCCCGGATCCGGCCCTGGCAGGACACCGGCTACCTGTTTCTCAGGATGCAGGACCCGGCCGCCCCCGGCCGCTGGCAGCTCCTCCTGGCCGAGACCGCGATCGCCGACAACGCCACCGGCGCCCCCCGGCGCTAGCGTCCGCCTTCACCCGCGCCCCGCACATGAGGACAGTGTCGGCGCCGAGTGGAGAGGGGCCCGCGGCCTGATCCAGGCGGCGGGCCCCATCCGAACCGGACCGGCGGGTGCGGTCTGCGCAATGGCTCCCCGGCCATTCCCCTGCGCATCCGCCCGTCGGTGCCCCCGCGCGCGGCGATCGCCACGCCCGCACCGGCCGGGTCCTGCCGGAGAGCCGCCGGGGAGCTACCCCAGGCCCCACGCTCGATCCCGCATCGCCCGCGAGGGAACTCCGCCCTCGACACCCGAGATGTGTCAGCCCGCGCCCGCCCTGTCAAAAAATTCGTTCACAAACAGTTAATTGTCCCAGCCAGCGTGCCGATCCGGCCGGGAAGGCGGAGACTGTAACAGGAATGTAAAGCGCTCGAGGAAGGGGAAACGCCGGCAATCCGCCCGGCGCAGGGGCGCGCCCGGCGCGAACCCGAGCGCGTCGTGCCTCAGGGGCGCCGCGCCGTCACCATCCCGGCGCCGATCCGGTAGGTCAGCCGCCCGCCTTTGTCGAGCACCTTCCGCGCATCGGCCCAGTAGGCTTCCTTCAGCCGCGCGCACTCACCCGCGCTGGCCCGTTCCATGAACTTCCGCGACCAGGTGGAGAGTGTGGTCTCCAGCGTCCAGAATTCCTCGACCGTCGGAATCACGAAATCCGCGCCGGTCCAGCCGGTGGCCACCTCGGTGAAGCCCGCGGCGCGGAGGATGCCGGCAAGCCGCGGGATCGGGTTCCGCACGCTCGCGGACCACGATGCGATCATCTCTTCGTCGGTCGTGGGCAGGTGCTCGCGGACATGGGCGACGAGGTTCTCACAGGCGCTGCGCTCGCGGTCCTGGCGCACGGCGGCGCGGCGGGCGATCATCGCGATGGCCCGCGACGCGCCGTCGCGGGAGAACAGCGGCGGCGCGCTGCCGATGGCGATGGCGATGCGCCCCCCGGGTGCAAGGACCCGGAACGCCTCGGCCGCGGCGCGGTCGGGGTTCGGGAAATGGCTGTAGGCGTAGAGCGAGACATAACCGTCGGCGCTGGCGCTATCGAGCTCCAGCGCCTCGGAATCGCCCCGGACGAACGAGAGCCTCTCGCCAAGCCCGGCCGCCCCGGCGCGAAGAGCTGCGGTCGCCAGCATCCCTTCCGAGAGATCGACGCCGACGACCTTCGGCGCGGGCGACTGCGCCGCCACGGCGCGGGCGACGATGCCGGTGCCGCAGCCCATGTCGATCACGGTGCGACGCTCGGCGGGCCGGATCGCGCGGGCCAGCGCCTCGGCCACCGGCTGGGTGTAGCGATCCGCGAGATCGTCGAAATCGCCCGCCACAGCGTCGTAGCTCTGCGCGTCACGCAGCTTGTACTGGGTCCGCTCCAAAATCGTCACCTGTCACAACCTTTCGAAATTCGTCGCTGCCTTTGTCAGCCGCCGAGGGCCGCCGGGTCAAGCTTCCGCCGCATGCCGCCGTCCTCGCTCGAGGCATAGGCCTCCAGCATCAGGTTCAGCGTATGGATGTTGTCGGCCGCCACGCAGGGCGGCACCGTGCCCGACCTGATCGCCGCGACCATCTCGCCCAGGAGCTTGCCGGTCGAGTGTGGAAAGAGGTCGAGAGGGTCGGTCGCGAGCTTCCGCCGGCTGTCGCCCCGCATCAGATGCGCCGCGGCGCTGGGGGCGAAATCCACCTGTGCGTAAGGCCTTTTCGACCCGCCGCGGATGCCGAGGGCGACCTGCGCCTGCCCGCCGAGACGGGTCTCGACCGCGGCCTCGCTGCCGTCAAGCCGGATGTCCAGATAGCGGTGCGGCCCCCGTGACAGCCGGTCGAGGGTGATATGCGCCACCCGGTCGCCGCTGAACTCGAGCTGGATCAGGTTGAGGTAGTCCGGCCCGTCCGGCCGGCCCGGACGCGGCATCCTCGCGGAAATCGCCCAGGGTTCCTCACCGAAGAAAAATCGTGCCAGATCCAGCGCATGGGTGCCGAATTCGAAACAGGTGCGCTGCTTGCTCTCGCCGCGCCAGCCTTTCTCGGTGTCGGCGGTGACGTGGAAGGTCTGGTGCATCGAGACGAAGAGAAGCTCGCCGAACCCGAGCGTGCCGATCTGCGCGCGGGCCGCCTCGTGGACGTTCATGAAGCGGAACTCGTTGTTCACCACCACATGCCGGCCGGCCTCGGCGCTCGCCGCGATCACCGCGTGGCCTTCGTCGAGCGTCAGCACGAAGGGCTTTTCGCAGAACACATGTGCCCCATGGTCCAGCGCCTCGCGGATCAGCGCGTAATGGCTGTCTGGCGGCGTGACGATGGCGACGATCTGCGGTTTTACCGCCGTCCAGAGCGCCTCGGTCGTGCGGTGCACCGGGAAGGGGAAGTCGCCCGGGTTCGCCACCGGGTCGACACCGCCCACCACGTTCAGGGCGCCGATCTTCTTGATCGCGGGGAGGTGGATGTTGCGGGCCGCGGCGCCGAGGCCGATCACCGCGATGTCGATTCTGTCGCTCACTGGTCTTCGGTCTCCGTATCGGGTTGTGCCATCAGATCGCCTTCCAGACGGCGATCAACACCGCCAGCAGCGCGGCGGCAAGGCCGGGCCAGTTGCCGATCCCCGCGCCGGTCAGGTAGTGCCCAAGCCGGCTGCGCTCGGGCCGTTTGCGAACCATGAACTCCTTGGTCAGGCGTTCCGCGCTGACCAGTGCGCCGAGGAGGCCGAGCGTCGCGAGGCCGAGGCCGAACAGCACCCAGAGGATCCGCGTCGCGAGCCCGCCGAAGGTGCCGTAATGCAGGACACGCGCGCCCTCGAAGACCCGCATATGCGCGCTGAGATCGCCCGCCGGCTGGACGGCGAGGGTCGCGCCGGTTGCGGGATCGAGATGGATCGCCGCCGCGCTCGGGCGGGTGAGGAGGGTGCCGTCGATGCCGCGCAGGGTGAGGGGCGCCATCTTGCCCTTCGGCAGCGCGATCTCGGTCACCGAAAAGCCCGGCATCGCCGCCTGTGCCGCGGCGACGGCCCGGTCCAGATCGGCGCCGGTGAAGCCCTCGGGGAGGGCGTTGTCCCGGGTCGTCGCCATCGGCGTCTCCGGCTTGACAGGTGAGAAGCCGATGAATTCGCTGAGGAAAACCATCGAGGTCAGGACCGTCACCGTGAGGAACGGCAGGAGCCAGACCGCGATCAGCCGGTGCAGGTCGCTGAATATTGCCCTTCGGCTTCCGGAAAGGCGCGGCTTCCGGAAGAACCCGGTCCAAAACCGGCGGTAGAGAAGGAGCCCGGCGATCACCATCGCCGCGAGCGGCAGGCTGAGCGTGGTCACCGCCAGCATGGCGATTGTGCGTCCGGTCGAGAGCGAGCGGTGCAGCTCGCGGATCATGTCGCGGAAGGTGGCGGTCGACGTGATGCCGGTGACCTTTCCGGAATAGGGATCGACCCAGACGAAGCTCCGCCCCTTGCCGGGCTGGCCCAGGGTCACCCGGTCGGCATAGCGCGGGCCGGAGAAGCGGTCGATATCGAGCGGGACGGCGCCGGGCAGGGCGGCGGTGGCCGCCACGAGACTCTGCCCGACCGGCCCCTTGTCCGGGCTCGTGGCCGCGACCCGCATTGCCGGGCGGATCAGCCAGTCGATCTCGTCGGCGAAGACCGAGAGCGCTCCGGTCGTCGCGACGAAGATCAGGATCGCCGAGAAGAACAGGCCGAGCCAGGAATGGATGAAGCGTGCCGTCACCGTCTCAGCCCCGCGCGGACCGCCCGCAGCGCCCGGCGGGCCGCCAGGTAGGCGCCGCCCCGGCCCTCGAGATGCGCCCGCCAGCGCCGCTCGCTCCCGAAATAGAACATCTCGATCCGGGGCAGGTCGAACGGGTCCGAAGCGGGCGTCGCGGTGCCGAGGACGGTGCCGACCGAGCTCTTGTGCCGCCGCGCGATCTCCTGCCGCACCGCCGGGGTGGAGCGGCCATAGGGCGGCGCGAAATGCTCCGCCGGCGCGCCCAGTTCCTCTGCCAGCCGTTCGGCCGCGCAGTCGATCTCTCGGGCGACCGCCTCGGGCGCCAGCCGCGCGAGGTCGGGATGGGTGGCGGTGTGGTTGCCGAAATCGGCGCCATCGGCGCGCAGCGCCCGGATGTCCTCCCAGCACATCAGCCTGCGCGGCGGCGCATGGGCGCCAGCCCAGTCCTCGGAGCCGCCGATCCGCGCCGCCGGGAGGTAGACCATCGCCGGCACCCCATAGCGGGCAAGGACCGGCCAGGCCGCGCTGCGGAAATCGTCGAACCCGTCGTCGAAGGTCACCGCCACCGCACGCCCCGAGCCCGTCGCGAGGTGCCCTGCCACCTCGTCCATCCTGAGAAGCCGAAGCCCGGATCCGGCCAGCGCCGCGATCTGGCGCGCGAAGAGCGTCGGCGCGATCGAGGTCGGACCCGGCGCCTCGGCGATGGAATGGTACATCAGGATCTCGACGCTCGGTGCCGCGAGCCCGGCGTTACTGCGCATCGCCGCTCTCCCTGTCTCGCGTCCCGCTCCGCATCGCACCGGTCCTTTCCGCATCACCCCCGTGACGGGAAGCCGCGACCGCATTCCAGGCCACGGATCGACCGCAAACCGAGGACAATTGGCCACGTCTCAGGTGTTTGTACCACAAAGAGAAATTCGAACCTGCGGAACCGTTGGAGATTCGGCGCGTCCTCCCTATTGTGATAGGGAGGATGCAGGAATGTGGCCGTGGGAACTTCTTGGGAACGGTCAGAGAAATGTTCTTGGAACTGACCGACATATCGAAAAGGCACAACCTGGCAGCATCCGCGGCCCCGGTCGTCCGGAGCCGCGGTGAGCAGTACAGGCCGCTCCCGACCCGGTCAATGCCGAGGCCCCGCGCCGCGGCCGGGAGCGCGTGCGATGCGGGGTGATCCTGACGACGTGGAGGAGACCGCAGCGCAGCCGCTGCGCTTCCTCTTCACCACCACCTTCTACCCGCCCCATTCCTTCGGCGGCGACGGGATCAGCGTGCAGCGCATGGCCCGCGCGTTCGCCGGGCGGGGGCATGACGTCACCGTGCTCTACGATCAGGATGCCTACCTGTCGCTCGCCAACGAACCGCAGCCCGCCTCCGCGCTGCCGGGGGCAGACGGGGTGCGGGTGATCGGGCTCCGGAGCCGGCTCGGCGTCTTGTCGAGCCTCCTCGTGCATCAGACCGGACACCCGGTGCTGCACCGCGCCGAGATCCGCAAGCTGGTGGACGAGCTGAAGCCGGATATCATCTGGCACAACAACCCTTCGCTCCTCGGCGGCCCGGGAATCCTCGGTCTCGACGCGCCCCTGAAGA
>JBNKWI010000072.1:0-17653 GCA_050299695.1 Paracoccaceae bacterium
CAGATGAAGATGTTCCTCACGCGCCTCGGCGAGGGCTCGCGCATGGTCATCACCGGCGACCGCAGCCAGGTGGACCTGCCGCGCGGGGTGACGAGCGGGCTGTCCGAGGCGGAGCGGCTCCTGAAGGTGATCCCGGACCTGAGCTTCAACTATTTCACCGCGAAGGACGTGGTGCGGCACCCGCTGGTCGCAAAGATCATCGAGGCCTACGACGCGGACAGTCCGCCGGGCTGATCGCGGCCGGCTCCACCATTCGGTAAGGTTCTTCGCCTAGCCTCGCGCCGTTGAAGGGCGACCCGGCAGGCGCATGGCGGTCTATTCCATAACCACCACGAACTGGAACGACCCGTCGTTCTGGGCGACGGTCAACGAGACCGGCAGCGGGCAAACGCTCGACTTTTGGGCGCTGCCGTCGACCTATTCAATCGTCTACGATCCGGAGGGCGGAGCGCTCACGATCTCGGACGGGACGACAAGCTTCGTCATCGGCGATTCCGGCTATGGCGGCACCCCCGACGCGACGCTTGGCGGATCGACGCAGTTCTCCTACCTCAACATCGTCTACGGCAGCCAGGGCGACGACTCGTTCACCGGCACCGCGGGGTCGGACACGATCTCCGGCGGCGGCGGCAACGATTCGATCGATGGCGGCGCGGGCGACGACACGCTGGACGGCGGTGACGGCAACGACACGATCTCCGGTGGCGACGGGATCGACAGCCTCCACGGCGGGCTGGGCGACGACCTGCTCAAGGGCGGTGCGGGCGGCGACATCCTCTACGGCGACGAGGGCGCCGACACGATCCTGGGCGGGGACGGCGACGACCTGATCTATGCCGGCGAGGGCGACGACCGGATCGTGGCGGGCGCCGGCAACGATACGCTCTATGGCTACACCGGGGCGGATACCTTCGTCGTCACGGCCAACAGCGGCACCAACACTATTGAAGACTACAATGCGACCGACGGCGACCTGATCGCGATCAACTATCCGGGCATCACCAGCTTCACCGAACTGGAGCCCTACCTGAGCGACGACGGCAACTGGGGCACCCTGATCTCGCTGCCCGACGGCTCGGTGACCCAGGTCAAGTGGCTGGGCTACGCCACGATCTCCGCCTCGAACTTCACCTTCGAGTCCGGCCCGGTCTGCTTCCTGAAGGGAACGCTGATCGAGACCGAGGCCGGGCCGCGCCCGGTCGAGACGCTCGGGCCCGGGGACCTGCTGCTGACCCATGACAACGGACTGCAGCCGCTGAGGTTCGTGAGCTTCCAGACCTACCGCTTCGGCCCGGGGCCGCACCGGATGAAGCCGATCCGCCTGCGGGCCGGTGCGCTTGGCCCGGGGTGTCCCGCGCGGGAACTGTTGGTGTCGCCACAGCATCGCCTCGCCCTGCCGCAGGTGGATCCCCAAGTGCTGGTGGCCGCCCGCAAGCTGCAATCCCTGCCGGGGGTGTCCGGGCGCCCGGGCTGCAAGACGGCGTGCTACTATCACCTGCTCATGGACCGTCACGAGCTGCTGCGCGCCAACGGCGCCTGGGCGGAGACCATGCTCGTCACCGAGTACACGATCCGCCTCGCCCGGATCCCGCCGGAGATGCGCCTCGCCGGGATGACGCCGGTGCGGCCGCTGGTCTCCGGGCACGACAGCGCCGCCGCGATCGCCCGGGCGCTCGGCGGACCGGCCGCGGGGGCCGAACGGGGGATCGCCGACGGCCCCATGGCCCCGGGCGGCCGGGTCGTCGTGCAGGCCGCGCCTGCCGGACGGGCGTGAGACCCCGGAAGTCGGCTGGCATCGACGGGAACGGCTCCCGAAGGGTCTCGGATGCGGACCGCCCGGAGCATTCCCCGGCGCGGTGACGGCGCCGCGGCGACCGAGGCACGGGCGGGCGCGGACCTGCGAGAGATTGGGCCTTTTCAACTGCGGGATTCGCGTCTATACGCGCGGGCCTCGGGCATACACCCTTGGAGGATGCCCTCTTACATCATTGGAGTAGACCATGGCTGGTGAGATCCCTGATCTTCACGCCACGGTACGGACGGGGACAGGCAAGGGGGCCGCTCGTCAGGCCCGCCGGTCGGGCGACGTACCTGGCATCATCTATGGCGGCGGAAGCGATCCGCTGCCGATCAACATCCCCTTCAACGTGCTTCTGAAGCGCCTCAAGCAGGGCCGCTTCCTCTCGACGCTGTTCAACATGAAGGTCGAGGGCCACGACGATGTGCGCGTGATCTGCCGCAACGTGCAGCGCGACGTGGTCAAGGACCTGCCGACGCATGTGGACTTCATGCGCCTGAAGCGCACCACGAAGGTGAAGCTCTACATTCCGGTCGAAGTCACCGGCGAAGAGACCTCGCCCGGCCTGCGCAAGGGTGGCGTGATGACGCTCGTGCGTCCGGAAGTCGAGCTCCTGGTGACGGCGGGCGATATCCCCGACCACATCACCATCGACCTCTCGGGGCTCAATATCGGCGATGTCGTCACGATCTCGGACGTCACCCTGCCGGCCGGCGCGACGCCGACCATCGAGCGCGATTTCGTGATCGCCAACATCTCGGCGCCGTCGGGCCTCGCACGGGGCGGCGATGACGAGGACGAAGGCGCCGAGGAAGCCAGCGAGGCCTGAGCCTCGGGCGCCTTTCGGCGACGGGCGGGGCCTTCGGGCCCCGTTTTCGTTCCGGGCGCCCTCTTGCCGTCCGCCCCCTTGCCGCACGAGGCAGGAGCGGGCATGAAGCGGATCACCCAGAAGCAGGACCGGAGCGGCCATGCGCCTTTTCGTCGGCCTCGGCAATCCCGGGGCGAAATATGCCCGGAACCGGCACAATATCGGCTTCATGGCCGTGGACCGGATCGCCGGGGACCACGGGTTCGGGCCGTGGCGCGCGAAGTTCCAGGGCGCGGTCAGCGAGGGCCGTCTCGGGACCGAGAAGGTCGTTCTCCTGAAGCCCGAGACCTTCATGAACCTGTCGGGTCAGTCGGTGGGCGAGGCGCTGCGCTTCTACAAGCTCGACCCGGCTGACGTGACGGTGTTCCACGACGAGATCGACCTCGCGCCGGGCAAGCTAAAGGCCAAGACGGGCGGCGGCCATGCCGGCCATAACGGGCTCCGCTCGCTCCACGCCCATATCGGCGAGGGCTATGGACGGGTGCGGATGGGCGTCGGCCATCCCGGCCACAAGGACGCGGTGCCGCATTACGTGCTGAAGGATTTTCCCAAGGCCGACGAGGCCTGGCTCGACGACATGCTGCGCGGCGTCTCGGACGGCGCGGCGGCGCTTGCGGAAGGCGATACCGGGCGCTTCATGAACGCGGTGGCGCTGCGGCTGAACCCGCCCCGGTCGTCGAAAACCGCGCCAAAGCCGGAGGCCGTGCAGGAGGCGCCACCGCCGGCGCCGGAAGACACGCGGACGGCCTTCCAGAAACTCGCCGACAAGTTCCGGTGAGCCCGGTTCGCGACGCCTTTCGCGACCAGGCCCGCTCCTGCGCCATGCTTGGCTCGCCCTTCATGGAACGGCTGTTGGCGCTCGCCGCCGAGCGGCTGGCGCCGGGCACGGCGGTGGCCGAGAGGGTGCTGGGCTGGAGGGGCGACGTCACCTCGCGCGGGCAGTCGGTACCGCTCCGGCTGGCCGGGGCGCTCCATGCGGTGAAGCGGGCGGGACATGCCGGGCTCACGGCGGTCTATCCGCCGGCGGAGACCTCCGACGCGGCGCTCTGGGCGGCGGTGGAGGCAGCGTTTTCGGACCGGTCCGAGGCGTTGATGGCCTGGACCAACGAGGTCCGGCGCAGCGCGGCGATCCTCCCGGCCCTGCACCTCGTCGCCGCCCGGTTCGGCCTGCCGCTCCGGCTGTCGGAGCTGGGCTGTTCGGCGGGGCTGAACCTGCGCGCCGATCACTATCGCTTGGACGCGGGCGGGGTCGCATATGGCGATCCGTCCGCCGCCGTGCGCCTCGCGCCGGACTGGACGGGGCCGGCGCCGCGCCGCAGGGCCTGCACATCGCGGGCCGGGCCGGGGTGGATCTGAACCCGCTCGATCCGGTGCGCGATGCCGACCGGCTCTTCTCCTATCTCTGGCCCGATCAGCCCGAGCGGCTGTCTTTCACCGAGGCGGCGATCGGGGTGGCGCAGGCGGCGCCCGCCCGGATCGCAAGGGGCGATGCCACCGATTGGCTGTCGGAGGCGCTGGCCGACAGGCGGGAGGGCGAGGCGCATGTGGTCTTCCACACGGTGGCCTGGCAGTATTTCCCGGCTTCGGTGCAAGCGCGCTGTGCGGCGCTGCTGGAGGGCGCCGGGGTCGGGGCGACGGAGACCGCGCCCCTGGCGCATTTCTCGATGGAGGCCGAGGACGGGCGCGGCGCCGCGCTCCGCTTGCAGGTCTGGCCGCGAGGTGACAGGCTTGCGCTCGGCCGTGCCGATTTCCACGGCCGCTGGATCGAGTGGAGCACCGCATGCCTCGCGCCGTGATACCGGACCCGTCGCTGAACGTGATGGGCGAGCCACTGGAACCCTGTTCCGACGCGCCGCTCACCGGGTTCTTCCGCGACGGCGCCTGCAATACCTGCGCCGAGGACCGGGGCAGTCACACGGTCTGCGCCATCATGACCGCGGAGTTCCTGGCCTATTCGAAATATGTCGGCAACGACCTGTCGACGCCCCAGCCCCAGTTCATGTTTCCCGGGTTGAAGCCGGGCGACCGCTGGTGCCTCTGCGCGAGCCGGTTCCTGCAGGCGCATGAGGAGGGCTGCGCGCCGGGCGTGCGGCTCGCGGCGACGCATCTCAGGGCGCTCGAGGTGGTGCCGCTCGAGATCCTGCGCGAGGTTGCGCTCTAGGGGGTTCGCGCGGCGGCGCGGCAGGGGGCCGTCTCGTCGTCCATCAGTTCCTCGAGGAACAGCGACAGGAGCTGCGGGCGTCCCGAGACGCCGGCCTTGCGGTAGATCGCGTTGCTCTGCGCCTTGACGGTGCCTTCGGAGGTGGCGCGGAGCGCGGCGATCTCGCCGGTCGAGAGGCCCTTGATCGAGAACAGCGCCACGTCGCGTTCGGCCGGTGTCAGGCCCCATTCTCCGAAGCGTTGTTCGAGCAGTTCGCGGAACGCGGCCGAGGCGGCGCGGAGCCGTGCCTCGGCGCGGGCCTGGCGCTGCCTGGTGCGGGCAAGGACGAGGGCCCCGAAGATCACGCCCAGCACCAGGCCGACCGCCGAACCGACTTCGAGGAGTTCGTGGACATGCCAGGGCAGCGGGCGGGTGCGGATCCCGAAGGCGCTGGAGGCGATGTCCCAGACGAAGAAGGCGGTGCAAACCAGCTGCACCGCGAGGATCGCGGTTACGCCCAGGGTTTCGCGCAATGGTCGGCCTCGTTTCTGCTTGTGATTGTGCCGGCGCGGGCGGCGGCGTCAATTGGCGGGTGTGTTTGCGGGCGACTTGTCGGGGCCGCCGTTCTCGCCGCGGGCGCCGTTGCCAGCGGCGTTGCCGCTCCCCGGCCCGGAGCTAGGCGGCGGCGGGGTGTTCGATTGGGAGGGGCCGCCGAGCAAGGGTTCCTCGCCTTCGGGGACCCCGTCCGGGAAGGAGGCCTTGGCTTTCCAGTAGTCCCGCAGGATCTCGCCGGTGCCGGTGTCGATCACCACCTCGCGGATTCGGTCCCGCGATTCCGCGACGATGCGCGTGCGGCCGAGAAAGGTCCGGGAAATGCGGAAATTGTCGTAGCCGTGGAACCTCAGCTCGGCGACGATCTGGTCGACAAGGGGCGGGTCTTCGGCGTCCTGGGCGGCGGCCGGGGCGGCTGCGAACGCGGCGAGGGCGGTCAGGAAATATCGGCGGTCCATCTTTCGGTTTCCGTCCGGGCTTGAGGTGCAGCGCGGCGCACGGGAAGGCGGGTTCGTGCGAAACCCGAAAAAAGGTGCCCGCCCGTGAGTGGTGGTCGGTGTGTGGTGGACGCCGCGCTGCCCCATCCATGGGCCAGAAATCGCGGCCCTGTGCCATAAACTTTCTTCCGGCGGCCATAAACTTTGGTTTATGTCGGGCAAGATGTTGTTTTCAGGCCTATAGTTTCATGTCGAAGCCGAGGTGCTGCGCCACGGCGAAGATGTCCTTGTCGCCCCGCCCGCACATGTTCATGCAGATCAGGTGGTCCTTCGGGAGCTGGGGGGCGATCTTCATGACGTGGGCGAGGGCGTGGGAGGGTTCGAGCGCGGGGATGATCCCCTCGGTCTCGCAGCAGAGCTGGAACGCCGCCAGCGCCTCCTTGTCGGTTATCGCAACGTACGATGCCCGGCCGGTCTCGTGGAGCCAGGAATGCTCGGGGCCGATGCCCGGGTAGTCGAGCCCGGCGGAGATCGAGAAACCCTCGAGGATCTGGCCGTCGCCGTCCTGCAAGAGGTAGGTCCGGTTGCCGTGCAGCACCCCTGGCCGCCCGCCGGTGAGCGAGGCGCAATGCTCCATCTTCTCGTCGACGCCCTTGCCGCCGGCCTCGACGCCGATGATCGCCACGTCCTTGTCGTCGAGGAACGGGTAGAACAGGCCCATGGCGTTCGAGCCGCCGCCGATCGCGGCGACGAGCGTGTCGGGGAGACGGCCCTCGGCGGCCATCATCTGTTCCCGGGCTTCCTTGCCGATGATCGACTGGAAATCGCGGACCATCGCCGGGTAGGGATGCGGCCCCGCCACCGTGCCGATGCAGTAGAAGGTGTCGCGGACATTGGTCACCCAGTCGCGCAGGGCGTCGTTCATGGCGTCCTTCAGGGTGCCGCGGCCGGAGGTCACCGGGATCACCTCGGCGCCGAGGAGGCGCATGCGGAACACGTTCGGCGCCTGGCGCTCGACATCATGCTTGCCCATGTAGACCACGCATTTCAGGCCGAATTTCGCGCAGACCGTGGCGGTGGCCACGCCATGCTGGCCGGCGCCGGTCTCGGCGATGATCCGGGTCTTGCCCATGCGGCGGGCGAGGATGATCTGGCCCAGGACGTTGTTGATCTTGTGCGCGCCGGTATGGTTCAGCTCGTCGCGCTTCATGTAGACCTTCGCGCCGCCGAGGCGCTCGGTGAGGCGCTCGGCGAAGTACAAGGGCGAGGGGCGGCCGACATAGTGGGTCCAGAGATGGTTCATCTCGTCCCAGAAGCTCTGGTCGGTCTTCGCCTTCTCGTACTCGGCCTCGAGCGCGAGAATGAGCGGCATCAGCGTTTCCGACACGAAGCGCCCGCCGAACTGGCCGAAACGGCCGTTCTCGTCGGGGCCGGTCATGAAGGAGTTGATCAGGTCTTCGGGCATCGTCCTGCCTCCGTGTTAACGGTTCCGCTGGGGTACCGCCGGGGCGGCGCAAGGTAAAGGGCGGGGTGCACAACCCGTACACAGGATGTGCACAACCTGTACACCGGCGGAGGCAGGTTTCGGGGCCGGCGGTGTCGAGGGGCGGGGTGGGTGCGGAAGCGATCACGGTTTCGTGAGGTGAGGTTGGGCGGGAACCGTCCGTCGTCACGAAGCGTGGAGCCGGGCGAGCGCCAGCCCGCCCGAACGGGCAGGCGCTTGCCCGGCGGCCCTGCGGGCCTTGTTCCGGGCGGGGTAATGTGCAGTCGTCGCGGGGTGGGACGCCTCCGGTGGTGCGGGCCGGCACCCGACCGGGGGCTCTGCGGAACCTGTTCCGGGGGGGTGACCTAGTGAGCGATCGGCCTATGGCTGCCAGAACGGCTTTTCCACCTCGGTTGCGGCGGCGGACGGGCTGAGGCCGATGTCGCGCAGGAGGTGCGGCGGCAGGTTCCGGAGGCCCTTGCGGGTGGTGCGGCGGGTTTCCCATTCCCAGGCGAGCAACATGCCCTCGTAAAGCAACCGCGTTAGGGGCGGTAGCAGGCGGATCTGGGCGGTCCGGGTGGACATGGCCATTTTTGTACCCCTTTCTGTATTGATACAATATTTGAATCCGAGCGAACATGTGATACAATACCCGTGATACCGCTGTCGAATGGACAATTGTTATGGGTACAATATTTCTTCCCGAGGGTGCCGAGCCGAAATACCTGCGGCTTCTCGCGGGGCTTCGGGACGCGGTCGCGACCGGACGTCTGACCCCGGGCGACCGGCTGCCGCCGGTCCGCGAGCTGGCCTACCGGCTGGGGGTCACGCCGGGGACGGTGGCGCGGGGCTACCGGATGGCGGTGGACGAGGGGGTCCTGACCGCGGTGCAGGGCAGCGGGACCTTCGTGGCCGCGCCGGAGGCGGTGCGACGCGCGCCGCTCGATCCGACGCCGTCGGGCTGGATCAACCTCCGGACCGCGAGCGTGCCCGATGTGGGCCAGGCGCGAGTCGTCACCGATCTGATGCGCGGCCTGCCCGATCCGGAACCGGGGGCCTACCTGCACTACCCGGTGACCTCGGCCGATAGCGTGCTGACCCGCGAGCTCGCGCGCTGGTTCTCGGGCGAGGACCATGGCGAGATCGCGCCGGAGGACGTGACGCCCACCTTCGGCGGACAGCAGGCGCTGGTGATGGCGCTGTCGGGGCTCTTGTACGGGTCGCGGCCGGTGGTGCTGTCGGAGGAGCTGACCTACCAGGGGATCCGCAGCATCTGCCGGATGCTTCGCGCGGAGCTGCGCGGGCTTCCGGTGGACGCGGAGGGGATCCTGCCCGAGGCGTTCGACCGGGTCGCGGCGGAGACCGGAGCGCAGGTCCTGGTGACGAGCGCCTGCGTGAACAACCCGACCACGCGGACCACGAGCCGGGCGCGGCGCGAGGCGCTGATCGCCGTGGCGCGGGCGCGGCATGTGGCGATCCTCGACGACGATTGCTTCGGCGTGGCCGATCTGGTCGGGCCGTCCTACCGGCTGATGGCGCCGGAGATCACCTGGGTGGCGGGGACGCTCACGAAGACGGTGAGCCCCGCGCTGCGGCTGGGCGCGATCATCGCGCCGCCGGGGCGGGGCGCCGAGATGCGGGCCATCGCGCAGCAGCATTTCTACGGGATGCCCGAGCCGCAGGCGCAGCTGATGGAGGCGCTTCTGGAGTCCGGGGCAGGGGCGGAGATCCGGCGCAACGTGCGGGCGGAGATCGAGGCGCGGGTGGCGCTCGCGCGGCCGATGCTGGCGCGGTTCGGGGCGGTGATGCGCGATCCGGTGCCGTTCTTCTGGCTGCCGCTGCCGCGGGGCTGGCGGCTGTCGACCTTCGTGCGGGCCGGCGAGGCCGAGGGATTGAAGATGCGGGCGGCGGACGAGCTGGCGCTGGATGCCGCCCGCGCGCCGGCGGCGGTGCGACCGACGGTGAGCGCTGTGGAGAGCCGCGAGCTGCTGGCGGAGGCGCTGGGGCGGCTGGTGCGGCTTCTCGAGACGCCGCCGGTGGAGGACGGGGCGTGATCAGTGGAGCCGCGCGGCGCGGGCCTTCGGGCGGCGGGGCGGCGGTGCGGTTGCGGGCGTGGGGCCGGGTTCGGCGAGGTCGATGACGTCGATCTGCGCGGGCGAGACGTGGCGGGCCTGCCAGCCGGGATGGGCGAGGCCGCGGATCGCGTCGCGCCGGCCGGCCTGCCAGTGGGCCAGCATGGTCGGGCGGGAGAATTCGAAATCCTTGGTGCCGTCCTCGGCCGGGCGCTCCTTGTAGATCAGGTGCGCGATGCGGATCCGCGGGTCGTTGGTGACGTGCATCAGGCGGGCGAGGTCTGGGTCGTCGCGGAACTCGGGCGGTAAGCGCCGGGCGAGGCGGCGCGCGGCCTGGTGCATCTCGTGGCGGGTGCGCATCAGGTCGGTGTTGAGGCGGGTGCGGGAGGAGAAGCGGATGTCCTTGACGCGGCTGTCGACGGCCCAGACCGTGTCGGGGATGCGGCCCCGGGCGCTCCAGAGGTCGATCTGGTAGATCGTGAGGTTCTCGCCGCCGTCCTGGGCGTCGAGCACGTAGGAGAGTGGCGCGTTCGAGACGAGGCCGCCGTCCCAGTAGAAGGCGCCGTCGATCTCGACGGCGGGGAAGCCGGGCGGGAGCGCGCCCGAGGCCATGACATGCTCGGGGCGGATGCGGGTGTCGCGGCAGTCGAACCAGGTCATGTTGCCGGTGGCGACGTTCACCGCGCCCACGCTGAAGCGCATCGGGCCGGCGTTGAGGCGGTCGAAATCGACGAGCTCGAGGAGCGTTTTGCGCAGGGGCGCGGTGTCGTAGTAGCTCGTCGCGCCGGCGCTGCCCGGCGGCATCGCGGCGGCCGGGGGGAAGCGCGGGGCGAAGAAGCCGGGCGCACCGAGCCCGAGCGCCTCGGCGGCACCGGTCGCGATCTGCAATCGGGGCGAAAGCCAGGACAGGGCGGCGGGGCCGTGGCCGGCGCTGATGCGGGTCCAGAAGGCGCGCATCGCGGCGACCCCGTCGCCCGGCGCGTTCCCGGCGAGAAGCGCGGCGTTGATCGCGCCGATGGAGATGCCGGCGACCCAGTCGGGGGCCTCGCTGGCCCCGATCAGTGCCTCGGCGGCGCCGCCCTGATAGGCGCCGAGCGCGCCGCCGCCCTGGAGCAGGAGGATCTTGCAGTCGCGGGTCATGGCCGGGCCCTCCTCACTGGCCTAGGGCGAGGCCGGAAAGGCCCGCGAGGATCAGGTAGGCGGCTACCACATAGTTGAGGATCCGGGGCGCGATCAGGATGGCGATGCCGGCGACGAGCGCCAGGACGGATTGCAGGAAAAACGGGCTGACATACATGGGACCACTCCGGTTGTTCGGCGGCGCCGGGATCTGTGCGCCGGTACAGGACTGGAAATGTGGTGGCCGCCTGAGCGGTGCCTTTCGGCGGGATTACAAATGCGTAAGGTGCCCGCCTGCCGGTTCGGCCGGCCGGTGTCCGGATACAGACGTGAGTGTCGGTTGACCGACCGGTGGGGCGGGGCTAGGCTCGAGAACAGTTGGTTGAAGCTTCGTTTTCCGGAGTTGGTGACATGCCGAAGCGGCCTGTTCAGGATTTGCACGAAGCGGTGGCGGATCATGCGGCCCGGACGGCCGACGACCCGGAGATGCCCTATTTCCCGGCGAACCAGATCGAGGGCGATGCCTGGGTGATCGGGGTCCTGCAGGATCTGATCGCCTTTGCCGAGCATCGCGATCTCGAGGGCGTGCGTGAAGCCCTGGAAGAGGCGCACCGGATCGCGGCGCGGATGCTGTTGCACTGAGAGGTCCGGCCGCCGCTTGCGTCGCGGTTGCCTGACGAACCGAAGCGCAGGCGAGCGCCTTCCCGTGGGAGTGAACCCCGGCCCGGCGGCTTCGGCGTTGTTCGGGCGGGGGCGAACGGGCGTTGGAGCGCCAGGCCCGTCGTGCCGGAGGGGCGCCTGCGGGTGTCGCGCATGCTCGGGCCGGAAAGCCCTGTCACCTTTTCCGGAAATTGCCCTATCTAGGGGGCAAAAGGAGTTCGCCCCATGACCAACCCGCTGCTTGCCCCCTCCGACCTGCCCTTCGGGATCGCGCCTTTCGCGGCGATTTCCGACGCGGATTTCGCGCCTGCCGTGGAGGCGGCGCTCGAGGAGGCGCGGGCGGCGGTGGCGGCGATTGCCGGGAACCCGGAGCCGCCGACATTCGCCAACACGGTGGAGGCGCTGGAGCGGGCCGACGAGGCGCTGGGCCGGGTCCTGGGCGTGTTCTACACGCTGGCGGGGACCGACACGAACGAGGCGCGGAACGCGCTGCAGCGGGAGTTCTCGCCGAAGCTGTCGGCCTACGGGTCGGAAGTGACGATGAACCCGGCGCTTTTCGCGCGGATCGAGGCGCTGTGGGAGGGCCGCGACGGGCTGGGGCTCTCGCCCGAGCAGGCGCGGGTGCTGATGCTGACGCGGCGGGGTTTCGTGCGGGCGGGCGCGCAGCTCGAGGGCGCGGACCGGGAGCGGTTGAAGGCGGTGAAGGAGCGGCTGGCGGTGCTCGGGACGGCGTTCACGCAGAACCTCCTGAAGGACGAGGCGTCGTGGTCGATGCCCTTGCCGGAGGCCGCGCTGGCGGAGCTTCCGGATTTCGTGGCGGACGCCGCCCGGGCGGCGGGGCAAGAGCGCGGCGCGGACGGGCCGGTCGTGACGCTGTCGCGGTCGCTGGTGGTGCCGTTCCTGCAGTTCTCGCCCGACCGAGAGCTCCGGCGGCTGGCCTACGAGGCCTGGGTGGCGCGCGGGGCGAATGGCGGCGAGACGGACAACCGGGCGATCGCGGGGGAGACCCTGGCGCTCCGCGAGGAGCGGGCGCGGCTTCTGGGCTACGGGAATTTCGCAGAGTTCAAGCTCGAGACCGAGATGGCGAAGACGCCCGGATCGGTGCGGGACCTCCTGATGCAGGTCTGGGCGCCGGCCAAGGCGGCAGCGGATGCGGATGCCGCGGTGCTGGAGGCAATGCTCCGTGCGGACGGCATTCAGGGGCGGCTCGAGGCCTGGGACTGGCGCTACTACGCGGAGAAGCGGCGCAAGGCGGAACACGATCTCGACGAGGCGGAGCTGAAGCCGTACCTGCAGCTCGACCGGATGATCGAGGCGGCGTTCGCCTGTGCCAACCGGTTGTTCGGGCTGGAGTTTTCGCCCGTGGATGTCGGGCTGCACCACCCGGATGCCCGCGCCTGGGAGGTGACGCGGGACGGGCGGCACATGGCGCTCTTCGTCGGCGATTACTATGCGCGGGCCTCGAAGCGGTCGGGGGCCTGGTGTTCGGCGATGCGGTCGCAGCGGAAGCTGGGCGGCGAGCAGCGGCCCATCGTGCTGAACGTCTGCAATTTCGCCAAGCCTTCGGCGGGGGCGCCGGCCTTGTTGTCCTATGACGATGCCCGGACCTTGTTCCACGAATTCGGTCATGCGCTGCACCAGATGCTGTCGGACGTGACCTATGAGAGCATTTCGGGCACCTCGGTCGCGCGGGATTTCGTGGAGCTTCCCTCGCAGCTCTACGAGCACTGGCTGGAGGTGCCGGAGGTGCTGTCGGAATTCGCGACGCATGCGAGGACCGGAGAGGCGATGCCGGACGATCTGCGGGAGCGGCTGTTGGGCGCACGGACCTTCGACATGGGGTTCCAGACGGTGGAATACCTGGCCTCGGCTTTGGTGGATCTCGCCTTCCATGACGGGCCGGCGCCGGCGGATCCGATGCAGAAGCAGGCGGAGGTGCTGGAAGGGATCGGCATGCCGCGGGCGATCGGCATGCGCCATGCGACGCCGCATTTCGCCCATGTCTTCGCGGGCGACGGCTATTCGAGCGGGTATTATTCCTACATGTGGTCCGAGGTGATGGATGCCGACGCCTTCGCGGCCTTCGAGGAGGCGGGGGGCGCGTTCGATGCCGAGACCGCGCGTCGGTTGGAGGAGACGATCCTTTCGGTGGGCGGGTCGGAGGAGGCGGAGGCGCTCTACACTCGGTTTAGGGGGCGGATGCCGGGACCGGAGGCGCTGTTGCGCGGGCGGGGGTTGGCGGCCTGAGGTTTGGTGGCGCTGCGGTTCGGGGAGCATTGCAGCGCAAGCCGGGCGAGCGCCAGCCCGCGGGATGGCGCTGCAACGGTTTTCCACTCACTTTATGGTGCCAAGTACCTCCGACCTCTAAGGTCCGCGCTAACGTCACAAAAGCGCCAGCCCGCCGGAACGGGCAGGCGCTCGCCCGGCGGCCCGTGCCGGGCCTTGATTCCGGGCGGGGGGTATCGTTCGGCTGTCGGTATCGAAAATTGCAAGCCTGCCCACGCTGGCGGCTCGCTCGCCCGGCGCCTTCGGCGCTGTTCGGGCGGGGGCACCGGGAAATGCCGGGCCCGCCCGATGCATTCGGCTCGGTCCGGATCGGCCGCCGCGTCAGCGACTCTGCACTATTCGCGGATCTCGTCCGGGCCGACGCCCCAGAGCGCGGTCTTGCGGACCCAGCCCTTTTCGCCGTCGGCGCTGATCCGGCACCAGTCGAGGGTGCATTCGCCGAGCCGGGCGATCACGCCGGCTTCGGCGCGGGCGTTCACCGGGGCGCCGTCTTCGGGCTTCATCGCGAGCGCCACCATGTCTTCCTGCACGATCACCGTGCGGGTGCCGGAGAGGAGCGAGTAATGCATCCAGCCGCCGGCGCCGTCGAGGTCGCGCACCCGGCGCCAGTGGCCGAATTCGTCGGTGATCTCCAAGGGCATGTCGCGGCGGGTGAAGACCCAGTCGATCCGGTGCGAGAGCGAGGGGCCGCGGCGGACATTGCCCTCGGTCGTCTTGAGCGACACGTAGCGCGGCAGGGGCAGGTGGGTGACAGGTCCGACGGTCTTTTCGCCGGCGTCCGTTTCGCTGGCCCCGTTGTCGTCGGCCGCCGACAGGGCGGGGGTGCAGAACGCCAGGGCGGCCGCCAGGAGAAAGCCCGCGTTGCGTCTGGTTGTCATGCCCGCCTTCGTGATTTCGGCCTGCCCGTGCCGGTTTCGCTCAGGGCGTCTTTCGGATGGCTTGTGCCGCGCCCCGTTCCTTGACACTTTGCCTCAGACGGAGCCGGAACGGAAGACGGAGCGCGGGTCAAGATGGGTGGCAAGAAGCTCGGTGTGGTTGTCACGCGACGGTTGCCGGAACGGGTGGAGACCCGGATGAAGGAACTGTTCGACGTCACGCTCCGGTCCGACGATTCGAAGATGACCCGCGAGGAGCTGGCGCTGGCGATCCGCGGCGCCGATGTGCTTGTGCCCTGCGTGACCGACCAGATCGACGCCACGCTCCTGGCGCAGGCGGGCGAAAGGCTGAAGCTGATCGCGAATTACGGGGCGGGGGTCGATCATATCGACGTGGCCTCGGCGCGGCAGCGGGGGATCCTGGTGTCGAACACGCCCGGTGTCGTCACCGAGGACACCGCCGACATGACCATGGCGCTGATCCTCTCGGTGATCCGGCGGATCCCCGAAGGCATGGCGGTGATGCAGAAAGGCGACTGGGAGGGCTGGGCGCCCACCGCCTATATGGGCGGACGGGTCGGCGGGCGGCGGCTGGGCATCCTCGGCATGGGCCGGATCGGCCAGGCGGTGGCGCGGCGCGCGGTGGCGTTCGGGATGCAGGTGCATTACCACAACCGGCGGCGGCTGCGGCCCGAGGTCGAGGAGGAGCTCGACGCGACCTATTGGGAGAGCCTCGACCAGATGGTGCGGCGGGTCGATATCGTCTCGGTGAACTGCCCGCATACGCCGTCCACGTTCCATCTGATGAATGCGCGGCGGCTGAAGATGATGAAGCCCGATGCGATCATCGTGAACACCTCCCGCGGCGAGGTGATCGACGAGAACGCGCTGACGCGGATGCTCAGGGCCGGCGAGATCGCCGGGGCGGGGCTCGACGTGTTCGAGCATGGCCACGAGATCAACCCCCGGCTCCGGGCGCTGCCCAATGTGGTCTTGCTGCCGCATATGGGCTCGGCCACCGTCGAGGGGCGGGTCGAGATGGGCGAGAAGGTGATCATCAACATCAAGACCTTCAATGACGGGCACCGGCCGCCCGACCTGGTGGTGCCGTCGATGCTGTAACGCGCGCGGCGCGGGTCAAGTGCCTGGAAAGGCGTAAAAGTTTTCGTTTGACCTCAAGTTCGCTCGAGGTTCTAGGGTTCTCTCCGTCAGATCGGAAAAGGAGTGCCCGATGCAAGCGTCAGCCCGTCTCGAACATGTCAATGTCACCGTCACCGACCCCGTGGCCACCGCCGCCTGGCTGCACCGGGTGTTCGGCTGGCGGACCCGCTGGGAAGGCGCGGCCAAGGACAATGGCCACACCCTCCATGTGGGCGAGGAGGCGACCTATGTGGCGCTCTACCGGCCGGCCGTCGAGGCCGATGCGCCGGGGATCAGCTACACCACGCGGGGCGGGCTCAATCACTGGGCAGTGGTGGTCGACGATCTGGACGCCACCGAGGCGCGGGTCCGGGACGAGGGGTTCACGCCCCACAACCACGCCGATTACGAGCCCGGGCGGCGGTTCTATTTCCGCGATGGCGACGGGATCGAGATCGAGGTGGTGAGCTACGCCTGAGCCCCTCGCGCCCGGCGCCGGGGTTCGCTAGGGTCGCGGTCGGAAGAGACCGGGAGACCCGCCCTGAGACGTGACACGACGCTGAACCTGTCGGCCGGCCTGGCCTCTGTCACGGTCGCGCTGACGCTGGTCGGGCTGAAGATCTGGGCGCTGGGCGAGACCGGGGCCCTGTCGGTCGCCGCCTCGCTGGCCGATTCGGCGGTCGATCTGATGATTTCCGCCGGCGGGCTCGCCGCCATCGCCTATGCCGCGAAGCCGGCCGACGAGGACCACGCCTTCGGGCACAGCTCGGCCGAGGATCTCGCGGCGCTGGGCCAGTCGGTGTTCATCTTCGTTTCGGCCGGGGTGATCGGCTGGGCGGCGGTGCGGCGGCTCCTCGCAGACGCGCCGGCGCCGCTCACCGGCGAGACCAGCGGCATGGTGGTGATGGGCGTCTCGATCCTTCTCACCGTCGGGCTGGTGCTCTGGCAGCGCCATGTCGCGCGGGCCACGGGGAGCCGGGTGGTGAGCGCGGATTCGCTGCACTACCTGGGCGATCTGGTGCCGGGGCTGGGGGCGGTGATCTCGCTCTGGGCGTCGCAGCGCTTCGGGCTCGGGCAGATCGACTCGGTGGTGGCGCTGGGCGCGGCGGCGATGCTGATCGTCGGCGCGGTGCGGATCGGCAAAGGGGCGACCGACGCGCTGATGGACCGCCGGGCCGACCCGGCCCTGATCGCCCGGATCGAGGAGATCGCGAGCGACTGGCCGGGGGTCTACGGGTTCCACGACTTGAAGACGCGCACCGCCGGGTCGCGGGTGTTCGTGAACCTGCATATCGAGCTCGACGGGGCGCAGAGCCTCGAGGAGGCCCATGCGATCGGTGCCGCCTTGCGTCGGGCGATTGTCGAGGCGGTGCCGCAGGCGGACGTGATCATCCACCAGGACCCGGTGGGCGTGGCGCGCCATCCGGACGATGCGCGGGGCTGAGCGGGTGCCGCACCTGATCCGCAACGCCGATCTGGTGCTCACAATGGACGACGCCGGGGCCGAGTTGGCGGGCGCGGATATTCTGGTCATGGGCGGTTTGATTTCCGCCGTCGGGCGGGGGCTTGTCGCAGACGGGGCGGAGGCGATCGACGCCACGGGCTGCCTCGTCACGCCCGGGCTCGTCAACACGCATCACCATCTCTACCAGAGCCTCACCCGGGCGGTGCCGGCGGGGCAGGATGCGCTCCTCTTCGGCTGGCTCCGGGCGCTCTACCCGATTTGGGCGCGCTACACGCCCGGCGACATGTTCCTCTCCACCCAGGTCGGGCTGGCGGAGCTGGCGCTGTCCGGATGCTCGACCTCCTCGGACCATCTCTATCTCTACCCGAACGGGTCGCGGCTCGACGACACCATCGCGGCGGCGGCGGAGATCGGGCTCAGGTTCCACCCGACGCGGGGGGCGATGTCGATCGGCGAGAGCGCGGGCGGGCTGCCGCCGGACGCTCTGGTGGAGGGCGAGCGGGCGATCCTCGAGGACATGATCCGGGTGGTGGACGCGTTCCACGATCCGGCGCCGGGGGCGATGGTGCGGGTCGGGCTCGCGCCCTGTTCGCCCTTCTCGGTGAGCCGGGAGCTGATGCGCGACGCGGCGCTCCTGGCGCGCGACAAGGGGGTGCGGCTGCACACGCATCTCGCCGAGAACCACGACGAGGTCGAGCAGATCGCGAAGCTGTTTCCATGGAGTGCAAGTTATCTCGACGTCTACGACCATTTCGGTC
>JBNKWI010000073.1:0-17490 GCA_050299695.1 Paracoccaceae bacterium
TCTCGGGGTTCCATGCCTCTTCGCAGAGCTCGGTCTTGAGCGACGGGTCGGTATAGGGAAAGAGACAGATCGCCGGGATGCCGAGGCCCGCGGCCTCCTCCGCGGCCCGGACCACGCGGTCGATCGTGAGCCGCTGGACGCCCGGCATCGACACCACCGGCACGGCGGAATCGGTGCCGTCCATTACGAAGATCGGCCAGATCAGATCGGCGGTAGAGAGCGTGTTCTCCGAGACCAGGCGCCGCATCGCGTCGGACTTGCGGGAGCGGCGGAAGCGGGTGGCGGGATGGCGGCCGATGGTCATGATCCGGCTCCTCGGGACGATATGTTTCCGGGGTGCATCTGGCACGGAACGTCACCCGCTCTCAAGGGTGGCAATCCCCGCGCGCCCCGCCTAGTCTCCGCCTCCGAAACGACGGCTGAGGCGCGGCGCTCCCTTGGATTGGTACGAAACCGTTCTCGAAATGATCGACCTCAGGTCGTTCTCGAATCTCTGGTACTGGATCGCGCTGGCGGTGATGTGGTCGACGGTGAGCCACTGGATCCTCGGCGTGCCTTTCGACATGGTCCTGAAGGCGGGCCGGCAGGGCGGGCAGGCGGAGGCCGATCTCGAAGCGCTGGTGCAGATCAACCTGAACCGGGTCTTCTACGTCGTGCGGAGCTCGGGGCACTGGATCATCGCCTTCCTCGCGGCGTTGCACACGACGTTGATCATCCTCGGATTCTTCTACGATTTCGAATTCGCGCAAGCCGTGTTCTTCCTCGCCGTCCCGATGACGATCATCGGTTTTCTGAACCTCCGGACCGGGCTCCGGATCGAGGCCGAGGGCGGGCGCGGGGCGCTGCTTCGGGCGCGGCTGGCGCGGCACCGGCTGATCACCCAGGTGATCGGGGCGATCTCGATCTTCATCACAGCGCTTTACGGGATGGCGCAGAACATCCTCGTCATCGGCAACTGGTAGGGTCGGGGCGGTTGACACCGCTCGCCGGCTCGCCCACGTGGTCGCCATGAAATCCTCGGGTCATATCACCGTTTCCGGCGCGCCCGAGGGGTTCGACGCCGGGCTCCTTCTGGCCGAGGTGGAGAAGAACGGCCGCGCCGCGATCCATGTGGCGCGCGACGACAAGCGGATGGCGGCGATGGCGGCGGCCTTGCGGCTGCGCGCTCCGGACCTGCCGGTGATCGCGCTGCCGGGCTGGGACTGCCTGCCCTATGACCGGGTGTCGCCCAATGCCGAGATCTCGGCGGCGCGAATGGCGACGCTGGCGCTTCTGGCCCATGGCGGGCCCTCGCGCTTCGTGCTCCTGACCACGCTGAACGCGGCCACCCAGCGGATGCCGGCGCGGGAGGTTCTGCGCGAGGCGGCCTTCGCGGCGCGGGTAGGCGACCGGATCGACGAAGAAGGGCTCCGGACCTTTCTCGTCCGGATGGGTTTCGTGCAGGCGCCGACGGTGACGGAGCCGGGCGACTATGCGGTGCGGGGCGGGATCATCGACATCTTTCCGCCGGGCGAGACCGGGCCGATCCGGCTCGACCTCTTCGGCGACGTGCTCGACGGCGCGCGGCGCTTCGATGCGGCGAGCCAACGGACGACGGAAAAGCTCGACCGGGTGGAGCTGGCACCGGTCTCCGAGGTCATCCTCGACGAGGCGGCGATCACCCGTTTCCGGCAGAACTACCGCGCGGAGTTCGGCTCGGCGGGCACCGACGACCCGCTTTACGAGGCGGTGAGCGCGGGGCGGAAACATGCCGGCGTCGAGCATTGGCTGCCGTTCTTCCACGCGAAGCTGGAGACGCTCTTCGACTACCTGCCCGAGGTGCCGGTGGTGCTCGACGACCAGGTGACGCCCCAGCGGCTGTCGCGCTGGGAGGCGATCGACGACCAGTACGACGCCCGCCGCGAAGCGCTGAAGGCGAAGTCGCGGCACGACACGATCTACAAGCCCTGTCCGCCGGGGCTCCTCTATCTCGACGACGCGGCCTGGAACGCCGCACTTGGGGATCGCCGGGTTGTGCAGCTCGCGGTGCTGCCACAGCCGACCGGGCCCGGGGTGACCGATGCGGGCGGGCGGATCGGCCGGGAGTTCGCGCCCGAACGGCAGAACGAGAACATCAGCCTGTTCGGGGCGCTCGTGGACCATGTCCGCAAGCGGCGGCAGGCGGGGCCGGTGGTGATCGCCAGCTATTCCGAAGGCGCACGCGAGCGGCTCCAGGGGCTTCTGGAAGACCAGGGGCTGGGGGGCACGGAGTTCATCGACGATCTGCGGCGGGTGACGGACGGGGTTCACCTGATCGTCTGGGGGCTGGAGCACGGCTACGAGGGCGGCGGGCTCACGGTGATCGCCGAGCAGGACGTGCTGGGCGACCGGCTGATCCGGGGCCCGCGCCGGAAGCGGCGGGCCGAGAACTTCCTGACCGAACACCAGAGCCTCTCGCCCGGCGACCTGATCGTCCACGTGGACCATGGCGTGGGCCGCTACATGGGGCTCGAGGTGGTCACGGCACTGGGGGCGGCGCATGAATGCCTGCATCTCGAATACGCGGGCGGCGACCGTCTCTACCTGCCGGTCGAGAACATCGAACTCCTCACCCGCTTCGGGCACGAGGAGGGCCTCCTCGACAAGCTCGGAGGCGGCGCCTGGCAGGCCAAGAAGGCGCGGCTCAAGGCCCGGATCCGCGAGATCGCCGACCGGTTGATCCGGGTGGCGGCGGAGCGGCATCTCCGGAAAGGCCGGATCCTCGCCCCGCCCGACGGCATGTGGGAGGCGTTTTCTGCGCGGTTTCCGTACGAGGAGACCGACGACCAGCTGGCGGCCATCGAGGCGGTGATGGAGGATCTTTCCTCGGGCACGCCGATGGACCGGCTCGTCTGCGGCGATGTGGGCTTCGGCAAGACCGAGGTGGCGATGCGCGCGGCCTTCGTCGCCGCGTTGTCGGGCACACAGGTGGCGGTGATCGCGCCGACGACGCTGCTGGCCCGGCAGCACTACAAGACCTTCGCCGAGCGGTTCCGAGGCTTCCCGGTCAGGGTCCGGCAGCTCTCGCGCTTCGTCGGCGCCAAGGAGGCGGCTGCGACCCGCGACGGGCTGGCCTCCGGCGAGGTGGACATCGTGATCGGCACCCATGCGGTGCTTGCGAAATCGGTGAAGTTCCGCGACCTCGGGCTCCTGATCGTCGACGAGGAGCAGCATTTCGGCGTCGGCCACAAGGAGCGGCTGAAGGAACTGCGATCCGACGTCCACGTCCTGACGCTGACCGCCACGCCGATTCCGCGGACCTTGCAGATGTCGCTGGTGGGCGTGCGGGACCTCTCGATCATCGGCACGCCGCCGGTCGATCGCCTGGCGATCCGCACCTATGTCTCGGAATTCGACACCGTGACGATCCGCGAGGCGCTCCTGCGCGAGCATTACCGGGGCGGGCAGTCGTTCTTCGTGGTGCCCCGGATCTCGGACCTGGCCGAGATGGAGGCCTTCCTGCGCGAGGAAGTGCCCGAGGTGGCTTTCATCACCGCCCATGGGCAGATGGCGGCGGGCGAGCTCGACGACCGGATGAACGCCTTCTACGACGGCAAGTACGACGTGCTGCTGGCGACGACCATCGTGGAGTCGGGTCTCGATATTCCGACCGCGAACACCATGGTCGTGCACCGGGCCGACATGTATGGGCTGGCGCAACTCTACCAGATCAGGGGCCGCGTGGGCCGCTCGAAGGCGCGGGCCTATGCCTATCTCACGACGAAACCGCGCGCGAAGCTCACGCCGACCGCCGAGAAGCGGCTCCGCGTCCTCTCCTCGCTCGACTCGCTTGGGGCCGGATTTTCACTGGCCTCGCAGGATCTCGACATTCGCGGCGCCGGGAACCTCGTGGGCGAGGAGCAGTCGGGGCAGATCCGCGAGGTGGGCTACGAACTCTACCAGTCGATGCTGGAGGAGGCGATCGCCAAGATCCGCTCGGGCCAGCTCGAGGGCCTGACCGAGGCCGACGGGCAATGGGCACCCACGATCAACCTTGGGGTTCCGGTGCTGATCCCCGAAGACTACGTGCCCGATCTCGACGTGCGGCTCGGGCTCTATCGCCGGCTCTCGGCGCTCACCACCAAGGTGGAACTCGAAGGCTTCGCCGCCGAGCTGATCGACCGGTTCGGCAAGCTCCCGAAGGAGGTGAACACGCTCCTCCTCGTTGTGCGTATCAAGGCCGAGTGCAAGAAGGCCGGGATCGCGCGGCTGGACGCCGGGCCGAAGGGAGCGACGGTCCAGTTCCACATGGACAAGTTCGGGAACCCCAAGGGGCTCGTCGAATTCCTCGAGGATCAGCGCGGGCTCGCCAAGGTGAAGGACAACAAGATCGTCGTCCGCCGCGACTGGGCGAAGGACAGCGACAAGATCAAGGGCGCCTTCGCCATCGCCCGCGATCTTGCCGCCAAGGTTCGTCCGGCGAAGGCCGCGTAGATCTTACGCGCCCTTGATTTCCACCTTGCCGGTCACGCGCGAGCCCTTCATCGAGGTGAGGGTCTTCGCCGAGAGATCGGCCGAGACGCGCGCGGTCTCGTTCAGAGCAAGATCGCCGCAGGAGACCGTGCCGGTCAGCTCGCCGCTGATCGTCACGCTTTCCGCCGAGACCGAGCCCTTGACCACGCCGCCCGGCTGCACGTCCACCGCCTTGGCCTGCACGTCGCCGGTGATCCGGCCCTTGATCGCGATGTTGCTCTCCTTCGCGATCAGGTCGCCCTCGATCGTCAGATCCTCTTCGATTACCGCGTTGGGCATCGTTCCACCTCCATGTCCTGCCTGGAATCGTCATACGCGCGAACGGCGAGCGAGGCGAGCCTTCTGGCGTCCATTCGGCGAGCCATCGCGTATTTTTCAGGGATCGGTCGCGCCGATCGGCGCCGGCTCTCCCAGGGCGCGCACGGTCAGGAAGGCCAGAATCGCGCAGACCAGCACGCCGATGACGCCAGGCAGGGGCGTGCCGTCGAAGGCCAGGCCGATAGGTGCGGCGATCAGCACCGAGGCCACCGTGGAGAGCGCGCCGATGATCGAGGAGGCCATGCCCGCGATATGGCCCATCGGCACCATGGCGAGCGCGTTCAGGTTGCCCACGGTCAGGCCGACGCAGGAGAACACGCCGGCCGTCCAGGCGATGAAGATCGGGAAGGCGAGCGGGGTGTCCCAGGGCAAGGTCGCGGCATAGGCCAGCATCGCCGCCGAAAGCAGCACCTGCCCCAGAAGCGCCGCCTTCGCCACGCGGCGCATGCCGAAAACCATCACGATCCGGGCGTTGAGGATGTTGCCGGTCGCCGCGATCCCGGCAATGAGCGCGAAATAGTAGGGAAAGCTCCCGGCACGCCCGAAGGTCTTCTCGAAAACCGGCTGGGTGGTGGAGAGCGCGACGAAGAGCATGCCGAAGATCAGCGAAAGCGCGACGATGGTCAGGGCGGCGTGGCGGTTCGACAGGACTTCGGTCACGGCGCCGCGGAGCAGCGTCCAGCGGAGCGGGCGGCGCCTTTCAGGGGGCAGCGTTTCGTCCTGCCGTATCATCAGCCAGATCGCCGACACGAGCGAGAAGAGCACGAAAACGCCGAAGATCGCGCGCCAGCCGGCCAACGCGATGATTCCCGTGCCCATCAGCGGCGCCACGGCCGGGAACAGGGTGAAGACCAGCATCACGAAGGACATGAGCTGCGCCATGCCGCGGCCTTCGTAGAGATCGCGGATGATCGCCAGCGCCACGACGCGGGGCCCGGAGGCGCCAAGGCCCTGGAGGACCCTCGCCGCGAGCATCAGTTCCAGCGTGCCCGCCATCCAGGCCAGAAGCGTCGCCAGGATGTAGAGGGCCGCGCCCGCGACGATCACCGGCTTGCGGCCGAACGCGTCGGACAGCGCGCCGGTGAAGAAGGTCCCGATGCCCATGCCGAAGATGAAGCTCGTCAGGATCAGCTGCGCGTGGTTCGGCGTCTCCGGCGACAGCTCCGCGGCGATCTTGGGCAGCGCGGGCAGCATCGAATCGATCGAGAAGGCGATGGTCGCGAAGAGCGTCGCCATCAGGGCGACGAATTCCGTCCGGGACAGCGTCCTAGGCATCCTGCTCCGCCGTTCGGATATGCTCGAGCACCTCGTCGATAACCTTCTGCCAGACCTCCGGCGGCTGGGCGCCGGGCAGCACGTGGCGGTAGCCGACCACGAAGGTGGGGACGCCGGTCACTCCCTTGGCTCGGGCATGGGCGTCCCGCGCGCGGATCTCCTCCCGGTCGGCCTCGGTGCCGAGGAGGTGCCGGAACATCGCGCGGTCGAGCCCGGTCTCGCCGGCGATATCCGCCAGCACGTCGGGATCGCCGATATCGTGGCCCTCGACGAAATAGGCCCTGAAGAGCGCCGAGACCATGGCGGTCTGCCGCCCCTCGAGCCCCGCCCAGTGGATCGCCCGGTGGGCGTCGAGCGTGTTCGGCGTGCGCGAGATGCGGTCGAAGTTCAACGCCAGCCCCGCGGTCTGGGCGGCCTCGGCGATCTGGGCGTAGATGGCCGTCGCGCGGTTTCTACCGCCGAATTTCGCTTCGAGATAGCGCCGCCTGTCCATCCCCTCGGGCGGCATGTCGGGGTTGAGCTGGAACGGGTGCCACTCGATCTCGAACGGATGGTCCGGCCGCGCCTCCAGTGCACGATCGAGATTGGTCTTTCCGATATAGCACCACGGACAGATCGGGTCCGACAAGATGTCAAGCTTAATCATCGGCGCCGTTCCAGGCGTCGCGCAGGGCACGGCGCTTCAGTTTCCCATTTGCGTTTCGCGGCAGCGCATCGACTCGAACGTAAAGACGCGGTTGCTTGTAGCGTGCAAGACGTCCCGACATATGCACTTTTAGCTTGTCCTCGTCCAGAGGCTCATCAGAAATGCAAAAGGCCGCGATCACCGAAACGTGCGTTTTGACGCGGATTTCCGCGACTGCGCAGTCGATGATCGCTGGATGTGCGGAAAGCGCAGCCTCGACCTCGAGCGGCGAGACGCGGACGCCGCCGACGTTCAGGAGGTCGTCGTCGCGGCCGAGATAGGTCAGGTTTCCGTCCCCATCCATCGACGCCATGTCGCCCGAGAGGAAGCGCCCCCGGGTCAGCGGCAGGTCGAGGGCCCGGTCGGCGCCGAGATAGCCGAGCATGAGGCCGGGATCGGCGGCGGAGACGGCGATCTGGCCGGGCGCGCCGCGCGGAACCGGACGCCCGCTCTCGTCGACCAGCGCGACGTTCCGGCCGTCCTGAGCGCGGCCGAGGGTGCCGGCGGGGGCCGGTGCCGCGGGGCCGCCGGAGACGAAGGTGGAGCATTCGCTCATCCCGAAGGCTTCGTGCAGGGCGGTGCCCGTCGCATCCCGCCAACGGGCGCGGAGTCCGTCGGAGAGCTTTTCGCCCGCCGAGAGGCCGTGCCGGAGCGCGGGCGCGTCGAAGGCGGCGCCGCGGTCGAGCATCCGGCGGTAGATACCCGGAGCGGCGGCGAAGATCGTCGCGTCGGACGCGCCGACGAACGGCGGCAGGGCCTCGGGCGGGTGGCCAGGAGCCGGAACCAGGGCCGTGGCGCCCGCCGCCCAAGGGTCGAGAAGCCCTGTGCCCAGCGTGAAGGTCCAGTTGAAGGCGCCAGCATGGAGCATCCTGTCGCCCCGGCCGAGCCCGTACCAATCCCGCCACATCATTCGCCGTGCCCAGACCGCGCGATGGGCGTGCAGCACCGCTCGCGGCTTCGCGGAAGTGGTGCCGGAGGTGAAGACGATATAGCCCGGCCGGTCGGGGTTGCCCGCGACCGGCTCGGCGGGCGCGGCCGCCATGGCCGGTGCGAGCGCGTCGACGGGCAGCACCGGGCAGGGCAGATCGCAGAGCGGCAGGGCGGGATCGGCGATGGCGAGGACCGGGTGCACATGGGCGGCCGCCTGGGCGAGCTCGGGCGCGGTGAGGAGGCTGGAGACGACCACCGGCACAAGGTCGGCGGCCGCGGCGGCAAGGAAGGCGATGGGAAAGGCCGGATCGTTGCCGAGCCGGATCAGCACCCTTCCGCCCGGTGCGAGGCCGCGGTCCCGGAGATGCGCGGCGAGACCGAGGACCGCCTGCCGCAGGGCGCCATGCGTGAGATCCGCACCCTCCGCACCAACGCGGACGAGTGCGGGTTTTTCAGGCATGGCCAGCCCGGCGTCGAGCACGTATCCGGCAAGGTTGAACGGGGTCGGGCAGGCCGGCGCGGGGCCTCTGTCATCGATCGAGTGTGTCACGGAGCGAGGGGCTAGGTGTTCAGAACGGTCGATGCAAGGACTCGCGGTGCGGCTACCCGGCCCTACGCAATCTGTGGTCGGCATGTGTCGCCCGGATACGCAACAGCCAGAGGTCGATGGCCTCGTCCGCTTCCGCCATCGTCAGGTCGTGAACCTTCGCGAGGTAGGCGGTAAAACGGATCTTGTCGCCGGCGATGATCGCCAGGTCGAGCGCCTTTGTCGCGGGCCACTGGTCCTGGATCTGGTCTCCCAGATCGTCCCAAGCGTGCTGAACGTCGTGCCAATGCATGGATGCCTCCATACCCTCGGGGACCGAGCATGGGGCACGGATGTAAAGACAACGCTAACGTCTGAGCGGGTTCAAAAGGAGTTCTTGACCGTCTGTGCGCCCGACGAGATGTCCTGGCCCATCCCCTCGACGGTGTTGCATCCCAAAAGCCCGAGGCAAAGTGCCGCGATCAGAAGCTGTCTCATCCCTTAGTCCTCATACCACCAGACATCCGGCTGGAAGCCGATCCAGTCGCCATAGATCGGCAGGTGTTCGGGATACTTCAGTTCCTTCGCATGGGCAATCTTCGCGTCGGAGCTGAACCAGACCGGAATGACATAGCGGCCCGCCGTCAACACGCGGTCGAGCGCGCGGGTGGCGGCGACGAAATCGTCATGGCTCTCGGAGGTGAGGAGTTTCCGGATCATCGCGTCTGCGGCCGGGCTCTTCATGCCCATCCAGTTGCGCGAGCCCTCGGTGTCGGCGGCCTCGCTGCCCCAGTAGAGCGCCTGCTCGTTGCCCGGGCTGAGCGAGAGACCGCGGGTGTACCAGGTCATGCCGAAATCGAAATGCGTGGTGCGGTCGACATATTGCGGTTTGTCTACAGTGGAGATCTCTGGCACGATCCCGAGCCGCGCCAGCATTGGCACGTAGAGATCGACGACCTGCTGCGTCTCGGTGGCGCCCTGCTGCAGCATGATCTCGAAGGTGAAGGACTCGCCCGCGGCGTCCTTGAGGACACCGTCCTGAACTGTCCAGCCGGCCTCCTCGAGAAGCGCCAGCGCCTTGCGGATATTGCCGCGGTTCCGCTCGGTGCCGTCCGAGACGGGCATCGCATAGCCTTCGAGCGCGCCGGGCGGCAGGCTGTCCGCGAAGGGCTCGAGGTCCGCGCGCACCTTGCCCTCGGCGGGCCCCGGTTCCATCCCGAGGAGCGAGTTGGAGAAGTAGGACGCGATGCGCGGCAGCTTGCCGCCGTTCAGCGTCTGGTTGATGAACTCGTAGTTGAAGGCGAGGATCAGCGCCTCGCGCACCCGCCAGTCCTGGAACTGCGGCAGACGGGTGTTCATCACGAGCCCGGTGATCCCCGAGGGCCGATGATGCGGGATCACCGATTTCACCACATCGCCGGATTTCACGGCCGGAAAGTCGTAGACCGTGTCCCATTTCTGCTGGTTGGTCTCGCGCATGGTGTTGAGGATGCCGCCCTTGAAGGCCTCGAACATCACGTTGGCGTCTCCGAAGAACTCCATGCGGATCTCGTCGAGATTGGCCTGTCCGCGCATGAACGGGAGGTCCTTGCCCCAATAGTCCGGGTTGCGCTTGAGGCTGACGAAGCGGCCGGCCTCGAAATCGTCGACCATGTAGGGCGCAGAGGTGATCGGGATCACGTCCAGCCCGGATTCGGCGAAGTCGCGGCCTTCCCACTGTGCCTTCTTCAGGATCGGGCGCATCCCCATGATGAGCGCCAGCTCCCGGTCGGGTTCCTTGAAGGTGAAGCGCACCTTGCGCTCGCCGGTCTTCTCGGCCTTGGCGACCTTGGCCCAGCTCCCGAGATAGCGCGGGTGGCCAATAGTGCCGAGCGTCTCGTAGGTCCAGAGCACGTCCTCGACCGTCACCGGGCTGCTGTCGGAAAACTTCGCCTCGGGCCGAAGCGTGAACTCGACCCAGCTCCGCTCCGGATCGGTCTCCACCGATTCGGCTAGAAGGCCGTAGAGCGCGAAGGGTTCGTCCCAGTTCCGGCCCATCAGGCTTTCGGAGGTGAGGAAACTGAGTTGCCAGGGCGTACTCCCTTTCAGGATGTACGGATTGAGCGAATCGAAGCTCCCTACCTCGCCCTGAACAATCCGGCCACCCTTCGGTGCATCGGGGTTGGCATAGGGGAGCGACACAAAATCCGGTGGGAGCGCGGGTTCGCCATACATAGCTATGCCATGGCTGGGCTCGGCCCCGGCGGTACCGGCGAGGCAAACCAGCGCGACAAGGGCCGTTGCCCGCCGCAGACCGGTGAAAAACTCCATGCTCATCTGGGCAACAATCCCCTGCTCTGTTGGTATTCTTGGAGAAATCGTACCCGGGGACTCTTGGCTTTTCAAACTTTTAGCTTGGCCAGCGGCGAAGGCTTGCGTATAAAGAGGGCACTGCTCGATAGGTTTCTTGCCTGTATGAAACCTGCCTCAATAACTGAACGCCGGCCTTGTGCCGGCGTTTTTTTATTGGCACTTCAGGCGGTCGCGGCACGGGGCCGGGAGGCCCGGAGAATCGCCACCGCGATGGCGAGGTTGAGCAGGTTCCAGCCGATGCCGTTGAGGATCGCCAGCCGGTAGGAGCCCGAGAGGTCGTAGAGCACCCCGGACAGCCAGCCGCCGAGTGCCATGCCCAGGACCGTCCCGAAGGTCACGAGGCCTACGCGGGCACCCGCCTCGCGAGCAGGGAGGTATTCGCGGACGATGATCGAGTAGCTCGGCACGATGCCGCCCTGGCTCAGGCCGAACACGCCCGAGACCAGGTAGAGCGACACCAGATCGCCGGCCCGCAGGTAGAGCGCGAGCGCGATGCACTGGAGCGTCGAGCCGATCAGGAGCGTACGGAGACCGCCCAGCCGGTCGGCCAGCGCGCCCGAGACCAGGCGCGAGACGACGCCGCCCGCGAGCATCAGCGAGAGCATCTCGGCGCCCACGGCAGGACCGAAGCCGAGATCGGTGCAGAGCGCCACGATATGGACCTGCGGCATCGACATCGCCACGCAACAGGCGATCCCGGCGATGAAGAGCAGCCCGATCAGGAGCCCGCCCGAAAGCCCCGAACTCTGCCGGCGCAGGGAGGCGAGACCGTCGGAATGCGCGGTTGCCTCGGCCGAAACCTGGCGGCGGAGGAACATCGCCAGCGGCAGGAGGGTGACGGGGAGAACGAGCGCGATCGCCAGGTAGGCGCTGCGCCAGCCGCCGGTTTCGAGGATCCCGCGCAGGATCAGGGGCCAGACCGCACCGGCCACGTAGTTGCCGCAGGCCGCGACCGCGACGGCGATGCCGCGGCGCTTGAGGAACCAGTGCGAGACATCGGCGATCAGCGGGCCGAACCAGGCGGCCGCGCCGAACCCGATGGCGAAATGCGGGACGGTCGCCAGGAGCACCGATCCGCTGATCCCGGCCAGCACGAAACCCGCCGCCTGCACCAGTGCCGCCGCGGCGAGGCAGGGCGTGATGCCGAACCGGTCGACCCAGCGGCCGATCGAGAGGGTGCCGAGCGCAAACCCCGCCATGCAGACCGTGTAGGGCAAAGAAGCGCCGCTCCGGTCGATGCCGAATTCGGCCTGGATCCCCGGAAGGACGACGATCACCGCCCACATGCCCACGCTGCCGATGCAGCCGACGAGCAGGGTCAGCGCAAGCCGGGCCCAGGAGTAAGGGGTGTCGTGAAGGTCGGAGCGCTCCATTGTTCCGCTCTATGGAGCGGAACCGGAACTGTCCATCGGGTGTTTTCTTCGCAGGTGCAGCATGTATGCTCGCGCCAGAGAGAAAAGAGGTTTCCCATGTCGCTTTCCGGAAAAACCGCCGTCGTCACCGGGTCCAATTCGGGCATCGGTCTGGGCATCGCCTGGGCGCTCGCCCGCGCGGGCGCCGATGTCGTCCTGAACTCCTTCACCGACCGCGACGAGGACCACGCGCTGGCCGAGGAGATCGCCGGCGAGACCGGTGTCAAAGTGCGTTATATCAAGGCCGACATGTCCAGGGGCGACGAGTGCCGGGCGCTGGTGGAGAAAGCGGGTGCCTGCGACATCCTGGTGAACAATGCCGGGATCCAGCATGTCGCGCCGATCGACGAGTTCCCGGTCGAGAAATGGGACGCGATCCTGGCGATCAACCTGAGCTCGGCCTTCCACACCACCGCCGCCGCGCTGCCGGTGATGCGAAAGGCGGGCTGGGGCAGGGTGGTCAACATCGCATCGGCGCACGGGCTCACCGCTTCGCCCTACAAATCGGCCTATGTGGCGGCCAAGCACGGCATCGTCGGGATGACCAAGGTCGTGGCCCTCGAAACCGCCGAGGAGCCGATCACAGCCAACGCAATCTGCCCGGGCTATGTGCTCACGCCGCTCGTCGAGGCGCAGATCCCCGACACCATGGCGAAATACGACATGAGCCGCGAGGAGGTGATCAAGAAGGTCATGCTCGAGCGGCAGCCTTCGAAGGAGTTCGCCACGGTGGAGCAACTGGGCGGCACCGTGGTGTTTCTCTGCTCGGACGCGGCGGCGCAGATCACCGGCACGACGATCAGCGTCGATGGCGGCTGGACGGCCTTGTAACCAGGAGGCGAGACCATGGCTGACCCGATCCGCATCAACCTCGCGCTGCAGGGCGGCGGGGCGCATGGGGCCTTCACCTGGGGCGCGCTCGACCGGCTCCTCGACGAGAAGGAGATCGAGATCTCGGCCATCTCCGGCACCTCCGCGGGGGCGTTGAACGGGGCCGCCTTCAAGGCCGGGATGGTCGCGGGCGGGCGCGAGGCGGCGCGCGAGAACCTCGAATGGCTCTGGGAACAGGTCGGCGCGCAAGGGGACCTGCGGCTGACCCACTGGCTGGCCGCGGTGAGCCCCGCGCCCGGTCTGGTCAGCCAGGCGCTGGAATACTCGCTGCCGTTCTCGCTTCTGGAAACCGCCAGCCGGGTCACCTCGCCCTACGCGTTCGGCCCGTTCTACTTCAACCCGCTGGAGCGGATCACCAAGCAGTTCAAGTTCGACCGCGTCTGCGCGGAGGCGGGGCCGGCGCTCTTCGTCTCGGCCACCAATGTCCGCACCGGCAAGATCCGCGTCTTCGGCGGCGGCGAGATCACATCCGACACCATCCTCGCCTCCGCCTGCCTGCCGACCCTGTTCCAGGCGGTGGAATTCATCGACCCGAAGACCGGGAAGATGGAAGCGTTCTGGGACGGCGGCTATGCCGGCAACCCCGCGCTCTTCCCGCTCTTCCCACCGGAATTCCCCGACGACATCGTCATCGTGAACATCAACCCGCTCCTGCGCGACGAAGTGCCGATGACGCCGCAGGACATCCTGAACCGGATCAACGAGGTCAGCTTCAACGCCTCGCTCCTGAGCGAGCTTCGGGCGATCGAGTTCGTCCGGAGGCTGATCCGCGAGGGGAAGATCGAAGAGGGGTCGATGAAGAACGTGCTGATCCACATGATCGCCGATGACGACCTGATGAACAGCCTCTCAGTGGCGACGAAGCTCGTCCCTGCGCCGCTCCTGCTCGGGCAGCTGCGCAAGGCGGGCCGGGCGGCGGCGGAGCGGTTCCTCGACGAGAGCATGGGCAAACTCGGCAAGGAGCCGAGCGTGAATCTGACGGCGATGTTCGGCTAGCTACTCGCCCGCGAGCCGGGTCGGCTGGGTGAATTCAACCGGCCGGGAATTCGGCCGCTGCCCGGGATAGACGAGCCCCGCCGAGATGATCAGCTTGGCGGCATCCTCGACCGACATCTCGAGTTCCTTGATTTCGCTGCGATGCACGAAGAGCAGGAAGCCCGAGGTCGGGTTCGGCGTGGTCGGCAGGAACACCGCCACCTTCGGGTCGCTGCCGGGCATCTTCGCGTCGATCTCGTGCTTGGCCGGCGAGGAAATGAAGGCGATGGCCCAGATCCCCTTGCGCGGGTATTCGACGAGGCAGGCCTTGTCGAAGCTGGCCTCGCCCTGCGTGAAGACCGTCTCGGCGATCTGCTTCAGCCCGGAATAGACCGTCCGCACCACCGGCAGCGTCTCGACCAGCGTTTCGGCCCAGGTGATCAGCGACCGACCGATGATCCCCTTGGCGACCCAGCCGACCAAGAGGGTGAACACCAGGAAGAAGATCACCCCGACGCCGCGGAGGTTGATACCGATGTATTGCTCGGGCCGGAACTGGTGCGGCACGAGCGGGAGAACCCAGCCGTCGATCCAGCCCACCACCGTCCAGATCAGGAGCGCCGTCACCCCGATCGGGGCGATAACGATGAGGCCGGTGAGAAAGTTCGCGCGAAGCCCCCCGAGAATCGGGTGGCGGCGCTTCTTCTTCGGTTCCTTCGGGTCGAGCTCGTCGAAAGGTTTCGTCATTTCCCGCGTCTCACCGCACCAAGTGAAGGTAAGGGGTTTGCCGGGGCCTTACAATGGCTTCGGTGGCGATATTGCTAACGGGGTCTTCGGTTGCAAATCTCGCGGGCGATGGCGGCGCCAAGACGTGCATTGTTGAGCACAAGCGCGATGTTCGACGTGAGGGTCCGGCCCCCCGTAAGCTCGGTGATGCGGCCGAGGAGGAAGGGCGTGACGGATTTTCCGGCAATCCCTCTCGCGTCGGCCTCCGCCTGTGCCTGTGCAATGACCGGGGCCAGCTCCGCGGCCGGGATTTCGGCCTCCGCCGGAATCGGGTTCGCCACGAGCTGGCCGCCGGGAATGCCGAGGCGGCTCCGCGTCAGATGCGCCCGCGCGATGTCCTCCGGGCTGTCGAGGCGCAGCGGCGCGGCAAGGCCCGCATCGCGCGACCAGAAGGCCGGGAAGGCATCCTGCCCTACCGCGATCACCGGCACGCCCAGGGTCTCCAGCACCTCGAGCGTCTTCGGCAGGTCGAGGATCGCCTTGGCGCCCGCCGCCACCACCGTCACCGCGGTCTGCGCGAGTTCCCGGAGGTCGGCCGAGATGTCGAAGCTTTCCTCGGCGCCCTTGTGAACCCCGCCGATCCCGCCGGTCGCGAAGACGTCGATCCCGGCCAGGCGGGCCACGATCATCGTCGCCGCCACGGTGGTCGAGCCGGTCCGGCCCGTGGCCACCGCCACTGCCAGATCGGCGCGGGAAAGCTTCGCGACGCCCTGCGCCTGCGCGAGCGCCTCGAGATCCGTCACGTCGAGCCCGGCTCGGAGAACGCCGTCCAGAACCGCGATGGTGGCCGGTGTGGCACCGGCAGCGCGGATCTCCGCCTCGACGGCAAGCGCGGTCTCAAGGTTCTCCGGAAAGGGCATCCCGTGGGTGATGATCGTCGATTCCAGCGCCACGACCGGTCTGCCCTCGGCCAGCGCCCGCGCCACCTCCGTGTTCAGGACCACCGTTTCCGTCATGCCACATCTCCCGAAACATAGGCCGCCGACGCCGCCAGCGCGGTTTCGAGCGCCCTTGCGCCGTGCTCTCCCCGCATTTCGGCGGCGATATGCGCCGCCATGAACGTGTCGCCCGCGCCCGTCACCCGCGTGACCAGCACTTCGGGCGGTGTCGCCCGGACGCACCCGTCCGGACCGCAATCCGCCGCCTTCCGCCCGCCATCGGTCACCAGCACCCGCGCCGCGCCCCGGGCGACCAGCGCCTGCGCCGCCTCTGCCGCGTCGCCGAAGCGCACCTGGGCGAGGAGGCCCGCTTCCTCGAGATTGACGTAGAGCACCGCGCGGGGACAGGACAGGAGCGGCAGGAGCCGTTCCGCTTTGCCGGGCGAGGCAGGCGCCACGCGCAGATCAGCGGCGGCGAAGAGCGGGCTTTCGGCGATCTGGGCCAGAAGCGCCTCGGTCAGGTTGCCGTCGAGCGCCACGGGGCCGGTCCAGGGCGCCTCGGCCGACCCGAGCCTCCCATCGGCGAGGGGACGCAGGATCTTCTCGCCCGCCGCTTCGAGCGAATGCGCGTCGGCGATGGCCGCGACAAGCCCGTTCGCGCCCTCGACCGCCATGTAGCGGTCGGTCGGCAGGTCCTCCGAGCGGTAGACATGCGCGGTGACAAGCCCCATCCGTGCCGCCGCATCCATCAACTCGCTCCCTTCGGCGTCGCGCCCTATTGCGGTGAGGAGGGCAGGGGTTAGCCCGAATCGACGGAGCGTCATCGCGATGTTCATCGCCACTCCGCCCGGCAGCCGGGTAATCCTTCCCGGCACGTCGGAGCCCAACCGCATCACCGCGCCCGAGCGGCCGATCACGTCCCAGAGGACTGAGCCGATGCAGAGAATGTCCGCCTCCCGCGTCATGCTCGCTGCCTTCCACGCCGGTCGTCCATCGTTCTCGTCCCCAGGTTCACGCCGGCCTTATGCCAAGGCGCCGGGTCGGCCGAAAGGCCCGATCCTCGCGCCATGGATTGAGCCCACCCGGCACCGCCGCTATAGGGGCGGTACGACCGGACGCGGAGGGATCATGAAGGCTCGGGTTCACGTGATGCTCAAGGAGGGGGTCCTCGACCCCCAGGGCGAGGCGGTGCGCCACGCGCTCGGCGCGATGGGCTTCGAGGGCGTAGACGGTGTGCGGCAGGGCAAGGTCATCGAGCTCGACCTCGCCGAGGAGGACCGCTCCGCCGCCCATGTCCAGGTCGTCGAGATGTGCGAGAAGCTGCTCGCGAACACCGTGATCGAGAGCTACCGGATCGAGTTGATCTGATGCGGGCGGCGGTTCTCCGGGCGTACAACGAGGACCTGTCGCTCGAGGACGTGCCGGACCAGGCCTGTCCGGCGAACGGGGTGGTTCTCAGGGTGCTGGCCTGCGGCGTGTGCCGGTCGGATTGGCATGGCTGGGTGGGCGAGCATCCGCGGGTCAAGCCGGGCCAGATCGGCGGACATGAATATTGCGGCGAAGTCGTCGCGGCCGGGCCGGACGCGAAGCACCGGGTCGGCGACCGGCTGATCGCGCCGTTCATCCTGGCCTGCGGTTTGTGCCCCTCCTGCCAGTCGGGCAACTCGCATACCTGCCCCGATCAGCGCCTGCCGGGTTTCACCGAACCGGGGGCCTTTGCCGAATACGTGGCGGTACCCTTCGACCACAATCTCGCGCCGCTGCCGGAAACCTTGTCGCCGGCGGTGGCGGCGGGGCTGGGTTGCCGGGTGACGACCGCCTGGCACGCGCTGACCGGCCGCGCCGCGCTGCAGCAGGTTGGTGACCCATCCCAAAGCCATCATCGGCCAGGTCATCAAATTCAGATAGCTGATAAACGCGACGAAGTCGCCGGCCGTGATACTGGCCGTCACCGTCTGCCAGCCGCCGAGG
>JBNKWI010000074.1:0-17363 GCA_050299695.1 Paracoccaceae bacterium
AGCTACGCCGGAACACCGGGGGGCGATATAGCAAGGGGGCGGGGGCGCGTCCAGAGGGTTGGGGGAAAAACTGCGGGCGTTTTTCACAGGAGGCGGAAGCTTGCGTCGAAGGCCAGGGCGGGCTCGGGGGCGACGCGGTTTCTTTCCGTGAGATCAACGAGATGGGCGAGGGTGTTGCGGGCGGCTGCGGGGAGGAGCTGGGGGGCGATTTCGGTGTAGATGCGGGCGGCGAGCGTGCTGGCGGTGGCGGGGCCCTGGGCGAGGGCGTCGAGGATCTGGGCCTCGCGGGCGTGGCGGTGGGCGACGAGCTCCTCGAGCCGGGCGCGGGGCGTCGTGACAGGGGCGCCGTGGCCGGGGAGGTAGAGGGTTTCGGGCCGGGCGAGGAGCCGGGCGCAGGAGGCGAGGAAGGCGGCGACGTCGCCTTCGGGCGGCGAGATCAGCGTGGTGGACCAGCCCATGAGGTGGTCGCCGGAGAACAGGGTCTCACCGAGCGAAAACGACAGATGGCCGGGGAAATGGCCGGGGGTGTGGACCGCTTCGAGCGCGAGGCTCCCGAGGGGGAGCGTGTCGCCGTCGGCGAGGGTGCGGTCGGGGCGGAAGCCGGTGTCGACGCCTTCGCCGCCGCCGGCCTTTCCGGTGGCGGCGAGCCGGGTCATCGCCGGGCTGCGGCCGGCCTCGGGCGGGCCGAAGCCGAGCACCGGGGCGCCGGTCTTGGCGGCGAGGCGGGGCGCGAGGGCGCTGTGATCGCGATGGGCGTGGGTGACGAGGATCGCCGTCAGATCGGCGCCGCCGATGGCGGCGAGGAGCGCGGCGAGATGGGTATCGTCGTCGGGGCCCGGGTCGATCAGCGCGAGCGGCCCGTCGCCGACCAGGTAGCTGTTGGTGCCCCAGAAGGTCATCGGCGAGGGGTTGGGCGCGAGAATGCGCCGGATTCCGGGCCGGATCTCCACAGCGCGGCCCGGTTCGGGGCGGTTCTCCATGCTTCGCCCTTTCCGTGGCGGGGTGGGGATGCTTAGGGTTCTGCCATGAACTTCCGGTTTCTGAAATCCTTCACGCCGCGGTCGCTGTTCGGCCGGGCGGCACTGATCCTGCTGGTGCCGATCCTGACGATCCAGATCGTCGTCTCCTACGTGTTCATCCAGCGGCTCTATGCGCGGGTGACCGAGCAGATGACGCTGTCGATCGTGCCCTCGCTGTCGCTGGTGCTGGCGGATGTGGCGGCGGCGGAGAGCCGGGCGGAGATCGAGGGGCCGGTGCGCGAGCAGGCGCGCGAGCTGGGGATCAACGTGATCTTCGAGGAGGCGGCGGGGATCGTGGACCGGCGGGCGGCGTTCGATCTTTCGGGGCGTGTCGTGGTGCGGGTGCTGAGAGAGGCGCTGCCGGAGATCGCGGCGGTGGACCTTGCCAGCAACGACCGGCGGGTGCGGCTTCGGGTGGAGACGGCGTTCGGGCCGATCCTCGTGGGGTTCCCGCGCGACCGGGTGTCGGCCTCGAACCCGCACCAGCTGCTGGTGCTGATGGTCATCGTGGCGGCGGTGGTGACGCTGATCTCGTTTCTGTTCCTGAAGAACCAGGTGCGGCCGATCAGGCGACTGGCGGAGGCGGCTTCGGCCTTCGGCAAGGGGCAGGGGTTCGACTACCGGCCCTCGGGCGCGACCGAGGTGCGCAAGGCCGGCGCGGCGTTCCTCGAGATGCGCTCGCGCATCGAGCGGCATATCGAGCAGCGGACGCTCTTGCTGTCGGGGGTGAGCCACGATCTCAGGACGCCGCTGACGCGGATGAAGCTCTCGCTGTCGCTGATGCCCGAGGATGCCGAGCGGAAGGCGCTGGAGCAGGATGTGGAGGAGATGCAGCGGATGCTGGACACGTTCCTCGATTTCGCCGCTGTGGAGGCGAGTGAGGGGGCGGAGGCGGTCGACCCGCGGCTTCTCGCGCAGAAGCTGGTGGCGCGGGGTCAGACCGAGGGGCTGGCGATCTCGCTGGGCGAGGTCGAGGGCGAGGGCTGGATCGAGGCGCGGCCCATGGCGGTGGAACGGGCGGTGCAGAACCTGATCAACAACGCGAAACGCCATGGCAAGAATGTGCGGCTGAGCGTGGCCATCGGCGAGAAATCGGTGCGGTTCTCGGTCGAGGACGACGGGCCGGGGATCCCGGCGCATCGGCGGGAGGAGGCGATGAAGCCGTTCTCGCGGCTCGACCCGGCGCGGAACCAGGACCGGGGCGGCGGCGTGGGGCTGGGGTTGTCGATCGTCCGCGACATCGCGCGGCAGCACGGGGGAAGCCTCAGGCTCGGGGAGAGCGAGGCGCTCGGCGGGTTGCGCGCCGACCTGGTGCTGGCGCGGTAGGGGCGCGGTTGCGGGCGGAAACAGGTTCTGGAGCAGGCTGAAACCTTCCGTTGCGCCAAGGCGCACTCCAGGCAGCGCCTGTCCGTGAGAGTGAGCCCCGGCCCGACGCAGGCGGCGAAGTGTCCGGGGATTTGTTTGTGCGGCGAACGGGCGGAGTCCGTTGCGACTCGTCCACCACCATCAAGCGCGAAGCCGGGTGGGCGCCTGCCCGTGGGGTGGCGCCGCAACGGCCGAGCGGAGCACTTCATGGTGCCACCTGCCTCCGACCCAGGCGGTCGGTGCAAAGGTCACCAAAGCGCCAGCCCGCCGGGACGGGAAGGCGCTCGCCCGGCGGCCCGTCCCGGGCCTCGATTCCGGGCGGGGCGGGGCATGGCCGACATCAGGGATCCGGAGCGCACGATCGAGGCAGAACACTGAGCCCGAGCAATTCCATCCCGCTCCCAACGTGCGATACAGGTCGGGTGGGCGCCTGTCCGTGGAGCGGATTCCGCAAAATTCGCGCGGTAAGGGCTGATTCAAGGATTTGGCCTAGAAGCGGAGGGCTTGGGGGAAGATGCGGATATCGGAGAAGGAATGCAGCCTGAAGTCGCAGGTCTCCTGAAGCGCTTTGCGGCGAACCTTCCGGGGGCGGCGTTTCTCTATTCCGAGGATGGCGGGGGCAACCAGACGATCGCGTTTCTGAACGAGGGGTGCGAGGCGGTCTGGGGCATTTCCACCGAGGAGTTGGGCGCCGATCCGAGCCGGTTATGGGCCGCCGTTCATCCCGACGACCTGAAGCATGTCGCGGATTCGGTCCAGGCCTCCGCGCGAGACCTCGGGATCTGGGATTGCGAGTTCCGCATCACCGCCTGCGACGGCACGAAGAAGCACATCCTGGCGCGCGGCACGCCCGAGCGCGAGCCGGATGGCGGAACCACCTGGCTGACCTTCATGTTCGATGTGACGGCGCGGGTCGAGACCGAGGCGCGCGCCGAGACGGTCTCCCACCATCTCCACCTGGTCAACGAGGCGATCCCGGACGGGTTCGCGATGTTCGACACCGAGGAACGCCTGATCATCTGCAACGCGCCGTTCCGGGGGTTCTACGGGCTCGACGACGCCGGGACGAACGTGGGCATGTCCTTCGAGGAGGTGTTGCGGCACGGCCTGGAGCGGGGCCTGTTCCCCGAGGCGACAGGGCGCGAGGCGGCGTGGATCGAGGAGCGGCTCCAGACCTACCGCGCCGGCAATGCCCTCCTGGAGGAGCGGATCGGCGAGATGCGCTGGCTCCGGCTGATCGACCGGCCGACCGCGGATGGCGGACGGATCTGCATCCGGATCGAGACCACGCGGACGCGGGTGAAGCAGCTGGAACTCGAACATGCCGCCGCCACCGATGCGGCGACCGGCCTCCTGAACCGCCGGGGCCTCGCCGAGCGGCTCGCGGCCTGCGACGACTGGATGGAGCCGGGCGAGCGGCTGGCGATCCTCCATCTCGACCTCGACAATTTCAAGACGATCAACGACGCGCTCGGCCACGATGCCGGCGATTTCGTCATCGTGGAGGTCGCCGCCAGCCTGGGCGCCCTGAGCGACCCCCGCTGCGTGATCGCGCGGGTGGGCGGCGACGAATTCGTCATCGCGCAGCCGATGTCGGGCCCTGAGGCCGAGGCGGTCCGGCTGGCGGAGACGTATCGGACCGAGATCACGCGCCCGCTCCTGTTCGAAGGGCGGGTGTGCCAGGTCGGCGCGAGCATCGGCGTGTCCTTCTGGGACCCGGGGAGCGGCGAGACCATCCATCAGAGCATCCTGGACGCCGACACGGCGCTCCTGGCGGGCAAGCGGCTCGGCCGGAACCGGACCGTGGTCTTCGCGGTCGAGATGCGCCAGGCGGCGGTGGAGACCGCGAACCTGGCCGGGGAGATCAAGGAGGGCCTGGCCGAGCACCGGTTCGTGCCGTTCTTCCAGCCGCAGGTGGAAATGCCGGGCGGCCGGGTCTGCGGGATGGAAACGCTGGTCCGCTGGCTCCGCCCGGACGGAACCTATCTGCCGGCCTCCGCCTTCATCGAGGTCGCGCGGGACACCGGGCTGGTGGGCCTGATCGACCGGGACATGATGAAGGGGAGCTTCGATCTCCTGGCCGAGTTGTCGGCTGCGGGCTTCCCCGGGCTTCGCCTGTCGCTCAATTTCTCGAGCATCCAGCTGCGCGACCCGGAGATCGTCGAGCGGCTTCTGGACGAGGCACTGGCCCGGGGAATCGAGGCGGAGCGGGTGAATATCGAGATCGTGGAATCGACCCTGCTCGACGATTGCTCGAACACCATCTCGGCGAATATCCGGGCGCTGGCCAAGGCGGGGTTCCGCATCGAGCTGGACGATTTCGGCACGGGGCACACCGCGCTCGCGAGCTTGCGCGAGTTTCCGGTGCATCGGATCAAGATCGACCGCAGCCTGATCCGGGACATCGATTCCGAGCCGGCCTCGCGGGCGATCACCGAGGGGATCTTCGCGCTGTGCCGCAAGCTCGGGATCGAGGCGATCGCCGAGGGCGTGGAGACCGCGGCAGAGTTCCGGACGCTGCACGGGATCGGGTTCCGGCTGTTCCAGGGGTTCTACTTTGCCGGGCCGATGTCGCGGGACGCGCTGGTGGCCTGGCTGGCCGACCGGGCGTCGAACCGCAAGACGGGTTGATGGGGGGGCTTGGGGGCGAAGGGCGCCCAAGCGCGCCGGTCGTGCGTCCCCAAGCGTTGATCCCGGCTATTGCATTGTCCCGCCCGAATGGCGCCGAAGGCGCCGGGCGAGCGCCTGCCCGTCCCGGCGGGCTGGCGCTTTGGTGAGGTTCCGCACCGGACCGGTGTACGGCGGACATGGTGAGATAAAGTGCCTAGCTCGGCCGTTGCAGCGCCATCCCACGGGCAGGCGCTCGCCCGGATTGCGCTTCGTTGCCTCGGAAAATGACCGAGCGTTTCCACTCCGCTCTAGCGTTCCGGGATCAGCCCCCTGGGACTGAAGCGCAGGACGAGGAGCAGGATCAGGCCCATGGTCAGGAGCCGCATGTGGGCGGCGCTGTCGAGGAGGTGGGCCTTGAGCCAGGAGCCTTCGGGCATGCCCGCCGTGATCGCGCCGATCAGGATCTGGCCGAAGGGCTCGGCCTGGACCCAGAGATACCAGATCAGGAAGCCACCGAGGATCGCGCCGAAATTGTTGCCCGAGCCGCCGACGATCACCATCACCCAGATCAGGAAGGTGAAGCGCAGGGGCTGGTAGGCACCCGGGGTGAGCTGGCCGTCGAGCGTGGTCATCATCGCGCCGGCGATGCCGCAGATCGCCGAGCCGAGGATGAAGACCTGGAGATGCCGGCGGGTAACGTCCTTGCCCATCGCCTCGGCGGCGACTTCGTTGTCGCGGATCGCGCGCATCATCCGGCCCCAGGGCGAGGCGAGCGCGGCCTGGGCGAGCCAGAGGAGCGCGAGCAGCACCGCGAGGAAGAGGCCCGAATAGGCGAGCTTCACGGTGATCGAGGAGGCGGTCACCGGGTCGAAGCCCCAGGCGGTCATGCGGTCGACGAACCCGGGGCTGTTCTGAAGGTCGATCTCGTAGGGAACGGGTCGGGGGATGCCGATCACGTTCTTGACGCCGCGCGAGAGCCAGTCCTCGTTCTTCAGGACGGCGATGATGATCTCGGCGATCCCGAGCGTGGCGATGGCGAGATAATCCGAGCGGAGGCCGAGCGCGGTCTTGCCGACGAACCAGGCCGCACCGGCGGCGAGGAGCCCGCCCACCGGCCAGGAGAGCAGCACCGGCAGGCCGAGCCCGCCCAGATAGCCGGTGGAGGCGGGGCTGATCGCCTCGACCGCGGCGACGCCGGGGTCGAACACGCGGCGGAAGACGATGAAGCCTACGACCAGGATCGCGAGGAGGGCCAGCGTGCGGGCCTTGCCGGGGGCCATGCGGGTCCAGGCGAGGATGGCGGCGCCGATGCTGGCCGCGCCGATCGCCAGGCCGAGGAGGACCCGGAGGCCGCCCGCCGCCCAGGCCTCGCCGACGGGCGGCATCGCAACGATCACCGAGCCGAGCCCGCCGAGGGCGACGAAGCCCATCACGCCGACGTTGAAGAGGCCGGCATAGCCCCATTGCATGTTCACGCCGAGCGCCATGATCGCGCTGATCAGGCCCATGTTGACGATGCCGAGCGCCACGTTCCAGCTGTTGGTCACGCCGGTCGCGGCGATCAGGCCGAAGACGACGAGGAACAGGAGGGTGTTCTTGACGGGCACGCTCATACCGATTTCCCCCGGAAGAGCCCTGTCGGCCTGAACAGGAGCACGATGATCAGGATCGCGAAGGAGACCGCGAACTTGTAGTCGGTGGAGAGGAGCTGGACGAGGCCCGAGGGTTCGAGCCCGTCGGGGAGCGCGTAGCCCAGCACCTTCTTGAAGGCGTAGGTGACAGTCACCTCGGAGAAGGCGATCACGAAGCCCCCGGCGATGGCGCCCACCGGGTTGCCGAGGCCGCCGACAATGGCGGCGGCGAAGATCGGCAGGAGCAGCTGGAAATAGGTGAAGGGCTTGAACGACTTGTCGAGCCCGTAGAGCACCCCCGCGATGGTGGCGAGCGCGGCGACGAGGATCCAGGTGACGCGCACCACGCGCTCGGGGTCGATGCCGGAGAGGAGTGCGAGGTCCTCGTTGTCGGAAAAGGCGCGCATCGACTTGCCGGTGCGGGTCTTGTTGAGGAACCAGAACAGCGCGGCGACGGTGACGATCGCGGTGGCGACGGTGATGAGCGTGGAGGTGCGGAGCACGAGCCCCTCGCTGAGGCCGGTCATCTCGCGGAAGCCGCGGGCGGAGATCACGAAGCGGGCGCCGTCGGCGAAGACCTGGTCGTCGAGGGTGAACGCGGCGCCGGCCGCCAGTGTGAAGCGCGAGGTCCGGGCGATCTCGGGATCATTGCTCTCGACCGGGATCTTGAGCGTCTTGGTCAGCACCCTGCCGGCGGGTGTGGTGAGCGCGACGTCGATCTCGGCGAGCCCCGCGTCGCCGGCAGTCACGGGCACCGAAACGGTGGCCTTGCCCTTCTCGGCCAGTTCGACGGTGCCCGGAACGCCGCCGAGCGTCAGGCCGCGCGCCGTGACGGCGAGGCCGTTTTCGCCCGACGGGCCGGTGGCGTGGACGATCTCGAGGAGAAGGCGCGACGTGTCTCCCGGCGCGAGGAAGCGCGGGACCGAGGCGGTGACGACCACCGGATCGCGCACCAGCACTTCGGCATCGGCCTGACCCACCCCGGTCGGCGACCAGGCAAGCGCCATGAGCTTCACGGAGCCGTTGAAGGAGGGGAGCACGAATTCAGTCCGCGCATAGCCGTTGGCGCCCACCTCCAGCGGGCCGGAGAAATAGGCGACCAGTTCCTCGGTCGGCGGCGGACTCTCGAGCGTCATCTGCGCCGCGGCATCGCCGCCCGAGCGCACCTGCCCTGCGGCCCCGGCCGAGCCGTCGATCAGCCGTCCATAGACGTCGCGCAGGGCGACGCCCAGCCGGCGCTGGCCGAAATAGTGCCCGGAAAGATCGGGTGTCTCGAAGCCGGTGAGGTTCAGGATGCCCTCGTCCACCGCGGCGACGGTGACCCAGGCGGCCTCGCCCGCCGCAATGCCGTCCACCTTGACCGCGACCGGCAGGGGGCCGCGCGGATCCACCTCGGGGGCGGCCTCGACGGCGACGGAAAGCCGATGCGCGCCCGGATCGACGCTCGCATAGGAGAGGCCGAGCGCGCGGGCGGGTTGCTGGCCCGTGGGGCCGTCCATCGGCCGGATCACAGAGACGGTGACATAGGCGCCCGCGCCCCAATCGTCGGTCACCGGAAGGTCGATCAGGTTCTCGCCTTCGGTCACCTCGGCGGTGGTCATGGCGATGAGATGGTCGGACAGGATTGTGACCAGCGCCTTGCCCGCGAAGCGCGGCACGATCCGGAGCTTGGCCGTGTTGCCGGGACGATAGGCCTCGGCGTCGAGCGACAGTTCCAGCGTGTCGGGCGAGTCGGTGACACCGGCCGGCGCGTACCAGCCGGCCGAGAAGCCCGCAGAGGCGGTCGCATAGACGCCCTCGGTCGTTTCGACGCGGAGCTCGTAGCGGCCCCAGGTCACCGGTGCCGAAATCTCGACCGGCGCGCCGGCGAGCTCCGCCGCTCCTTCGGCGACGCGGCTCCTTGTGGTGGTCGGCTCCCAGTTCCAGTCGCCGTGCAACTGGTACCACTGGTAGTGCGTCTCGACCCGGTTCACGACCCAATGGACCTTCATCGGCGTGGGCGCGAGGTCGGGGCCGAGGCCGATCAGGCGGAACCCGGCGCTGGCGTTCTCGGGGAGCGTCCCGTCGAACATCGGCCTGATGCCGATCATCGGCACGTCGGGCGTCACCGGGTGGGTGATCCGGCGCTCGACCGGGCGGCCCGAGCCTTCCGCGAGCCGTACGAAGACCTCGGCTTCGAGCGGGCCGCTCGCTTCGGCGAGTTCCGGCAGGGTCAGCGGGATCGTCGCCTTGCCGTCATCGTCGGTGCGGGGGCCGGCCTCGATCGAGGCATAGGACGGCGAGGTCGGGTGATCGTGGCGGCCGAAGACATAGCCCGGGAAGGCGTCGAGCGACCGGACCTCGCGCAAGACCGTCTCGCCCTCGATCGGAAGATCCGCCCCCGGTGCGCCGAAGAGATAGCGCGCGGCGATGGAGAGGACGGGCGTGTCCGTGGTGCGGATCGGACCGTCCGGCAGCGCAAGGTCGAAGTCGATGCGCTCGGGCAGGAAATCCTCGACGAGGACCCGCTCCGAGGCGAGCGCCGGCGCGTCGGGGTCGGAGAAGAGGTCGAGCCGCCAGGTTCCCCTTGGCGCGGTCGCGGCGACCGGAAGGGCGAAGACATAGCCGCCCGCATTTTCGCTCATCGCAAGGGTGCGGGAGTACTCCACGCCGTCGGGCCGGACCAGGACGGCGGTCATCGGCAGGCTGGTCAGCGCTTCGGCCCGGGAATCGCGCGCAAGCGCGGTCACATGGACGGTCTCCCCCGCCCGATAGACGCCGCGGTCGGTGGCGAGGAAGACGTCGATCGGCCCGGCGGCGGGATTGCCCTCGACGCCGCGATCCGAGAGGTCGAATTCCGGATCGGTGAGCGGGATGAACGACAGGTCGTCTGCCAGTTCCGCCGTCACCAGCGCCGGGGCGAAACCGCCCGTCCCGCGCGCGAGCCCCGCGTCGAAGCGCACATGGCCATCAGCGTCGGTCAGCGCCGAGGCGAGAACCGCGTTCGATTGCGACACGAGCTCCACCCGCACGTCCGCCAACGCCCCCGCTGTCCCGAGCGACCGCGCGAAGACATGCAGGCCGTCATTGCCGGACATCGTGGCGAGGCCGATATCGGAGACCACGAACCACTGTGCCGCGGCGGCCGTGTCGTAATCCGGCTCCTGCCCCGGGAGCGTGGCCACCAGCACGTAGATCCCCGGCGTCAGGCCCGCGACCACCTCGCCCAGCGGCAACCGTGTGGTGACGTCGCGGTTCAGTTCGGTCGCGAGCGTGCCGGTGCCGGTCCAGACCTCCTCGGTCATCTCGCTCTCGAAGGTCGATTGCTGCCAGTAGGACAGCGGCCGGCCGAAATAGTCGCTGCGGATCGCGCGCACGAGGTTGCGGTCGGAGAGGCGCAGGAGCTTCAGCGCGGCTTCGGGCGCGTTGACGCCGGTGATCGGCACCGCCACCTCGCCGGAGGCCGGCAGGATGTAGCCGCGGCCGGGAAAGCTGAGCTGCGGGGTGCGGTCGCGGATATAGAGCGCGATCTCGGCGGGCTTGACCAGCGCTTCGCCATTGGCCGCGGTGAGGCCCGGCCGGAAGCCGATCCGGTAACGCTGCCCGTGTTCCAGCCCCTCGACGCAAATCTGCCGCCCCTCCGAAGTCACCACCGGGTCGCCGCCCCGGTCGGTGGTCACATAGGTCGCATAATCCGACCCGCCGGGCCGGACGTCCTCGGAGAAGGTCGCGCAGATCCGCGGGCTGGCGAGGTCGCTGTCGACCTCGGTATCGACGATGCGGAACCCGTATTTGCCGAGCGCCGCGTCCAGCGCGTCTTCCACGTCCTGCCGCGCCTGCACCGACTGCGCGAGCCTCAGCGCGGGGATCATCTCGCGGCCCCGCCCGACATCCTCGAGCGCGTCCGACAGGACCAGGATCGCCCCAACCCGCTCGCCCGGCGTCCGGGCGCGGAGATAGGCCGAGGTCGCCGCATTGAGCGCCATCGCCGGATCGGCGCGCTGCCCGTCGCTTTTGACCAGTTTGAGCCGCGCGAACTCGGTCCAGAGGTCCGACGCGTCCGAAACCGTCAGCGCGGCGCCGGTATAGAGAACCGCGCCCGCATGGTCGTTCCGGCCGCGCGCCTCTTCCGCCGCGTCGACCAATTGCTGAAGCGTCCAAGCGCCCGGGCTGAATTTCTCGCCGATGGTCCGGGCGAAGCTCCGCGCCTCGGCGATCGTGTAGCCGCCGAGAAACCCGAGTTCCCCCGCCCGCCTGTCGGCCTGGGCCACCAGGGCCGAATCCGCGACGAGAACCCGGGCCGAGGTCGCCCCGGCGAAATCGGCCGGCGCGGAGGCCTCCGCTTTGAGGAAGCAGGCATTGGCCTTGTGGTTGAACGTCAGCGCCCGGCAGCGCGGCTCGCCGAGGCAGGCCGCCTGGCAGGCCTCGTACGAGACATCGAAGAGCGACTGGAAATCCCCGCCCGGAAAATCCGTATCGCGCGACACGATCAGCCGCCGTTCCGGCAGGGGATCCGCCGGCGTAGCGTTCTGCGCGAGTGCGCCGGATGCGAGGGACAAAAGGGCAAGGGCGGTGTGGAAAATGAGGCGCATGCTGATGAAATTCTCCCGGAACGGAGGCATGTTCGCACGCAGCCTACCGAGGAACAACGATTCCTCTGGCTGTAACGGAGGTTCGAGCTCCTCCCTCCGCAAAGGGCAGATGGGAATCGTCGCTCACGCGGCCGATCAAGAGAGCACCCGGCACGAAGGACCGTCGCGGACCTCCTTGCGCAGCAATGGCGTCAATCTCCGAACAACATAGCTACGGGCGTCAGGGAAGCCTCCCCTGCGGAAGGACCATTCGGTCTTTGCCCGATTCGACGCCCGATCGAAGAATCATAGCTTTTTGAGTTGTTTGAGAACGGTAGCCAGATTTCGGTTCAATGCACTGATCTCGTTCTTTGACATTTCGGAGAACGTCAACTGGAACACCGATCGTGCCTCTTGAAGAGCCGCTTTTCGAAGCCTGTCGCCTTCTGGAGTCAGGCAGACCTCGGTCACCCGACCATCGGAAGGTCTTGGACGAGTGGTAACCAAACCATCTTGCAACATCCGCTGCACAACCTTGGTGGTCGTGTTCAGTTTCTGGGCCGAGAACTGTGCAATTTCCGACACGGAGAGGTGCTTGTCTTCGTGCAAACTGATCATGGCACGCCATCGAGGAATATCGATGCCAAGCGGCTTGATGCGCCGTTCCAGCGCGTCTGAATAGGCGGCGCTAATCTGGCTTATCCAGTAGAACGGCCAGTTTGCCTTGACATGTAGAGGACTATCTTGATCGTCGGGCATTCTTGTATTGAGCGGCAGGCCAAATCTTGATGGGAGTTTAGACCATATTGACTGCCCGTAGAACTGTATTTTTCACGTGAATTTCATTTTCTTTGCCGCCGTGCTGAAGGATTGCTTCCTGTCCATTTCCGGTGGGCCCGCCAAAAGGCAGTCGTGTCGGCATAGCCAAGCGAAAGTGCGGTCTGGCCGACCCTTGCGTCAGGCTCGCCCAGTAGTCGTTTCGCCTTGGCGCGCCTGCACTCCTCCAGGAGTTGCCGGACGGAGGTCCCTTCCTGAAACAGCCGTCTTTGCAACTTGCGGCTGCTCATGTTGAGCCCGGCGGCGACCCTTTCCAGCGTGACGGGTGCGAGGCCAAGACTGGCTTCGATCAAGCGTCGTGCCGCTTCTTGCGTTGATGTGCCAAGCGCCTCCGGGCCGATCGTGTCGAGGATATGCCTTTCCAGCATTGACAACAGGGCGCGGTCCTCGCGCCGCAGCACCCGTTGGCAATCGTCGGTGGACAGAACCATACGGTTGATGGGTTGCAGATAGGTGATCGGACATTTGAAGAAGCGACGTAAAAACGCATCGTCTTCGGTGCCGGAATGCTCAAAATGCACTTCAGCCGGCACCAGGTTGCGATTGAAGTTGTCACGGAGGACTTGGGTCAGCGAGACCAGTGAGAACTCTGCATCCTGCCGACGGGGCCAAATTGCCTCATCAGTAAGGCGATAGCTGAATACGCTTCGATCTCCGTCGGACGTCCAGCTTGCGTCCGTGCCACCTTGCACAGCATTGGTGAACCGAGCAAAGCGCAACAGCCCTTTGTCGACGCTTTCGGATAGCGACAAGACCATTCCTGCAGGACCCATATCGCCCGCCGACAGCCCACTCCCGATACGTGCTCCGAGGTTGGTGTCCTCAATTGCCTGCGAGGCGCCCTCCAAGAAGGCTACGAACTGGGCCAGCGGGACAGAACCATATGGGTCCGCAAGCTGTTGAGGGCTGATGCCGACCCGATTCAACAGTGGGGGCGCACTTCGGTCTAGCTTCTGCAAGCGCTCAATGATGGCCGTCAGAAACGACGCGCGAATGCTGGAGAAGCCCGTGACGCGGGCGAAACCCTCGGAAGCCATGACGCTCCAGTTGAACTGTTGGCGCATATTATCGGTTTTCTAGCGCAAAACGCAATCGATAAGACCGCGACTCGAGCGCACCATGCCTGAAAACCATCTCTGCCGGCTCTTCGGCAGCATCCAGAAATGCGGTGTCTTGCTTCCACCAAGACACAAACGGGAGGACCACCATGCTTGACAGAAACAACTTCCTCCGAGAGCAGAACACCCGTCATCAATTTCACCCGATGATCCACCCGATGATCAGCGCCGATCATCCTCCGCAGATCATCAGCGAGGCCGATGGCTGCTATGTCACCGATATCGACGGAAACCGGCTGGTCGACGGACTTGGCGGGCTTTGGAACGTCAATGTCGGGCACAACCGTCAGGAAGTGAAAGACGCAATCACCGCCCAGATGGACAAGATCAGCTACTATTCGTCCTTCGCGGGCACGGCGACGCCACCCTCCATCGAGTTGTCGGCCAAGATCTGCGAGATGGCGGCGGAGGAGGAGGTCTCCAAGGTCTTCTTCTCAGCCAACGGGTCGGACGCGGTGGAAACCGCACTGAAGCTTTCACGGCAGTACTGGCACCTGATGGGGCAGCCGGCCCGCACCAAGTTCATCTCGCTGAAGCAGGGCTATCACGGCGTGCATTTAGGAGGGCTGTCGGTCAACGGCTCGTCCTACTACCGAACCGTCTATGAGCCGCTCGTGCCGGGCTGTTTCCAGGTCGACAGCCCCTGGACCTATCGCAATCCCTATTCCGAAGACCCCGAGGTGCTCACCGATGCGATCATCACCCAGATCGAGCGGCTGATCCAGTTTCAGGGTCCGCAAACCGTTGCGGCATTCATCGCCGAGCCGGTGCAGGGCGCGGGCGGCGTGATCGTGCCGCCGGCCGCCTTCTGGCCGAAGCTGCGCGCGCTTCTCGACCGCTATGAGATCCTGTTGATCTCTGATGAGGTGGTCACCGGCTTTGGCCGCTCCGGCTCGATGTTCGGGGCTCGTGGCTGGGGCGTAAGGCCCGACATCATGTGCCTCGCCAAAGGGATTTCCTCGGGCTACGTGCCGCTTGGAGCCACCACGCTCAACAAGCGGGTCGCCGACGCCTGGTACCAAGGCTTCACGCCCGAAGGCATCATCATGCACGGCTATACTTCGACCGGCCACCCGGTCGGGTGCGCCGCGGCGCTCGCCTGTCTCGACATCGTTGAACGGGAGGACCTGCCCGCGAATGCCGCTCGGATGGGTGCGCGCCTGCTTGCGGATCTGAAGCCGCTGGCGGACGCAAGCCCCATTGTCGGTGAGGTGCGCGGCAAGGGTTTGATGGTCGGGATCGATTTCGTGTCCGACAAGCAAACGCGCGCTCCGATGGATCCCGGCGCCGGCATCGTTGAGCGCATCGCCGCCTATGCCCGCGAGGAAGGCGCAATCGTGCGGCCGGCCGGCAGCGTCATCATCCTGTCGCCGCCCTTGGTCATTGCCGAGGCCGAGATTGACATCATCGTCAGCGCGCTGACCAAAGCTTGCGCCCGCTACGACGCCGAAGAATGAGCGAGATCGGCTCCATAGCAAGAGAACGGTTTCGGTTTTCGCCGATTTCCACGCGCGTTCTGTTCGGTTCAGGAACCCGACGGGAGTTGCGTGGCGAACTGATCGCCGAGGGGATCAACCGGGCGCTGGTTCTTACTACGCCGCAGCAGGTGGAACTGGGCGAGGAGATAGCCGGGGATATCGGCGCGCTCTCTGCGGGGGTTTTCTCCGGTGCCGCCATGCACACGCCGGTTGGGGTGACCGAGACTGCGCTTGCAATGCTAGAGGAGAGCGGTGCGGACGGTCTGGTTGCCGTCGGCGGCGGGTCCACTATCGGACTGGGCAAGGCGCTGGCGGCGCGGACGGACTTGCCGCAAGTCGTTGTGCCGACAACCTATGCCGGCTCGGAAATGACACCGATTCTTGGCGAGACGGCGCATGGCGAGAAAACGACGCGTTCGGGTCCGGAGATCCAACCCGAGGTCGTGATCTACGACATCGAACTGACACGGACATTGCCCAAGTCAATGTCGGTGGTCAGCGGCATGAATGCCATCGCCCATGGGGTCGAGGCGCTCTATGCCGCCAACGGCAATCCGGTGATGGATACGCTGGCAATGGAGGGGATCGGGGCGCTGGCCCGAGCGCTTCCCGCGATCGCCGATGCACCCGACAGCGGAAACGGGCGCGAAGCCGCACTATATGGCGCCTGGCTCTGCGGAATTTGCCTCGGCAATGTCGGCATGGCGCTGCACCACAAGCTTTGCCACACTCTGGGCGGCAGCTTCGGGCTGCCCCATGCCGAAACCCATACGGTCATTCTGCCCCACGCCTTGGCGTATAACGCGCCCGCCGTTCCGGGGGCGATGTCCCGACTGGAAGCCGTGTTCGGGGAGCGACCGGCGGAGGCGATACAGGCCCTGGCGCAGCAGCTCGGCGCCCCCCACAGCCTCAAGGCACTTGGAATGCCGGAGGAGGGCATTGCACGGGCAGCGGAGCTGGCGATGAAGGCGCGCTATCCCAATCCGCGAGAGCTGGATGCGGCGGCAATCCACGCCACTCTCCGGCGGGCCTGGTCAGGGGAGAGACCGCAATGAAGGACTATTTCACCGAAGAGCGGTCAGACGCCGCCGTCAACGACCGCATGTCGCAGGACGCGCCGGAGCGGCTGACAACAGTCATGGCCTCCCTGGTGCGGCACCTGCACGCCTTTGCGAAGGATGTGCAACTGACCGAGGCGGAGTGGGAACTGGCCGTCGAATTTCTGACGAAGACGGGCCAGATCTGCTCGGACACGCGGCAGGAGTTCATCCTGCTGTCGGATGTCCTGGGCCTGTCGATGCTGGTGGACGCCATCAACAATCGCAAGCCGGAGAGCGCGACGCCCTCGACCGTTTTCGGCCCGTTCCACGTGGATGGCGTCCCGGAGCGCGAAATGGGGGCAACGATCTCTCTCGACGGCAAGGGGGAACCGTGCCTCTTCGAAGGCCGCGTGGTCGATCTCGACGGTCGCCCGGTCGAAGGGGCGAGCGTGGATGTCTGGTCCGACAATGCCGACGGCTTCTATGACGTTCAGCAGCCGGAGATCCAGCCGCAGCACAACAATCGTGGCCTGTTTCGCACGGGAGCGGACGGCCGATACCGGTTTACCGGCATCAAGCCCGTATCCTATCCGATCCCCGATGACGGGCCGGTCGGGCAGATGCTCGGGCAACTGGGCCGCCATCCCTATCGCCCGGCGCATATGCACTTTCTCGTCTCGGCGCCGGGGTTCCAGCGTCTGGTCACCCATACCTTCGTCGCCGGCGACCCCTACCTGGAAAGCGACGCGGTCTTCGGTGTGAAGGCCCCGCTCATCGCCGATTTCGAGAAAACCGACAACGGCTGGCGGGCGGCCTATGATTTTGTTCTTGCGCCCAACAATCCGGCATCTGCCCCCCGACACGCCTAATATCCCGGGAGACTGGATGTTTCTCCGAGAAACATGGTAATAGTAAAGTGAAAAATACTGCAAATGCATGTAATGCAGATCGAGAAAACAGGGAGAAGCCAATGACCTACGCCACCAGAATCGCCTTCGCCATAGCGGCGTCCATCGCGCCGTTGACCGCGCTGGCCGAGTATCCGGAAAAACCCGTCGAATTCATCATCCCCTGGCCTCCGGGAGATCTGGAGGACGTCTTGACGCGCATGATCGTCGACAGGTTCCAGGAGACCTATGGCGTGCCTGCCGCCGAGGTGAACAAGCCAGGCGGTGGTGGCGGGCCGTTCCCCGGCGCCGTCGAAGTCGCGCTGGCGCCCGCCGACGGCTATTCTGTTGGATCCTTCGTGATCGATGTGCCGATGGTCGGGCCCTATATCGGCATTCCGCCACTGGAGCAGAACAAGTTTGAGCCGGTTGGCATCTTCCTCAGCTATCCCTTTGTTCTGGCGGCCAAAGGTGATGCGCCCTACGCAACGATGGAAGAACTGGCGGCCTATGCCCAGGACAACGACGTCACCCTGGGCCATTTCGGCGAAGCAACGAGCCCCGCACGGCACGCCTTCGCGATGTCCAAGGCGCTGGGCTTTGAATTTTCCTCCGACGCCGCCTTCGATGCGCTGGACTGCAACACGCTTGCGTCAGGCGACGCAGATGTCATCAGCACCACGCTGCAACTGATCCGTCCGTGCCTGGATGACCTGACAATCCTGATGAGCGTCACAAACCAGCGGATCCCGATCCTGCCCGACGTGCCGACCGCCGGCGAGGTCTATCCCGATCTGGCCTTCTCCACCTGGAACGGTCTCTTCGTCA
>JBNKWI010000075.1:0-16984 GCA_050299695.1 Paracoccaceae bacterium
CGGAGAAACAGCCACACGCAGAGCGTATTTTGGGGACCGCGCGAAAACATGGGGTCGGCGTGATTATTACAACCGATATTGCTGACTGGGAAACTTGGGATGAGCTTGTCCCAGCAGAGAGGCATGCACCAGACTCAGATCAAGCAAACCGCTTCATTGCGACCTGCTTTTCTGAGAAAACCCGCGAAAAGATCATAAAATGGCATAAGTAGACCGTTTCCTCAAAGACTTGGGTGCGCTTGCCGTGTGAAGACAGCCACCGTTAAATGCCCTATGTGTATTCGTCGCTCGCGTTCCCAAAAGTCTTGATTGCGCGAATTCAGCCAGTTCTGCCCAAATGTCACAGATTTTGGGGTGTCGGCAATCGGATTAATCCACCTTCGACGCATCCTTGAACATCACCCGGTGCCGGCGCGTCCTGATCCAGTCCCTCAATTCCCCGTCCGACATGAAATGCGCCCGGTTGTACCGGTCCTCGTGCAGGATCTCTTCCATCGGCCGCCGCCATCGCTTGTACGGCCTGTCCGCAGGCGGCCCGAACAGGAAGATGTCCAGCACCGTGATCTCCTCCGGAATCCCCAGGAGCGGCCGGAGCGTCGCCTGCGCCTTCTCCTGCCCGATCGCCGTCACCCACCACACGCAATAGCCCAAAGCCGCCGCCGCCAGATGCGCCGACATCGTCGCCGCGGCCACCGACTGCAACAGGATCCGCTCGGCATTCTCGTGATACATCCGGTCGAGATCCGACCCGTCATTCAGCACCGGGAACGCATTCGTCCAGCGCATGTCCGAGCAGACCACCACGAAACCCGGCGCCGTTGCGAGCCCTCGGTAATCCGGCGTCGGGAACTTCATCTTCGCCTTCGCCCGGAACCGCTGCTCGGCCACGAAATACTCCGCGATCTCCGCCTTCACCCCCGGGTCCCGCACCACGACGAACTGCCAGGGCTGCGCGTTCGCCCCCGAAGGCGCATGCCGCGCCGCCTCGAGGATCAGCTCGTAATGCCGTTCCGGCACCACGTAGCTCGGGTCGAACTTCCGCACCGTCACCCGGTTCCGGATCACCCGCATCAGCGCCTCGTACCGGCCCTCGTCGCCGATCTCCACCAGATCCACTTCGGCCTCCGCCTCCGCCAGATCCACCGCAGGTGTCGTATCGCTCATCGCCGGCCTCCCTCCTCGATGCCCGTCCGAGCCTAGAGCACAGGCCCGCCCCCGCGCTACCGGCTTGCGTGGGAGGCGCCGAACTCTTTCCCCTTCGTCACCGCCGCGCTCGCCGCCTGGTTCCTCCGAATGCCGGCCCGCCGGTGTACAGGTTGTGTACAGCCTGTGTACGGGTTGTGCAGGCCGGATTCCGGCCCTCCGGCCCCTTAACAAAAAGAAAATGGCGCCGGAGATCCGACGCCATATCCAGGAATTCGCAGGGTTGGGAAGAGGACGTTACCCGGCCTGGCCCTGAAGCTCCGGTGTATGCCGAACCTCCGCCGCCTTCCGCTTCTCTTCTTCCTCGACCTCGAATTTCTCGTGGTAGGAGCGCTCCACGTTGACGTTCCAGACGTCGTAGTTGGACCCCAAGATGTTGCGGGCCGCGTACATCGCGGACAACATGGAGTGGTCCTGGTTGTTGTAGCGGTGCAGGCCGTTGCGGCCGACGGTCTGGAAGTTCTCGAGCGAGCGGACCCATTCGCCGATCACCTCGAGCGCCTCCATGTACTCGCCGTCATAGACCGGATAGGCCTTGGGCTGACGGATCACCGTGCCGCCCAGAACCATGTCGCGGGTGCCGAGCCCAAGCTGCTCCAGTTCCTTCGCCGCCAGCTCCTGCAGCGCATCGTTGTCCATCTCCCACAACTCGTCGCCCACATTGCAGAAGAACTCGAGCCCCACCGACGCCGTGTTCGGATCGGGCACCATCTCTTCCGACCAGGCGCGGAAGTTCTGGATCCGGCCGACCTTCACGTCGGGGCTGTGGATGTAGATCCAGTTGTCCGGGAACGGGTCGGCGCTGTTGAGCGCCAGCGTCACGATCAGGAAGTCGCGATATTTCAGCTTGTTCGCGGCGTCGACCACCTCCTGCGGCGGGTTGTCGAACGCGAACACCAGGTCACGCAGCGCCATCGAGTTGATGAAATGGTCGCCGGTCACGGTCTCGGTGCCGAGATCCTTGCCGTCTTCGCTCCATTTCCGCACGTCGATCGCGGTCACACGATTGCCCTCGTGATGGACCTTCACCACCTCCGAGCGCATCTCGACCTTTCCGCCCCTCTCCTCGATCAGCTCCGCGCATTTCTCCCACATCATTCCGGGGCCGAGGCGGGGATAGCGGAACTCCTCGATGAGGCTCGCGGTGTCGTTGGCGCCGGTGAGCGCGTTCCAGACCGCCTTCCAGAGCGACAGGTTCTTGATCCGCTGGGCGGCCCAGTCGGCGCGGATTTCGCGCGGCGGGATGCCCCAGACCTTCTTGGTGTAGCTATGGAAGAAGTGCTTGTAGAGCCGGCCCCCGAAGCGGTTGATCACCCATTGTTCGAAGGTGTCTTCCTGTTTGTGCGGCCAGATCTTCCATTTGAAGTAGCTGCCGATGATCTTGTAGCTCTCGTAGAGCCCGATGTTCCGCAGCGCGTTCATCGGCTTCAGCGGGTAATCGTAGAACCGACCGCGGTAGTAGATCCGGCTCGACCGGGGCACCACGATGAAATCGGGGCCCAGGATCTCGGTCCACAGGTCCTCGACCTCCTTCTCCTTGGTGAAGAAGCGGTGGCCTCCGATGTCGAAGCGGTAGCCGTTCCAGGACTCGGTCCGCGAGATGCCGCCGACCATGTCGGAGCCCTCGAACACCACCGGGACATGGGTGTCGCTGCGTTTCTGAAGTTCGTACGCCGCTGTGAGCCCGGCGGGACCGCCCCCGACCACAACCACGGATTTCTTGGTGTCACCACTCGCCACGAGACTCACCTCACCACCTATTTCCATCGATCTCATTCACCACGGGCGAAGCCCCGCGGAAAGTCTGACAGTTCCATGTCATCCAAAATACGCCTTTCAGCACATAATCCCGCGCCGCGTATAGAAATGTCCGAGATCCATGACCTAACCATGACACTCAAACCCACACGCGCCGCGCGTCAAATCGGACGATGCGACCGCTCTGCATAGACATGAAAGCCCTAGGCCGACCCCCAGTACCCTCAGGCTGCCGATGACAGCGAACACCACACTCGGCGCATTTTTACAATGTCCGCAGGATGATATCGAGTCATTTCAAGAAATTGTCAGATGCCTGCCACCTTCTGGTGCCGTGAGGCAAGAATTGCCTGCCAATCAAGCGGGTTGTTTCCGGATCTGCGCCGGTAGGGAGCGCAACCGTGACGGCGCCGCCGTGTTTCCGCCGGGTTGTGGCCCGGATCTGCGCGCTCACCCGCGGACGGTGATGGGGCCGCGGCGGCCAAGGACGTGGTATTCGAACAGGCACCAGGCGAATGTCGCCGAGGAATACATGTAGTAGAACTGGTGATAGGCCATCGAGGCAGCCGCAAAACCCAGGCCGCCGGTGCGGAACAGGAAGCCCGCGAGCCGCAGGTTGGCGACAACGGCAAGCGCCGCCAGGACGAGCGCCGCCGGCCAGAGCCCCGGCGCGAAGGGAAGCGCGATCAGCGAGAAGAACAGGAGCCAGGCGAGGACCGCCCGCAATTTCTCGGCATTGCCTGTGTTGAGGTCGTTCGTTACCCCCTCGCGCCCGATCATCAGCCGCGACCAGGGCAGCGCGCGCTTGAAGATGTCGGTCATCACCGAGTTTTGCACCGTCCAGACCTTGAGATGCTTGCAGAGAAGCGCCGGGTCCAGGACGATCCGGTGCCCGGCGCCCGAGATCCGGTAGCCCAGTTCGATATCCTCGATCGACGGGACCTGGTAGGTCTCCACGTCGAAGCCGCCGAGGTCGATGAACATGTCCTTCCGCACCGCACCGCAACCCGCCCAGAAGGTCTTGGCGTCGGAATTGCCGTGCTGGTGGTAGAAATGGTGGCACAGATTCTTGTAGCGCGAGAACCAAGGCGTGCCTTCCGGCGCGGTGTCGTAGGACCCGAACAGCGCCCCCACCTGCGGGTCGGCGAAGGCCGCGAAGATCCGCTCGACACCTTCTTCCCGGGCGATCACGTCGGAATCGACGAACCAGAGTATGTCGCCCACGGCCTGATGCGCCGCGAGGTTCCGCGCCGCGCCCGGCCCGCCATTCTTCGGCGTGGTCAGCACCGTCGCCCCCATCTCGCGCGCGAGCGCCGCGGTCCCGTCGGGCGACCGGTCGTCGACAACCAGCACCTCGGCCACCTTCCCGGCCTTCAGGAGGTTCAGGAGCGGCGGCAGCACTTTCGGCAGAAGGTGCTCGGCCCGATAGGCGGGCATCACGACGCTGATCGTGGTCATCAGGCGGGCTCTCCGGAAGGAAGTTCGGAACGGCGGCGCAGCGCCAGGATGGTCATCATCGTGGCGAGATAGGGCAGGAGCCAGATCACCCGCGCGCCGTAGCGTGGGGCAGGCTGCGAAACCGCGCCGCAGACGAAGGCGTTGATCAGGATGCCGATCACAACGAACACCGCGAAGATGCGGGTCTCGCGGCTGGCGTAGCCGGGCACCACAAAGAGGCCGAGGATCACCGCGACCGCGGCGAGGTAGATCGCCGAATGCACCACGTTGACAGGGCCGATCCAGCTCCGGTCGGCGGCGAGGCGGCCGACATCGAGGCCGGGGTTCTCCAGCGCGCGCTGGAGGAAGTCTATGGAATTCGCGTCTGGGATGGTCATCTCGATCCCGCTCAGCCCGGCCTGGCGCAGGGTGTTGTGGATCAAGGCACCGACGACGCCCAGCGGATCCGCCGCGAGCACCCGGAAGAAGAACCGCTCCTGGTCCCGTGCCACGCTCAGCTGGTCCTCGGGCGAGAGGAGCCGGAACGAGCCCAGCTCCTCCGAGCGTTCGAAGAGGATATTCTCGGGCGAGAGCCGGTGCGGATTGTCCGACCGCGCGAGCGCCTCGGCGAGCGGGCAGCTCGGGATCTCGGCATCGGGGCAATGCGTCTTGAGATAGTCGTAGCCCGGCCCGTCCGCCACCAGCCGCGCGGTGATGAAGGGCCGGAAGCTCGGCGTCTTCCCGGAAACCTTCTCGGCCGCCACGCTATAGGCACCGATCTCGCCCACCCCGACCACGGCGGCTGCAAGAATCAGCCCTGCCACGATCCAGAGCTGGCGCCGCGCGGTAAGCAGCATCGCCAGCGCCGCGACCGGCACCGCGAGGCCGACGATCATCAGGTGCGACCGGTGGACCACCACAGAAAGCGCGAGAAGCGCCAGCGCGAAGAGGAGCTCCCAACGGGTCATCCGGCGCGAAAAGGCGACGATTGTGGCCATGACCAGGATCGCCACCGCGGCGAAGGTATCCGGCATCACATAGGCCACGTAGAACGGCAGCGCGGTCAGCCCTGCCACCGCAATCGGCGCCGAAAGAAGCGTAAGATCCGCCCTTGCCCCGGCACTCGCCCGCGCCGCCGCGCGCACCGCTAGGCCGGCTGCCGCGAAGACCGCCACAAGGTTCAGGAACGCAAGCGCATAGGGCGCCCCGGTCTTCCAGCCAAGCGCCACCAGGAGCGCATAGGTCGGCGACCGGGTCACGTTGACTTGGTCGTCGCCCTCCTTGGCGCCACCCCCCGCTGCAACCGCACTGCCAGCGGGCGCCACCTTCGGCGCCTCCTTCGGCAGCACCGCACGCAGGATGCTCTCGCCCTGGAGCTTGTAGCCCGCGGAATCGAAATAGTAGAGCGGCACCCGGTTGATCGCGAGCACCGAGAGCGACAGGAGGAGCGCGGCAAGAAGCCAGAGAAGCCCGCCCCGGCGGGTTGTGGCGCTGTCCGTCACCGGACCGCGACGGGCGCGCCGGCCTGCGGCGCCGTCCCATCCAGCACGCCAGCGAAATAGGCGATGACCTCCTTGAGGCCCTGCTCGACGGGGACCTTGGGTTCCCAGCCGAGGATTGTCCGGGCCTTGGTGATGTCGGGCCGGCGCTGCACCGGGTCGTCGGACGGCAAGGGCTTGAACACCAGCTCGGACTTGGAGCCCGTCAGCCCGATGATCATCTCGGCGAGGTCCTTCACCGTCATCTCGTGCGGGTTGCCGATATTGATCGGCCCGGTCACCTCGTCGGGCGAGTTCATCAGCCGCACGAAGCCGTCGATCATGTCCGAGACATAGCAGAACGACCGCGTCTGGCTGCCGTCGCCATAGATCGTGATCGGATGCCCCTGCAGCGCCTGGGTCACGAAATTCGACACCACACGCCCGTCGTTCAGGCTCATCCGCGGCCCGTAGCAGTTGAAGATCCGCACCACCTTGATCCTGAGATCGTGCTGCCGGCGGTAGTCGAAGAACAGCGTCTCGGCGCAGCGCTTGCCCTCGTCATAGCACGACCGCGGCCCGATCGGGTTCACGTGGCCCCAGTATTCCTCGGTCTGCGGATGCACATGCGGATCGCCATAGACCTCCGAGGTCGAGGCCTGGAACACCTTCGCGTTCAGCCGTTTGGCGAGCCCGAGCACGTTGATCGCGCCATGAACGCTGGTCTTCGTCGTCTGCACCGGGTCGTGGCTGTAATGCACCGGCGAGGCCGGGCAGGCGAGGTTGTAGATCTCGTCCACCTCGACATACAGCGGGAAGGTCACGTCGTGCCGCATCAGCTCGAAACGCGGGTTCTGCAACAGATGCGCGACATTCATCCGGCTGCCGGTGAAGTAGTTGTCGGCACAGAGGACCTCGTGCCCCTCCTCCAGAAGCCGCTCGCAAAGGTGCGACCCCAGAAAACCAGCCCCGCCGGTCACCAGTATCCTTTTCATGTCGTGCGACCCTTCAAAACCCGTTTCGTCTCGCGGCGCGGCGCCACCGCCCGCTGAGAATCCCGGGCCACCCGCCTTGTCAATGGCGCGCACGCTCTGCGATGCAGCAGAGGAATGCAACCCGTGCCGCAGATACCTCGCCCCGAGGGGACGCTCGATATTACCGCGCCCGACTGTCCGCGCTCGCGAAACGATTGCCGGGCGCGCTGGTCAGCTCCCGTTCCGCAGGATCCGCCGCGTTTCCTCGGCAATCGTGCGTTCCTCGTCGGCGGTCACGAGGTAGACCGCGACGGGCGTGCCGGGCACGTGGATTTCCCCGGAATGGCGCGCATTGGCCTCGACGGAAACGCGCAGACCCGTCCACGCAAGCCCGTCGAGGATCGCCGCGCGTGTCTCGGCATCGTGCTCGCCGATCCCGCCGGTGAAAGCCACCGCGTCGAGTCCGCCCATCGCGGCGATCATCGACCCCGCGTGGCGGACCGCCCAATAGGCGAAATGCGCGATTGCGAAGCGTGCCCGTTCGGTACTGGCGGCACGCAAGGCCCGCATGTCGCTCGCGCCGCCCAGGCCCAGTAGGCCACTTTCCCGGTTCAGGAGCCGACCCGCGCCCTCGATGCCCAGATGCCCGGCGAGCGCCAGCACCAGGTTCCCGTCGATCTCTCCGGTCCGGGTGCCCATGGTGAGCCCCGACAAGGGCGAATACCCCATCGTCGTCGCGACCGACCGCCCCTCCCTTATCGCGCAGAGGCTGGCACCGTTCCCCAGATGCAGCGCCAGGAGCCGCTCCGGGGTACTGCCATTGCGGCGGGCCACCTCGCGGGCGAGCCCGGCATAGGAGATGCCGTGAAACCCGTAGCGCCGCAGCCCCCGCGTCTCGGGCCGCTCGGGCAACGCATAGGCGCGGGCGACCTCCGGGTTGGTCGCGTGGAACGCGGTGTCGAAACAGGCCACCTGCGGCAGACCCGGCGCGATCCGCGTCACCGCGTCGATCGCGGCGAGGTTCAGCGGGTTGTGCAAGGGCGCGAGCGGGATGCAGGCGGCGATGGCGTCGCGGGTCTCCCCGTCGATCCGCACAGCCTCGGTCAGCCGGTCGCCGCCATGGACCACGCGGTGGCCGACTGCCGTGAGCTCTGCCGCGTCATGGCCCCGCGCAGCCAGACCCGCGAAGATCGCCTCGAGTGCCGCGAGGTGGTCAGCAAGGGCCAATACCTCCGTATCAGACGCTATTTCAAGCCGGCTCTCGCCGCCGATCTCCGTCGCCGCGCCGCGCAGAACGGGCGCGAGATCCGCTCCGAACAAAGCGAACTTGAGCGAGGACGAACCGGCATTCAGGACCAGAATCATCGCGCCGCCATGATCGCGCCCAGCGCGGCGGATGCGATCCGGGCCGGCGCCTCCTGTGAGCGCGAGGTCAGGAGCACCGGCACCTTCAGCCCGGCGACGATCCCCGCCGCGCAGCAGGACATGCCCAGGACCATCAGCTTGAAGAGCGCGTTCCCGGTGGTGATGTTCGGGACGAGCAGGATATCGGCGTCGCCCGCCACCGGGCTCTCGTAGCCTTTCACCGCCGCCGAGGCCTTCGAAAACGCCAGATCGAGCGCCATCGGCCCCGCGGTGATCGCCTGCGGCAGTGCCACATTTGCCCAGGCGGCGATTTCGGCCGCTTCCATCGAATTCCGCAGCCCCGGCGTCGGATCCTCGTTCGCCGAGAGGATCGCCGCCTTGGGCCGGTCGTTGCCCAACCGGGTCGCGAGCGCGACCGCATGAGCCAGGCAGGCCAGCCGCGTCTCCACCGACGGGTCCACGTTCAGCGCCGCGTCGGTGAGGATCAGCGGGCGGTCGGAGCCCGGCGCCGTGATGTGGAACAGATGCCCGCAGCGCACCCCGTCTACCCGCAACCCGGCGGAGCGGGTCAAGAGCGCCATGAGGAAGGTGGAGGTATGGATCTGCCCCTTCATCACCGCCTGCGCCGCGCCGCTTCGGGCCAGTTCCGCCGCCCTTGTTGCGGCGCTTTCGCGCGGCGCGTGATGCAGCTCGATCCCGGCGATGTCCCAACCGATCCGCTCGGCCGTTTCGGCGATCTTGGCGCGGTCGCCGACCAGGATCGGCTCGGCCAGCCCGGCGGCGACCGCCTCGCGCAGCCCGGAGAGCGGCGCCTCGGCAGCGGCATTGACCAGCGCCACCCGCGGGGCGGTCAGACCGCGCGCCCGGGCCAGGAGCGCGGCCGGCGCACGGACCGGGACGGTCGAGAGAAACGGATAGGGCGGCGCGACGGGGTGGAGTTCGGTCATGGCAGGCCTGACGGTGTTGGGGCGGGGCACGTTCCCGCGCCCCATCCCTCTATCGCTACGGGCGCATGTCGTACGGATCTCTTTCCCCGAACCATGCGCTGTCTCCCAGCAATAGGGTCTGTTCTTCAGCTGAAAACCCGGCCGAGCGCACCATCGACGGCGTCGGTGATCTGGTCGATATCTTCGGGCGTGGCGATCAGCGGGGGCGCGAAGCACAGCGTGTTGTTGAAGCCGGGAACCGAGCGGTTCGTCGCGCCGATGATGACGCCCTGGGCCATGCAATCCGATGTGACCGCCTTGACCTGCGCCTCGCTCACCGGCTCCTTGGTGCTCCGGTCGGCCACCAGTTCCGCCCCGCAGAACAGGCCCTTGCCGCGCACATCGCCGATGACCGCGTGCCTTTCGGCGAGGGCGTTCAGGTTGTCGATCAGCCGCGCGCCCATGGCCACGGTGTTCTCCAATAGGCCCTCTTCCTCGATGATCGCCATGTTCTCGAGCGCCGCCGCCGGGCCGCCGGTGCAGCCGCCGAAGGTGGAGATGTCGCGGAAATAATCCATCGGATCGTCCGCGTTCGACTTGAACAGCTCGAACACCTCTTCGGTGGTCACGAGGCAGGCGATGGCCGCGTATCCCGAGGCGACGCCCTTGGCCATGGTCACCATGTCGGGCTTCACGCCGTAGTTCTGGTAGCCGAACCAGGTGCCGGTCCGGCCGACGCCGCAGACCACTTCGTCGATATGCAGGAGGATATCGTATTTCCGGCAGATCTCCTGCACCCGCTCCCAATAGCCCGGCGGGGGTGTGATGACACCGCCGCCCGCGGTGACGGGTTCGAGGCAGAGCGCGCCCACGGTGTCGGGGCCCTCGCGGAGGATCACCTCCTCGATCGCGTCGGCGGCACGCTGTCCGTAGGCCTCTCCGGTCAGGTCCCACTGGGCGCGGTACTCGAGGCAATGCGGCACCTCGACGAAGCCCGGAGCGAAGGGGCCGTATTGCGCGTTCCGCTCCTGCTGGCCGCCCGCTGACAGGCAACCTATTGTCGTGCCGTGATAATCCCGGTCACGGTAGAGGATCTTGTGCTTCTTCCCGCCGTAGCGCTTTTGGGCGATCTGGCGGACCATCTTGAAGGCCTTCTCGTTCGCCTCGGAGCCGGAATTCGTGTAATAGACCCGGCTCATGCCGGGCATCTTCTCGATCAGGCGCTCGGCGAAACGGGCACCGGGAACGGTGCCGAGCGCGCCGGCGAAATAGTTCAGCTTCAGGAGCTGGTCGCGCACCGCATTGGCGATCCGTTCGCGGCCATAGCCGACATTGACGGTCCAGACCGCGCCGGAGACGGCGTCGAGATGTTCCTTGCCGTTCTGATCCCAGACCCGTAACCCCTTGCCTTCCACTATGATTTTCGGATCAACCGTCTCGAACGGCTTGTGCTGCACCAGGTGATGCCAGACATGGGCCTTGTCGGCGGCGACGACGCCGGAGAGATCGTTCTCGTTGAATTTGCCGTCCATGGAAGCCTCCAGAGAGCCGGCTGGGCCGGGGCGGATGCGGAAAATCGGGGGCAGGAGGCCCTGCCTCACCGTCAGACTTAGAGCCACGCCAAAGCCGAGTCTAGGTCCGGCGGGGCCGGAATCCGGGGCGCGCAACCCGTACACAACCTGTACACAACCCGTACACCGGCGAAACGCCGCGAGCGGGGATCAGACCGAAAGCGTCGCCTCGACCGCGCGTTGCCAGGCGTCGGTCTTCTTCGCACGGGTGGCCTCGTCCATGGCCGGCTCGAAGCGCCGTTCGAGCGCCCAGGTCTTGGCGAACTCCGCCTGCGCCGGGTAAAGCCCGGCCTTCATCCCGGCCAGCCAGGCGGCGCCGAGCGCTGTGGTCTCCAGCACCTCGGGCCGGTCCACCGGGGCGCCGATGATGTCGGAGAGGAACTGCATCGCCCAGTCGGAGGCCGACATGCCGCCATCGACCCGGAGCGTCTGCGCCTCACCGCCGGGCCAGTCGGCCTGCATCGCCTGCATGAGGTCGCGGGTCTGGTAGCCGACACTCTCGAGCGCGGCCTTGGCGAGTTCGGCCGGGCCGCTGTTCCGCGTCAGTCCGTAGATCGCCCCCCGGCAGTCCGGGTTCCAATAGGGCGCGCCGAGGCCGACGAAGGCCGGAACCAGGATCACCGACTGTGCCGGATCGGCCGATTCCGCCAGTGTTTGGGTCTGTTTCGCCTCGGAAATGATCTTCAGCCCGTCGCGCAGCCACTGCACCACGGCGCCGGCGACGAAGATCGAGCCCTCGAGCGCGTAGGTGGGCTTGCCGTCGAGCTGGTAGGCGATGGTGGTCAGGAGCCGGTTGGTCGAGCGAACCGGCGTGTCTCCGGTGTTCAGGAGCGCGAAGCAGCCGGTGCCATAGGTGGACTTCATCATGCCCGGCGTGAAGCAGGCCTGGCCGACGGTGGCCGCCTGCTGGTCGCCCGCGACGCCGAGGATCGGGATCCCGGCGCCGAAGAGGCCGGCCTCCGACATCCCGAAATCGCTCGCGCAATCGCGCACTTCGGGGAGCATCGCCATGGGGATGTCCAAAAGGTCGCAGATCGTGGATGACCAGCGCCCCTTGTGGATGTCGTAAAGCAACGTCCGTGCAGCGTTTGTGGCGTCGGTGACATGGGATTTCCCGCCGGTCAGCCGCCAGATCAGGTAGCTGTCGACAGTGCCGAACAGGATCCCGCCCGCCTCCGCGCGGTCGCGAAGGCCGGTCTTGTCGAGGATCCAGCGGAGCTTGGTCGCGGAGAAATACGGGTCGAGGAGGAGGCCGGTCTTGTCGGTGACCATCGCCTCGTGCCCCTCGGCGCGGAGACCGGCGCAAAGCTCAGCGGTGCGGCGGTCCTGCCAGACGATGGCATTGTAGATCGGCTTGCCGGTGTCCTTGTCCCAGACCACCACGGTTTCGCGCTGGTTGGTGATGCCGATCGCGGCGATCTGCGCGGCGCCGATCCCGGCCTTGTCGAGCGCGGCGCGGCAAGTGGCGACGGTTGTCGACCAGAGGTCTTCAGGGTCGTGCTCGACCCAGCCCGAGGCCGGATAGTGCTGCGGGAACTCCTCCTGCGCGACCGCGACGACCTTCATCGCCCTGTCGAACAGGATTGCCCGGCTCGACGTGGTTCCCTGGTCGATGGCGAGCACGAATTCCGACATCACACTTCCTCCCTTGCCGCGGCCCCCGTCCGCGTCTTCATCCAGTCGTCCAGCGCGGCGATCTGCTCCGCCGTCATCTTCAGACCGAGTTTCGAGCGCCGCCAGACCACGTCCTCGGCGGTGCGCGCGAATTCGCGATCGATCAGCCACTGGACCTCGCGACCGGTGAGCGTGGCGCCGAAATCGCGGCCGAGATCGCCCGTCTTGCCGGCCTTGCCCAGCATCTCGCGCGCCTCGGTGCCGTAGGCGCGGACGAGGCGCCTGGCCCAATGCGGGTCCAGGAAGGGGTAATCGGCCTCCAGACTGGCGATCAGGTCGGCCACGCCCGAAACGGGGAAGTCGCCCCCGGGGAGCGGTGCGCCAGCGGTCCACGGGCCCGGGAGGCCCGGGAAGGCGCCCGTGAGCTTGGCCAACGCCTGTTCGGCGAGGACCCGGTTGGTGGTGATCTTGCCGCCGAAGACCGAAAGCAGCGGCGGGCCGTTCTCGTCGAGCGAGAGCACGTAGTCGCGGGTCGCCGCGGTGGCAGATTTGGCGCCGTCATCGTAGAGCGGGCGAACGCCGGAATAGGTCCAGACGATCTGGTCGCGGGTGACCGGTTTGGCGAAATATTCCGAGGCGAAGGCGCAGAGATAGTCCTGCTCCTCCTCGGTCGCCTCGGCCGGAACCGAAGGGTCGTGCCCATGATCCTTGTCGGTGGTGCCGATCAGGGTGAAATCGGTCTCGTAGGGGATCGCGAAGATGATCCGGCCGTCGGCGCCCTGGAAGAAGTAGCACTTGTCGTGATCGAAGAGCTTCTTCACTACGATATGGCTGCCGCGGACCAGGCGGATGCCTTCGGAGCTGTTCTGCTTCAGGCGGTGGCGCACCACGTCCTCGACCCAGGGGCCGCCGGCGTTGACCACGGTTTTCGCCTGAAACAGGGTCTGTTTTCCGGTGTCCGTGTCCTCGGCATGGATGGTCCAGACCCCGCCGGTGCGCTCGGCGGAGACGACGCGGGTGCGTGTCAGGATCTGCGCGCCGCGCCTTGCCGCGTCGCTGGCGTTGAGCGCCACGAGGCGGCTGTCCTCGACCCAGCAGTCGGAATATTCGTAGGCGCGGCGGAACTTGTCCTTGAGCGGCTGGCCGACCGGATCCTTCGTGAGATCGACGGCGCTGGTGCCCGGCAGGATCTCACGGCCGCCGAGATGGTCGTACATGAAGAGGCCGAAGCGGATCATCCAGGCCGGGCGGCGGCCCTTGAGCCAGGGCATGAAGGCCGTCACCAGCCGCGAGGCCGGAGTGGACGTGTCGAAGCGCATCTCGGAATGGTAGGGCAGCACGAAGCGCATCGGCCAGGAGATGTGCGGCATCGCCTTGAGGAGCGTTTCGCGCTCGGCGAGGGCATGGCGGACGAGGTTGATCTCGAAGAACTCGAGATAGCGCAGCCCTCCGTGGAAGAGCTTAGTCGAGGCCGAGGAGGTGGCGCCGGCGAGGTCGCCCATTTCGGCCAGCGTCACACGGAGACCGCGGCCGGCGCCGTCGCGGGCTATCGCACAGCCGTTGATCCCGCCGCCTATGACGAAAAGATCGTCGGGGGTGTCACTGGCCACGCGATTCTCCTGTCTACTAATTCTTTAGCTTTGACGGATTTGCTCCGTTGTCAACGGCCCGTTGGCCCCATGGCGACGCCGGGCGCCGGGATACGGGCACAGCCACCGGGACGCAGTCACGCTCTGGTTGTCAGGTCCCGGTGACGAGGGTCCACCAGATCTTGCCGTTGGACTCCTGGAACCATTCGAAACCCATCCGCCGGGCCTTGGGTTCGAGGATCACCGCGCGGGTCGCGGGGTCTTCCATCCAGGCGGCGAGGGTCTCGAGCTCGGTCTCGTAGGTCTCGGAGATGTTTTCGCCGAGCATCCGGCCGTCGAAGCCGGCGCGGGCCACCCGGTCGATCGGCGAGGAGCCGTCGGAGCCGAAATGCCAGGGCCGGTTCTGCCGCGCCATGTCCCGGGAATGGGTGGCGGCGGCGGCGTTCAGCGAGGCATCGAAGGCGAGCGGCGCGACGCCCTTTTCGGAGCGCAGGACGTTGATCGAATCGAGCATCCGGAACTGGATCGCGTCCTTGTCGCCGCTGCGCATGTGATAGACCTGCGGCAGGGGCTTGCCGTCCGGTCCGATGGGCGGGACGGCCGGCGGCGTCGCACAGCCGGCGAGAAGGGCGAGCGCGGCAAGCGCGGCGAAGGGAAGTCGCATGGAGGTCAGCTCTGCCATCTGGTCGTTTTTTGGGTCCTTAACCTCTTTGTTGCACCTTTACAAATGCAGTTGCGGATCGCCGCCAATGACGTCCGCGTGAATTGCAGCCGCGCCGCACCGGCGATATGGTCGCGCCGTTCCACTCAAAAGCCCGGTTAGGAAACATGACTGAGACCCCCAAACTCAATCGCCGCGGCCTGCTCGGCGCCGGAGTTCTGGCCGCCGGCACGCTCGCCGCGCCGTCGATCCTGCGCGCCGCTCCGGACACCAATTCGACCGAATACCGCGAGGGCCTGGAGATCGTCCGCCGCAATGCGTCGAGCTTCCGCTCGCTCGACTGGCAGCCCTATTTCTCGAACCTCAAGAACGGCGCGATCCTCGAGGACATCTCGTCCCGCGCGCTGCATTTCTGGAGCGAGGACGGCCAGACCTACAAGCTCTACCCCACGAGCGTGCCGCAGACCGACGATCTGACCCGCCGCGGCCGCACCACGATCGTGCGCAAGGTGGTCGGGCCGGAATGGCGGCCCACCGCGTCGATGAAGAAGCGCAACCCGGACTGGCCCGACTACGTGCCGCCGGGGCCCGACAACCCGCTCGGCACCCATGCGATGTATCTGGGCTGGCAGTATTACCGGATCCACGGCACCCACGACACGCGCAAGATCGGGCGCCGCTCGTCGTCGGGCTGCATCGGCCTTTACAACGAGGACATCGCCGAACTTTTCAGCATGGCGAAGATCGGCACCCAGGTTCTCCTGATCTGAGATCCGCCGAACCGCCCGGGGGCTGCAGATCGGGCTAGGCAGCCCGTCCGGAAACACGCATCATCGGAGCACGAGGGACGGGTGATTTGCCGGCCGCATCCTCGGCTTCGGCGGGCGGCGCATTTCAGGAGAAAGTCATGAAGAAGTTCGTTCTCGCTGCCGCGATCGCGGTCGCCGCGTCCGGCAGCGCGCAGGCCGGGGGTTACCTCGAGCCGCAGATGGAACCCGAGGTGATCGTCGAGGAATCCTCCAGCAGCTCGGCCGGCGGCATCATCGTTCCCCTGCTTCTGCTCCTGGCCGTCGCCGCCGTCGCGGCCAACTGAGCGATACCAGTCCAGCGGCATCGGGGCGGTGGCCATGCCATCGCCCCTTGTCGTCCCGCGGGGGAGTTTCGACGCGACCGGCGCCTGGGGTGCTGACCGGGCGGGGAAGTCCGAATGCCGCTCCGGATTCCGGCGGTTTCCGCCGCCGTCAGCCCCTGGGTGCGATCCAGCCGGCAAGATTATCGTGGATGGCGGAGGCGAGGGCTGCGATGTGGGCGTCGTCGTCGTTGAGGCAGGGGATGTAGGTGAACTCCTCGCCCCCGGCATGAAGGAAGCTTTCGCGGATCTCCTCGCGGATCTCCTCGAGCGTCTCGATGCAGTCGGCCGAGAAGGCCGGCGCGATCACCGCGATGCGTTTCCTGCCGGCCTCGGCGAGGCGGGCGACCTCCTCCACGGTGTAGGGCTTCAGCCATTCCTCGGGCCCGAAGCGGGACTGGAAGGTGGTGACGAGCTCGCCCGGCGCCCAGCCCAGCCGTTCGCGCAGGAGCCGCGAGGTCTTCTGGCACTGGCAGTGATAGGGGTCGCCCTCGGTGAGGTAGCGCTGCGGCATGCCGTGATAGGAGGCGATCAGGAGGTCGGGGCGGTTCTCGAGCCCGGCATAGGCGCGCTCGACCGAGCCCGCGAGCGCGTCGATATAGTCGGGCCGGTCGAAATAGGCCGGCACGGTGCGCGCGTTCGGCTGGCGGTTGAGACTGGCCAGTGCCTTGTAGAACGCATCATTCGCAGTGGCCGTCGTGGCGCCGGCATAGTGCGGGTAGAGCGGGAAGAACAGGATCCGGGTGCAGCCCGCCTCGGCCATCTCGTGCACCTTCGCGCGGGTCGAGGGGTTGCCGTAGCGCATGCAGAAATCGACCATCACCCCATCGCCGTAACGCGCCTCCATCGCGACCCGGAGCTTCGTGGTCTGGGCCTTGGTGATGGTCATCAGCGGGCTCTCGCCGGCCTCCTCGTTCCAGATCGACTTGTAGGCGGCGCCCGAGGTGAAGGGGCGTTTCGAGAGGATCACGAGCTGCAGGAGCGGCTGCCATTTCCACGACGGGTAGTCGATCACCCGCTTGTCCGAGAGGAATTCGCCCAGGTAACGGCGCATCGACCAGTAGTCGTAGCCGTCGGGCGTGCCGAGATTGGCGATGAGGATGCCGACCCTTTCGCGCGGCAGCGCGGGGTGGTCGGCGGGAAGATGCGTCGCTTGGGTCATGCTGTCCGGCATCGGGCGTGTCCTGGCTCTCTTTCCGAGGCTCGACATAAACGGTCTGGCTTGGGGGTCAATCGCGGCCGGACGACGCGGGCGCGTCGCCGGTGGGGTGTTCGACGG
>JBNKWI010000076.1:0-16706 GCA_050299695.1 Paracoccaceae bacterium
CGAGGCCCAGGTCGGGGACAGGGGGGCGACAAAGACATTTTCAGTCCTGTTCTGCGTAAAGCGCCATTTGCCATCGCCACATTTGCGGAACCTGTTGAACAGCCGCGAAGACCGCAGAAGCGCTTTCCCATCGGAAAACAGCCAGGGCTGCATATGGACCCAATTGCCCTCGGCGCTCATCGCGTCATCGGCGACGCGGATCTGTTCGGATGTGAGGTAGTGACAGTTCAAGATTAGCGCCGGGTCGGTCTTGCCGCCCCAGAAGCCTTGAAAGTGTCTCTTGACCGCGTCCCAGCCTTCGGCGCGCCCGAACTGGTTGTCGTAATATTCGCCGACGCCTTCCCAGACCGCTTCAGGCGCGAAAAGCTCCATGATCGTGTCGATCCGCTCGGCATCGTCCTTGGTGCCGTACTCCGGGTTGGGCGTATCGCAAAGGAACATGTAGCGCGCCTGCACCCGGCGCACCTCGGCCTCGGCCTCCAGAACGGCAATGCGCGTTTCAAGGGCAGTGATTTGGACTTCGGACATATCGCGTCTCTCCTCTCGCGTCGAATGCCGCGAACCGTGCCCTACTCCAGCTATTATTTCAATATTCACGTGAATTTTCTTGACATGAATCGTCATTTCGTGAATTTTACCGCAATTAACGCCACGCCAGACGGCCCGGGCGGATCAGCCGCAAAGGCTGCCACCCGGTCGAAAGCTCGCTCGACTGCATCGGGATATTTGCACGTTCTGCAGTGGTGCTGGAGCAGGCAATGGCGTTGGCCGATCCGACCTTTCAGGCGCAGGAACTCGCACGCGCTCCACGGCTGAAGCGCACCAAGGCAAGTCTCGACGACTCGCTTGGACAAAACCTGGTTTTTGGCCTGATGGAAGAGCTTCCGGATCTTCCCTATATCGAGCTTCCCGGTATGGCAGAGGCCTTCGAAGCCGGAATGACCATTATCGGCGCTGAGACCGCTCGGGCCTTTGGACATTTGCTGGAGTCCGGCGCGCAACTGGGCGCGGACATTTCCGCGCGCATCGCCGCGGCAAGGGAAATCGGGCCGGAGGCCATCGCCAAGGCCGAGCACGTCCGCGACCAGTTTTCGGCGGCGGTGGATGCCGCTCTGGACGGCGCGGATGCTCTAATCACCCCGGCCCTCCCAACCATCCCACCGAAACTCGAAGACGTGACGCCGGATACGATTCTGCCGCTCACTCGTTTCCTGCGGCCGTTCAATCTGAGTGGCCATCCGGCCATCGCGCTGCCCTGCACATGGGGCGAGATTCCGATGGGGCTGCAGATCATCGGCCGCAAGGGCGACGACGCGCACCTGTGCGCCATTGCCAGATGGATGGCCGCGATACTTCCCATGATCCAAACGGAGGACCACCCATGACCGGCGCCGCCGCTTCGGCCGCGAAGCAAGTTCGATCCAAAGCCGATATCCTTTCCGATATCCGCAACCGCGCACCGGAATTCCAGGCGTTGCGCCACATCCCCCAAGACGTCGTGGACGCCTTTCGCGAGCTTGGCGTCTACCGGGCGTTCGTGCCGGAGCGTTTGGGCGGCGATGCGATCAGCCCGGCCGATTTCTGCCGTTTGATCGAAGAGATTTCCGCCGCCGATGCCTCGGCCGGTTGGGTCGCCAGCTTCGGCGTTTCGGCCACCTATCTCGGATCGCTGCCGGCTGCGACCTATGAGGCCATATATGGTGCGAATCCGGACACGGTCTTTGCCGGGGCGATGTTCCCGCCTCAACCGGCGAAGACCGTTGCGGGTGGCTATGAGGTCACCGGCCAATGGCCTTGGGGATCGGGCATCATGGGGGCCGATCTCGCCGGTGGCGGGATAAAGGTCGAAAGCCACGACAGCAAGCTGCCCCTGATCGCGGTCATGCCGCGCGAAAAGGTCGAAGTGGTTGATACCTGGAACACCGTCGGTCTGGCGGCGACCGGCAGCCACGACATCAGGGCCGAAGGCGTGCTGGTGCCCGAGGACTGGACCTTCGTGCGCGGCGGCAAGCCGACCATGGAAGACCGGGCCTTCCGCTACCCATCCATGGCGCTGGCGAGCCAAGTGCTCGCCGTTGTGGCGCTTGGGGCGGCGAGGGCGGCGTTGGACTTCATCCACGAGACCGGCGCGCGGCAGTCGGTGACCGGTGCGCCCAAGCCCGGCGCGCGCCCCTATCTGCAAACCGAATATGCCAAGGCGCGTGGCGTCTACCTGGGGGCAGCTTCGCTGTTCTATGACACGATCGAGGATGCCAGGGAACAGCTTGCCGACAATGGCAGCGTGACCCGCGATACCCATGTGCGGCTGCGCATGGTCGCCTCCAAGGCAGCGAAGGACGGGGCCGAAGCGGCACGCATGGCCTTTGCGCTTGGCGGGTCCACGGCAATCCAGGTCGGCCATCCGCTGGTGCGCAACATGCTCGATGCTGCCGCCGTAGCCCAGCACGCCTTCCTCTCCGAAGGCACCTGGACCGCCGCCGGCGCGGCGATGTTCGACGAACCCACCATGCCCGGATACCCGTAAGGCTCCCACGATGACCGAAAAGACACCGATCCGCACGCTCTTGTGCTTCAACAACCACGCGGCCTTCTTCAACCTGCCGTTCGACCAGATCGGACCGGTCTGGACGGCCACGCAAGCGCTGATGTCCGGCATCGACCAGATGGAAGGCGTCACCATTGTCGGCACTTTCGACGACGACCAGACGATGGTCGGCGCCACGCAGGGCTTCCCCTTCACATGGTATATCCTTGCCGATTTCCCCAGCCGAGAGGCCGTCCAGGCCGCCTGCAACCTGCTGCGCATGATCAGCGTGGGTGAGGGCAATGACAGGCTCTGGAAGTACATGACCGTGGAAGCGCGGATGGGCCGCGCCCTCGAAATTCCCCAAGCGCATAGGACCTAGCAATGTCTCTTGATACGCCCAGATTCAGCGATCTCGACGCGCTCTACAGCGAAGACGCCAAGGTCGCGACGGCGATGTACGAAGACCCCGAGCTTTTCGCCGAGGAGATGGAAAAGATCTTCCGGTGCACCTGGGTTTGGGTCGCCCATGAAAGCGAGATTCCCGACAAGGGCTCGTTCCGGTTGAGCCAGGTCGGGTTGGAGCCGGTGATCGTGGTGCGCGACCGCAAGGGCGTGATCCACGTGATGGTCAACCGCTGTCGCCACCGCGCCGCCACCGTCTGTGAGGTGAAGAAGGGCAAGACCTCTTCCTTCCAGTGCCCCTATCACGGCTGGGGCTACGGGCTCGATGGCTCGCTGCGTGCGCTGCCCTATCCCGAGCAATACGGCGATGCTTTCGACAAGTCGCAGCACGGGATGCTGAAGCTGCGCACCGAAAGCTATGCCGGCATGGTCTTTGCCACCTTCGACCACGAGGCCGAGCCGCTGTTCGAGTTCCTCGGCCCCAAGGTCCGCCGCTTTATCGACCTGTTCATGAAGCAGGGCGGCGGTTTCCCGGTGAAGGTCCTCGGTGAGCACCAGTTCACCGTGCCGATGAATTGGAAGGTGCAGCTGGAGAACACCACCGACGCATATCACTTCCCGGTGGTGCACAAGTCCTTCCTGCAATCGCTCGACGATGCGACCGAGGACATGTTCGACTTTCTCGACAAGGGCCGCGGCTGGGTCGAGGATCTGGGCAACGGCCATTCGGTTATGATGATGATCCCCGAACGCGAGGATCTCGACGAGGGGCTCGACGCGCCGGTCGAGGCGCGCTTCGAGGGCTTGGCCGAAGAGATCCGCGCCGAAGGCTACTCCGAAGATCAGGTGAGGAAGATCGTCCGCGCCGTGGGCGGCGCCGGGTTCAATCTCAACCTGTTTCCCAACGTGTCCTTCAGCCTCGCCTTCTTCCGGGTTCTTACCCCGGTCAGCGTGGATCAAACCGATATCCGCCACATCGCCATCTGCATGGACGGCGGCCCGGCGGCGGCCAATCGGGCGCGGCTGCGCCTTCATGAGCACTTCCAAGGACCGATGGGCTTCGGATCGCCCGACGATGCCGAGGTCTGGGAACGGGTCCAGCGCGGCACCAAGGGCGGCGAAGAACTCCCGATCCTGGTCAACCGCGGGATCGTCGACGAGGAGCCGGGCGAGCTTGGTCCCCGCGGCCATATCAGCGCCGAAACCGGAATGCGCGCCGCCTACGGCATGTGGAAAAGGATGATGGCATGACCGAGATGCACGCGTTGGACCCCAAGGTCCTGCTCTGGGACGTGACCGAATTCCTTTGGGCCGAAGCCGACATGCTCGACGGAAAGGAATATGAACGCTGGCTCGATCTCTGGACCGAGGACGGGCTCTACATCATGCCCATAGGCGAAGGCGAGGAGTATGCCGATCAGCTGAACCTGTGCTATGACAACGCCAAGATGCGGCGCGACCGGATCGGCCGGTTCCAGGCCGGGTTTTCGATCTCATCCGCACCGCCGGCGCAGACAGTGCGCACCATCAGCCGGATCGTCATCGACGAGGCGGCCGGCGATCTGATCCGTGTCCGCGCCGCCGAGCATCTGATCGAGGACAAGTTCGGTCGGCAAAGAAGCTGGGCCGGAACTGCCGAATATCTGCTCAAGGCCACGGATGCGGGATTCAAGCTGCACCGGAAAATGGTGAGGCTCCTCAACAGCGACGGGATGCTGAATTCGTTCAGCTATCTGTTCTGATGGCCGCGCCTCTGCCGGAGAAGGTACAGACCGCCGTCGTCACCGGCGGGGCCCGAGGTTTCGGTGCCGAGGTCTGCCGCGCGCTGCATCGCGATGGCTTCCGCGTCATCGTGACCGATGTGACACCGGGCGACGAAGCGGCGGCGCTCGCCTCCGAGCTCGATCTCGCAGGCGAGACCGGGATGACCGCGACCCTCGATGTCACCCGGCCGGAGGATTTCCAGGCGGTGCTCGACAAATGCGTCGAACGCTGGGGTTCGGTGGAGGTGCTGGTCAGCAACGCCGCGCGAACGGCGGTGCAGCCTGTGCTCGACATCGACCCCGCGATGTTCAACGAGATCCTGGCGACCAACGCCGGCGGCTGTTTCGCCGGCTGCCAGATCTTTGGCCGCCACTTCAAGGAACGCGGCTACGGCCGCCTGATCAACCTGGCCTCGATCGCCGGGCAGAACGGCGGCACCTCGACGGGTGCGCACTACGCGACCTCCAAGGGCGCGATCCTGACGCTCACCAAGATCTTCGCCCGCGAGCTGGCGCCTTTCGGCGTCACCTGCAATGCCATCGCGCCGGGGCCGATGGACACGCCCATGGTGCGCTCGGTGATCGGCGACAACCTCGAGGCGGCGCTGGCAGGCATCCCGGTCGGCAGCCTTGGCGATCCAGGTTTCGTGGCCGAGATGGTGGCGATGCTGGCGAGCGCTCGTGCGTAGTTCGTCAATGGCGCCTGCTGGGACGTCAACGGCGGGATCTACATGAGGTGACATGACATGACTGAAGCCATGACCCTAGAGGTTTCCGCACGGATCGACGACCGGGGCGATATTGCCCGCATCACGCTGGTGGCACCGGGCGGCGAGGTCCTGCCCATCTTCGAGGCAGGCGCGCATCTCGACATCCACCTGCCGGAAGTCGATCTCTGGCGGCAATACTCGTTGTGCTCGGATCCGGCCGAAACCGGTTTCTATGAAATCGGCGTCTTGAAAGATCCGAATTCCCGTGGCGGATCCGAAGCCATCCACCGACTTGCCCAACCCGGAGCCAGGTTGACGGTGGAGGGGTCGCGCAACCACTTCCCGCTCAATGAAGACGCAACCAGGACCGTGCTCTTTGGCGGCGGCATCGGCATCACGCCAATGATCTCCATGGCGCACCGGCTCACCTGGATCGGTCACGACTTCACCTTGCATTTCTGCACCCGTTCGGAACGCGTGACCGCCTATCTCGACACGTTGAGCGCGGCACCCTTTTCCGACCGGGTCGTGCATCACTATGACGATGGCGATGATGCGCAGCGGCTGATCCCGAACCGCGACATCCCCGATCCACGCGAGGGCGCGCATCTCTATGTCTGTGGGCCGCAGGGTTTCATGGACTGGCTGATCGCAGAGGCCGAGCGCCGGGGCTATTCGGCGGATCGGATCCACCGCGAATACTTCAGCGCCGACGTGGATGCCACCGGCGACAGTTTCGAGGTCGAGGCGCAAGCCTCCGGCATCACCGTCACCGTGGGTCCGGAAGAGACCATCGCCAAGGTGCTGGCGGCCCATGGGGTCAAGATCGAGGTCAAGTGCGAGGAAGGGGTCTGCGGCACGTGTCTGACGGATGTCCTGGACGGCGAGATCGACAACCGGGACCAGTTCCTGACCGAAGAGGAACGCGAGGACGGCGACGTGCTCTGCGCCTGCTGCTCGCGCGGCAAGGGCAAGCTCGTACTCGACATCTAGGGAGGCGACCATGGAACTGACCCACGACCAACTGGACTTTCGCGAAGGCATGAGCCGCATGGGCGCAGCGGTGAATCTGATCACTTCGGATGGACCGGCGGGCAAGCATGGGCTGATCGCCTCGGCGGTCTGTTCGGTCACCGACAGCCCGCCGACGCTTCTGGTCTGCATCAACCGCAATGCCTTCGTGCATGACCGGTTCCTGCAAAACTTCCACATTTGCGTGAACGTCCTGGCCTCGCAGCATCAGAACCTGTGCAACACCTTCGCTCGCTATGTCGAAGGTGTGGATCGTTGGGCCCAAGGCGAATGGACGACGAAAGCCACCGGCTGCCCGGTTCTCATTGACGCCAATGTCGCCTTCGACTGCCGCATCGGCTCGCTGATCGAACAGGGCTCGCACTCGGTGATGTTCTGCGAGGTCAAGGCCGTCCATCTCGGTACCAGCCCCGGCCGCGGGCTGGTCTATTTCAGCCGCGATTTTCACCACCTGAAAACCTCGAACGATCAGACCGAATGAGTTCGGCCAGAGCCCGCGGGAACCGGAGTGCGATCGGCGTCCGTGCAAGCCCGGAATCCTACCAACGCGCCGCCAAATGGCCACGCCTGAACTGCGAACATGAGAGCACCGGAATTCTCTCCATGATCAAGTGGTTGGCGATCTTGAGATTATTGGCGGAGAGACTGGGATTCGAACCCAGGGACCGCTCGCACGGTCAACGGTTTTCAAGACCGCCGCATTCGACCACTCTGCCACCTCTCCGTTCCTCGCTCTCATAGACGGGGCGGGGACAGGCTGTAAACCACCGCTCTTCTCTACCGCGCAGTGGGGCCCTTCCATTGTCGAAGCGCAGGGGCTAAAGTGCGCGCAACGCGGCGGGACAGCCGCGCGAGCAGACTAGCTGAGCACCGGAATGCGCAGACCTGCGCGGCACAGGGGGCGGGCCATGGCACAGGCACTGAATTCATCACTTTTCGCGATACTTGCGGGGCTTACGCTGCTTGCGGGCTGCGAAGGCGGCCCGTTCGGGACGGCCACGAGCACCGAGGCGCCAGCCGAGGGCGGGCCGGCGGCGTCAACGACCGTCGAACGCGACGTGGAGGCGCCGGACGTCTTCGCGGCGAAGGAAGCGGGGCTCTGGGACGGGCGCCCGTCGCTGGGCGGCGTCTGGGTGGCGCATCCGGATCTTGCCGATCCCGAACGGGTGCTGATCCGCAACGAGGCCAATGGCAAGGAGGTCGTGGGCGCGATTTTCCGGCGCGACCGCGAACACCCGGGCCCTAGGATCCAGGTCTCGTCCGACGCCGCGGAGGCGCTGGGCATGCTGGCGGGGCAGCCGACGATTCTTGATGTGGTCGCGCTCAGGCGCGAGGAGGTCGAGATCCCGGCCGAGGTTCCCGAGGACGACGCCACCGTCGCACTGGGCGAGGCGACCGGTGCGGATATCGAGGCCTCTTCGCTCGACGCGCCCGAAGACCCGATCGCGGCTGCCGAGGCGGCAATCGCGGCCGCGAGCCCCGAGCCGGCGAGGCCTGCGGTGATCGAGCCCGCCCAACCGGCCCCGGTCGCGGTGGCGGCGCCCGCCGACGCCACCAAGCTCGACAAGCCCTTTATCCAGATCGGGATCTTCTCCGAGAAGACGAACGCCGAGAACACCGCGGCGAGCCTGCGCGGCATCGGTGTGATCCCCACCGTCCGGGAACAGAAATCGACCGGCAAGACCTTCTGGCGCGTGCTCGTCGGGCCCGCGACCTCCGAAGGCGACCGCCGCGAGGTGCTTGCCAAGGTGCGCGACCTCGGCTTCGAGGACGCATACTACGTGACCAACTGATCCGAGCCGAAGGGGGTCCCATGTCCCTGTCCCGTGTTCTGAGCCTTGCCGCGACACTTGCGCTTGCCGCCCTGCCGGCCCGGGCCGATTTCGAAACGCGCGCGCAAGCTGCCTATATCTACGACCTCACCACCGGCACGGTGCTCTTCCAGAAGAACGCGGACGAGCCGCGGGCGCCCGCGTCGATGTCAAAGCTGATGACGCTCTACATGCTGTTCGACGCGCTCCGCGACGGACGGGTGGCGCTGGACGAGGAGTTTGCGGTCTCGACCCGGTCGAAGAACATGGGCGGCTCGACCATGTTCCTCAACGAGCTCGACCGACCGACGGCCGAGGAGCTGATCCAGGGCGTGATCGTCTCGTCGGGCAACGACGCGACGGTGGCCATCGCCGAGGGGCTGGCCGGAACCGAGGATGCCTTTGCCCGGCAGATGAACGAAGTTGCACCGACCATCGGCCTGACCCATTCGACCTTCGCCAACGCCTCTGGCTGGCCGAACGCCAACCACACGATGACGGCGCACGATCTTGGCGTGCTGGCGACGCATCTGATCGAGGAGTTTCCGGAATATTACGGATACTTTTCGCAGAAGGAGTTCGATTACAAGGATCGCTCTCCGGCGAACCGGTTCAACCGCAACCCGCTCCTGAATCTCGGAATCGGTGCCGACGGGCTGAAGACCGGGCACACCGAGGAGGCGGGCTACGGAATGGTCGCGTCGGCGCGGCAGGGAAACCGGCGTGTGGTGGCAGTGGTGATGGGGCTGCCCGACATGCCAGCCCGCGCCTCCGAAGCGGAAGCGGCGGTGAGCTGGGCGTTCCGGCATTTCGTCGAGAAGGCCGCGGTCAAGGCCGGGACCGTCGTGACGGATGCCGATGTCTGGCTGGGCGACCATCAGAGCGTCGGCCTCGTGGTTCCGCAGGATGTAACGATCCTGGTCTCGGCGACGAACCCGGATTTCCGTGCGACGCGGGTCGAGTATCGCGGGCCGCTCGAGGCGCCGATCGCCAAGGGCGATGTGGTGGCCGAGCTGGTGATCGAGCGGGAAGACCTGCCCGATGCGCGCATTCCGCTTCAGGCAGACCGCGACGTGGTTCGGGGCGGCTTCCTGCCGCGGGTTCGGACTGCGGCGTACGTCCTCTTTGGCAAGGCGATGGAACAGGCGCAGACCCTGTGGTGACGGGGGGCGCCTTCGTTACCTTCGAGGGCATCGACGGATCGGGAAAGTCGACGCAGGCACGGCGCCTCGCTTCCTTTGTGCGCGCCCTGGGCCGCGAGGTGGTTCAGACCCGCGAACCCGGGGGCTCTCCGGGCGCCGAAGAGATCCGCCGTCTTCTGGTCGAGGGTGCAACGGATCGCTGGTCGGCGGAGACGGAGATCCTCCTGTTCACTGCGGCTCGGCGGGACCATCTGGAAAAGGTGATCCGCCCGGGCGTCGCGGCAGGCAAGGTGGTGATCTCCGACCGGTTCGCAGATTCCACCCGTGTCTATCAGGGTGCGGCCAGGGGCGAGTTGCGGCAGGTCGTGGACGATCTTCACGCGCTGATGATCGGCACCGAGCCGGATCTGACCTTCGTCATCGACATGGATCCGGAAGCGGCGCTGGCGCGGGGGCTCGCCCGCAACTCCGGCGAGGACCGGTTCGAGGAGTTCGGTTCGGGTTTCCAGACCCGGCTGCGACAGGGATTCCTTGACCTTGCGGCCGAACAGCCGGCACGGTTCCGGGTGATCGACGGCGCGCGGAGCGAGGATGCGGTCGCGGCCGAGATCGTGGAGCATTGGCAAGCCGCCTTCGGATGAGCGACGAGACGATCCCAGAACCCGACAGGATTCCCGGCGCGCCGCATCCGCGCGAGACGGCGCGGCTGTTCGGGCAGGGCGCGGCGGAGGCGGCCTTTCTCGACGCGCATCGGTCGGGCCGCCTGCACCATGCCTGGCTGATCGCCGGGCCGAAGGGGATCGGAAAGGCGACGCTGGCCTGGCGGATCGCGCGGTTTCTCCTGACCGAGGAAACAGGGTCTGATGCTGGGCTTTTCGGGGCTCCCGAGCAGCTCGACACCGACCCCGGGCACCCGGTGGTGCGGCGGATGATGGCCGGCGCCGAGGCTCGATTCTTCCTCTTGCGGCGCGGATGGGACGACAAGGGCAAGCGGCTCCGCGCCGAGATCACGGTGGACGAGACGCGGAAGCTGAAATCCTTCTTCGGCATGTCGGCGGCCGATGGCGGGCGGCGCGTGGTGATCGTCGATGCGGCGGACGAAATGAACGTTTCGGCGGCGAATGCGCTCCTGAAGGTGCTTGAGGAGCCGCCGAAAGGCGCGGTGATGCTCCTCGTGGCGCATCAGCCGGCGCGGCTCCTGCCGACGATCCGCTCGCGCTGCCGGGAGCTGCGCTGCACCGGGCTGGGTCCGGAGGAGATGGCGCTTGCGCTGGAACAGGCCGGCGTCACGGCTGGGGGCGGAGAACTGGCCGCGCTTTCGGGCGGATCGGTCGGTGCGGCATTTGCCATGGCGGCCGAGGACGGGCCGGCGCTTTATGCGCGGATCGCGGCGCTTGTCGGCACCGCGCCACGGCTTGATCGGCCAGCGGCGGTCAAGCTGGCCGAAGAGGCCGCAGTCCGGGGACGGGAGGCCCGGCGGGACCTTATGCTGGAGTTACTCGAACTCCTTCTCGCGCGGCTCGCGCGGGCCGGCGCGGGTCACCCTCCCGCGCTTGAAGCCGCCCCGGGTGAGAGTGCCCTGCTCGCCCGACTGGCGCCGGATCCGGCGGCGGGACGCCGCTGGGCCGAGTTACAGCAAGCGCTCTCGGACCGCGCCCGGCACGGTCTGGCAGTCAACCTTGACGCTTCCGGCCTCATCCTCGATATGGTCCTTAAAATCAACGAAACTGCGGCGGAGATCCTTGCCCGCCCCTGAGGCCGGATGATGCACGCCGCCCCGATCACGGACAGCCATTGCCACCTGGATTTCCCCGATTTCGAGGGGGAGACCGGGGCGATCATCGCCAACGCCCATGCCGCTGGCGTGCACCGCATGGTCACGATCTGCACCCGGATCGCGAACGAGCCGAAGGTGCGCGCGCTGGCCGAGGCGCACCCATCAGTGTTCTATGCCTTCGGCGTCCACCCGATGCACGCCGACAAGGAACCCGCGGCGACGCTGCCGCAACTCGTCAAACTCGCGGAGCACCCGAAGATGGTCGGCATCGGCGAGACCGGGCTCGACTACCATTACACCGCGGAAAGTGCCGAGGTGCAGAAGGCAAGCCTCCGGGTCCATATCGAGGCCGCACAGGAAACCGGTCTGCCGCTCATCATCCATGCCCGGGCCGCGGATGACGACATGGCGCGGATCCTGAGCGAAGGTTACGAAAAGCGACCCTATTCCTGCGTTATGCACTGTTTTTCGTCCGGCGCGGCGCTGGCGAGGGCGGCTCTGGAGCTTGGGTTCTACCTGTCGATGTCGGGTATCGCGGCCTTCCCGAGATCGAGCGAGTTGCGCGAGATCTTCGCGTCGGCACCGGTAGGCCGCATCCTGGTCGAAACCGACAGCCCGTATCTCGCGCCACCGCCCCATCGCGGCAAGCGGAACGAGCCGGCCTATACCGTCCACACCGCCAGGGTCGGCGCCGAGATCTTCGGAATGGACTACGACGCGTTCGCCCGCCAGACCGAGGCGAATTTCGAGCGCCTCTTCGCCAAGGCGGCCCAATGGCACGGCTGAGCTTCACCATCCTCGGCTGCGGGTCGTCGGGCGGCGTACCGCGGCTCGGCGGGCGCTGGGGCGATTGCGATCCGGCGAACCCGAAGAACTATCGGCGGCGCTGCTCGCTGCTGATCCGGCGCGAGACAGAGGCAGGAACGACCGCGGTCCTGATCGACACTTCGCCGGACCTGCGCGCGCAGCTTCTCGATGCCGGTGTCGGGCTTCTCGACGCGGTGGTCTACACGCATGCCCATGCAGACCACGTGCACGGGATCGACGATCTGCGGATGATCGTGTTCAACCGCCGTGTGCGGCTACCGGTCTGGGCCGACGCGCCGACGCAGGAGGCGCTCTACGACCGCTTCGCCTATGCCTTCGTCCAGCCCGAGGGCTCGCCGTACCCGCCGATCCTCGACATGCACTCGATCAAGGGACCGGTCACTATCGAGGGTGCGGGCGGGGCGATCACGCTGATGCCGTTCGAGGTGGAGCACGGTTCGATCGCCGCGCTCGGCTTCCGTGTCGGCGACGTCGCCTATCTTCCCGACGTCTCCGAGATTCCCGACGGGGTCTGGCCGGCGCTCGACGGCCTCGACGTCTGGATCGTCGATGCGCTCCGGCGCGATCCGCATCCGACTCATGCGCATCTTGCTCGGACACTGGAATGGATTGCAAAGGCGGCGCCGCGCCGGGCGATCCTGACCAACATGCATATCGACCTCGATTATGACGCCGTGTCGGCCGAGACGCCCGAGCACATCCAACCTGCCTTCGACGGGCTCACGATCGAGGTCGACGACTGATGCAAGCGCTCCTCGACGTGGTCCTGCCGGTCTTCTTCGTGATCGGCTTCGGCTACGCGGCGGTTTGGAGAGGATGGTTCACCGATCAGGGCGTCGATGCCCTGATGACTTTCACCCAGCGCTTCGCGATTCCCTGCCTGCTGTTCGGGGCGATTTCCACCCTCGATCTCGGCCGGCATTTCGAATTGCGACTTCTGGCCAGCTACTACGGGGCGGCGACGCTCTGCTTTCTCGTCGGCCTGATCGGGGCGCGAATCCTGTTCGATCGCACCTGGCCGGACGCCGTTGCGATCGGGTTTTGCTGCCTCTTCGCGAATTCGGTGCTTCTGGGGCTGCCGATCATGGAGCGGGCCTATGGCGCCGAAGCGCTCGAACCGAACTACGCGCTGATCGCCTTCAATGCGCCGTTCTGCTACGGGCTCGGGATGACCGCGATGGAGATCGCGCGATCCGATGGCCGGGGTGCGGTGGCGACGGTGCAGCGCGTGGCAGCCGCGATGTTCAAGAACGCGCTGGTGATCGCGATCCTGCTCGGGGCGATCGTGAACATGTCGAACCTGCCGCTGCCGGGCGTGCTGACCGATGCCGTGCACCTCGTCGCGCGCGCCGCGTTGCCGGCGGCCCTGTTCGGGCTGGGCGGGGTTCTGGTGCGCTACAAGCCGGAAGGCGACCTTCGCGCAATCCTGTTTGTCGTCGCGGTCGTGCTGGTGCTGCGCCCCATCCTGGCCTGGGGGTTCGGGACCCTCACAGAGATTTCCACGCCCTCGTTCCGGTCCGCCGTATTGACCGCGAGCATGGCGCCGGGCGCGAACGCCTACATCTTTGCCAACATGTACGGCGCCGCACGCCGGGTGGCGGCGTCGTCGGTGCTGATCGGAACGGCGGTTTCGGTGCTGACGGTCTGGCTCTGGCTCCTGATCCTGCCCTAGCCGTCCTCCTCCGAGAGCGGCGGGACCGCATCATACGGCGCCGCGGCGAGGATGTGGTCGATCATTACGTCCTTCTTCAGCGGCTTTGTCAGGTAGTAGTCGATGCCGGAGGCGAGAATTTCACGCTCGTCGGTGTCGCCGGCATGGGCCGTCATCGCGATGATCGGCACCGGCGGCAGGTCGTTTTCCTTTGAATAGAGCCGCATTGCCCTGGCGGCCGCCTTGCCGTCCATCACCGGCATCGAAATGTCGGTGAAGACTATGTCGGGGAGCTCGAACTTGAATGCCTCGACGGCCTCATGGCCGTTCTCGACGATCTCGAGGTCGATATCGAGCGACTTGAGGAGCTTGGTGAGGACAAGACGGTTGGTCTTGTTGTCCTCGGCACAGAGCACACGGACCTTGCGGGCATAGGCCGGCCGCTTCTTCGGAGGCGCCGCGTCCGGGACTTCGGCGGCCAAGGGCGTCGGCGAGTCAAACGGCACAGCTGCGCGGGGCGTCTCGGCAACGGCCGGAACACGTGGCGCCTCGGTGGCAAGCGCGTCGAGAACCTCCTCGGGCGTCGTATCTGCAACCGGAAGAGGCGTGCCAGGGTCAAGGGGCTCGGGTGCGGGTTCGGGAACGGCTTCCGCCCGCGGCACCAACGGCGGTAGATCGTCTTCGGCATCGGTCTCTGGATCGGGAGGCGCGATGACCGGGCCTGCGACGGGTGCCGCGGGCTCCGGCGTCTCGGGTTGGGGCAGCGACATCTCAGCATGGAGTGTGAGGACATCCGCCTCCAGCGGAACGACGGGTTTCGGTCGGCCACCCCGTGTCACCCGCGTCAAGGCGCCGAGCAAGGCATCGCGCAGAACGGGGCGGGAGAGGGTCTCGCTCTGTTCCCCGAACTCCGGCCCTAGACCGATGGTCACGGTACCCTGAATGCCCCGGTCTTCGCAGAGAATGGCCAAGTCCTCGGGGCCGAGCTGCCCCAGCGCTTCGTCATAGGCGCTGTCCACCGCTTCCGGGCGGAGACCGAGCGCCATCATCTGCTTCATCATGATCTCGCGGCTCTTGCGGTTCGGGTCGCAAAGCACCACGCGCCGTTGGCCGAACTTGCCGCGCAGGCCCTCGATATCGGGCCCCTCCTTGCGCAGCGTCAGCCGGAACCCGAAGACCGAGCCCGATTCCGCCCCGGAATCGACCCACATATCGCCGTCCATCAGGGCAACCAGTCGGCGCGTGATGGCGAGGCCGAGGCCCGTGCCGTCGAACTCCCGCGTCATCTCGGACTGGACCTGGTTGAACTCGCCGAAGATGTGTTCGCGCATCTCGGGCGGCACGCCGATCCCGGTATCCTCGACCGTGATATGCAGGCGGTAATGCTCGGGGCGGGGGTCGGGCAGGCCGACGACGCGGACCAGGACATAGCCTTCCTTGGTGAACTTCACGGCATTGCCGATCAGGTTCATCAGGATCTGCCGGATCCGCCCCTTGTCGCCTTCGAAGACGGTCGGCAGGAACATGTCATAGTCGAACACGAGCGCGAGCCCCTTCTCGCGCGCGGTGGGCATCAGGAGCGTCGTGACCTCGCTGATCGCGGCCTCGAGATCGAACGGCCGGGTTTCGACGGAGAGCTTCTGCGCCTCGATCTTCGAATAGTCGAGCACGTCGTTGATGATGACCAGAAGCGCCTCGCCTGAGTTCTTGATCGTGTCGAGGCAGATCCGCTGATCTTCGGTCAAGGGATCCTCCGCCATCATCTCGGCCATGGCGAGGACTCCGTTCATCGGCGTGCGGATCTCGTGGCTCATATTGGCGAGGAACGCGGATTTCGCCCGGTTCGCGGCTTCGGCGCGGCGCCGGGCTTCCTCGAGAACCTTCTGGCGGCGGATCTGGCGGGTGATGTTCATCCCCATCATGACGACATCGCCGTCCGGAGTGCGCCGCTCGGTGATCCGCACGAACTGGTTCGACCAGAACCGGATCGTGACCGGCGGGATGGTCTTGTGGTCCCAGCGGCTCTTCATCCAGATCGCCCAGTCGCGCGGGCCCATCTCGCCCGGATCGACCAGCCCTTCCTCGATGGCGATATCGACCATTTCGCCATAGCTGATGCCGAGCTTGACGCAGTCCATGTCCTCGTAGGGCTGGAAGAAGGCCGGGTTGGCGGCGACGACCCGGCTGTCGCGATCGAACACGGCAAAGCCGTCGGCGATGGTCTCGAGCGAGGTCCAGAGCCGCCGCTCGGCGATGTTCGTCTCGCTCTTGGCCTTGCGCAGATGCGACATCGCCTCGACATGGCGGTGCTTGGCCTTCTCGGCCTCCGAGCGGGCGATGGCGGCCTCGGCGCGACGCTCGATCACCTCGTCCGACAGAACCCGGGCCCGTTCGGCGATCCTCGTATTCGCCTCGGCCAATTCGCGCTGCTTCTGTGCGAGAAAACTCTCGGTCGCGAGGCGCGAGCGCAGCGCGTCCTTGGGGTCGAGCTCCATCATGCGGTTTCTCCAGACGGTCACGGCGCCATCTAACGGCGCGGGCCGTAAAGATGGCATTAACCGAGCAAGGCTCCGGTTCCATTGGGGCTTTCCGGGCGGCCGGTTTCCATCGGCGCAGAACTCGGTCAACGTCGGCGCCGGAGGTGTCACATGCGCAAATTCGATTCGCATCTGGGGGAGCTTCTCGCGGGAATCGAGAGCGACGGCCTGATGAAGCGCGAACGCCCCATTGCCGGCCCCCAGGGCGGGCACGTGACCGTGGACGGCCGCGACATGCTGAACCTCTGCGCCAACAACTACCTCGGCCTCGCCGACCACCCGTCGGTGATCGACGCCGCCCGCGGCGTGATGGACACCCACGGCTTCGGGATGGCGTCGGTTCGTTTCATCTGCGGCACGACCGACCTTCACCGCCAGCTCGAAGGCGAGATCGCCGACTGGATCGGATACGACGACTCGATCCTCTTCGCCGCCGCCTTCGACGCCAACGGCGGGGTGTTCGAGCCACTCCTCGAAGACGCCGACGCGATCGTCTCCGACTCGCTCAACCACGCCTCGATCATCG
>JBNKWI010000077.1:0-16510 GCA_050299695.1 Paracoccaceae bacterium
CGAACAGTTCGCGGCCGATGAGCATGCGCCGAATCTCGCTGGTGCCGGCACCGATCTCATAGAGCTTGGCGTCGCGCCACAGACGCCCCACGGGATATTCGTTGGTGTAGCCCACGCCGCCGAGCGCCTGGATCGCCTCGCCGGCCATCCAGGTGGCCTTCTCGGCCGAATACAGAATGGCGCCGGCGGCGTCCTTGCGCAGGCCGCGCGCATGATCCATCCGGTCGCAGGCCTGGCCGAGCGCATAGACATAGGCGCGGCAGGCGCTCCAGGTCGAGTACATGTCGGCAAGCTTGCCCTGCATGAGCTGGAACTCGCCGATCGGCTGGCCGAACTGCTTGCGCTCGTGCAGGTAGGGCACCACCGCGTCCATGCACGCGGCCATGATGCCGAGCGGGCCGCCGCACAGCACCGCGCGCTCGTAGTCGAGCCCGCTCATCAGCACCTTGACGCCGTTGCCGACGCCGCCGAGCACGTTCTCTTCCGGCACCTCGACGTCGTCGAAGAACAGCGGGTAGGTGTTCGAGCCGCGCATGCCGAGCTTGTCGAGCTTCTGGGCGATGCGGAAGCCCTTGAAGCCCTTTTCCACGAGAAAGGCGGTGATGCCGCGCGGCCCCGCATCGGGATCGGTCTTGGCGTAGACCACCAGCGTCTCGGCATCCGGGCCATTGGTGATCCAGTATTTGTTGCCGTTGAGCACGAAGCGGTCGTTCCGCTTCTCGGCCCGGAGCTTCATGCTCACCACATCCGATCCGGCGCCGGCCTCGGACATCGCCAGCGCTCCGACGCTCTCGCCGGAGATCAGCGCGGGCAGATACTTCCGCTTCTGCGCCTCCGAGCCGTTCAGCTTGATCTGGTTGACGCAGAGGTTGGAATGCGCGCCGTAGGACAGTGAAACCGAGGCCGAGGCGCGCGCGATCTCCTCGACCGCGACCACATGCGCCAGGTAGCCCATGCCCGCGCCGCCGTATTCCTCCGGCACGGTGACCCCCAGAAGCCCGAGCGCCCCCAGTTCCCGCCAGAGCTCCGCCGGGAACTCGTTCCTCGCGTCGATCTCGGCGGCCATCGGCTTGACGCGCTCCTGCGCCCAGCGGTGGACCATCTCGCGAAGCGCATTCACGTCCTCGCCCAGATCGAACGTCATGGATGCGGTAAACATCGTCTCTCCTCCTCAAGCCGACGCGTTCGCGAGCCGCGCCATCGTCTTCTCGACGGCCCCTCCCTGACCGGACCATCTCCCGTGTCAGTGCCGGAAGTCGAGCGAATTGCGGCCCGGCCGCGCGGGCCGCGTCTTTTTGGAACCATCCAATGTCCGATCCATCAGTACCAGCATCACGCTCGAGACAGTGAAGGACAACAAGGCGGTGCCGGTCCAGACGGATCGCTCCGCGGCGCAAGAAAATCTTCCTATCCAGGTCGACGCGGTCGGAGCGCACCGCGCGTCGACGGAGTCCTGGCCCTGAAGATCTCCGGAAGCCCCACGCTTGCCCGCCAGGCACCGCCTTGCCGCTTTCTGGCGACGGGTCGGATTCGTCAGACGTTCTCGGAAGTGTAGATCTCGAATCCCAGGAACGCGGTGCCCGACCCCGGTCCAGCTTCCTTGGCTCGGATCATGGTCGAGATTGCCTCACGTGCGGGCGGCAAGGGCCGCAAAGATCGGGATGGTCGCGGATGAGGTACTCGGTCATCTCGCGTTACCTCGCGACGATCCGTGACGACGACAGCCGCCATGTCATCGCCCGGCCGTTTCCGGCCGCCAGCCGGCGGTCAAATCGGCGACAGAGACGCCTGCGAGCGACTTCTCGAACTGGCGCCGAGCCTCCTCGAGCGCTCTTGTCGTCGCGACATTTGCTGCCCGTGCAAGCAGGCAGGTCGGTTCGTCCTCATCATTGCCGATGGCAAAGAGCGCGGGCGATCCGAGAGCGGTGTAGATTTCCAGAAGCGTGATCCCGTTTATCGGGCGTGACAGCGACCAGCCGCCCCCGTGCCCCTTGGTCGACGTGACGATCCCGGCGTCGCGCAGCCCGGCCATCGTTCTGCGAACCACGGCCGCGTTGGTCCGGAGCATTTCCGCGATCATCTCCGAAGTTACGGGCCCTTCCATCCGGTCCAGATGCAGCAGCGCATGCAGAACACGGGGAAGGCGGCTGTCCTGTCTCATCGTCGCTCCTTCTATTCACGTAACATTTGAATGCGCGTGACATTGACATTCCGCATTTCTTGCTACATATGTTGATACATGAGTGTGAAAAAACAATCCAGCGGTGGCGTGCCGCGCCGTCGCCACATTCCTGCGGGCAGGGCCGAAAGCCACGAAGCCTTCTGGGAGCGGCGCTATGCGGGCATGGTCAAACCGTCGGGTGGCCGCCCGTCTACCGTTCTCACGCGCTTCGTTGCAAAACGGGGTCCCGGACGCGCTCTGGAACTCGGCTGTGCGAGGGGCGACGACGCAATCTGGCTAGCGCGACAGGGATGGACCGTCACGGGCGTGGACGTTTCCGAGAGCGCCTTGCACGCGGCCCGCGCGGCGGCCGAAGCGGCCGGCGTCTCGGAGCGAACCGACTTCTTGCGGTACGACCTTGAGAAGAGCCTGCCCGACGGCAGCTTCGATCTCGTGGCCGCGATGTTTCTGTACTCGCCCGTCCCCATGGATCGGGCCGAGGTGCTTCACCGGGCCGCGGCCGCCGTCTCTCCCGGCGGGCTCTTGCTCGTCGCCTCCCATGGCTCACGTGCGCCGTGGTCCTGGGCCGGCCAGGATACCGTCTTTCCAACCGCTCGACAGGAACTGTCGACGCTCGGCCTCGAGCCGGAAGACTGGCGAGATGTCTTCGTCGGGCCGATCGTCCGGGAGGCGACCGGTCCCGGCGGCCAGCAGGCCGAAGTCATCGACGCCGTGATCGCCATCGAGCGGCGCAAATCCGTTTGAATCCCGAGGGAGATGCCATGACAACTTCACGACGGCCGTACTCGCGCCCGCAGCGATGATGAAGCTCGTCATCGCGATGCCACCGCGGACGGAGGCGGGATGACTGTTGCAACCTGTCATTGCGGGGCGGTCTCGATTCGGCTTCCCGCGCCGCCGGCCGAGGTAACCTTGTGCAATTGCTCCTTGTGCCGGCGTTACGGCGTTTTGTGGGGCTACTTTCCGATTTCAGACGTGATGTTCGTTCCCAACCCGCTGCCGACCGAAACCTATGCCTGGAACGGCAGGAATGTCGATTTCCATCGTTGCCGAACATGCGGATGCATCACGCACTGGCTGCCGCGAAGCTCCAGCCGGGACCGGTTGGGAGTGAACATGCGCTTGATCGATCCCGAAATGCTCGCCGAAACCGCGATCCGCCGCAAAGACTCGGCGGGAACAGGCAAGTTCATCTAGCGATCTACGCCACCCCTGGCGTCGTCACACATCGCATGCCGTTGCTGACGGGACATGTGTTCGCCCCGAGGAGGATTGCCTGGCTGGGGTGGTAGGATTCGAACCTACGGTACACGGTACCAAAAACCGCTGCCTTACCACTTGGCTACACCCCAGCGGGCCGGCATCACTTACTGCCATGCGGACGGCCTCGCAAGACGCCGCCCGCACTTTTTTCGCATTCTCAGCCGATCGCGGCGGCCTTCACGTCCTCGTCGATGAAGGCTGCGTATTTCTCGAAATTCTGCGCGAACATCGAGACCAGCTTCCGCGCCTGCGCGTCGTAGGCGGCCGGGTCGTCCCAGGTCCGGCGCGGGTCGAGGAGGATGTCGGGCACGCCCTGGACCGAGACCGGCACCTCGAAGCCGAAGTTCGGATCCTTGCGGAACTGCACGTTCGACAGCGAGCCGTCGAGCGCGGCGGTCAGCAGCGCCCGCGTCGCCTTGATCGGCATCCGCGAGCCGGTGCCGAAGGCGCCGCCGGTCCAGCCGGTATTGACCAGCCAGCAGGTGGCGCCGTGCCGCGCGATCTTCTCGCGCAGCAGCTCCGCGTACTTGGTCGGGTGCCAGACCAGGAACGGCGCGCCGAAGCAGGACGAGAAGGTCGCCTGCGGCTCCTTGCCCAGACCCTTCTCGGTGCCGGCGATGCGCGAGGTATAGCCCGACAGGAAATGGTACATCGCCTGTGCCGGCGTCAGCCGCGAGATCGGCGGCAGCACTCCGAAGGCGTCGCAGGTCAGCATGATGACATTCTTCGGATGCCCGCCGAGCGAGGAGGCCGAGGCATTCGAGATGTAATGCATCGGGTAGGCGCAGCGCATGTTCGCGGTGAGGCTGATATCCTCGAAGTCGAGCGCCAGCGTCTCCGCGTCATAGACCATGTTCTCGATCACGGTGCCGAACTTCGACGTCGTGGCGTAGATCTCCGGCTCGGCCTCAGGCGAGAGCGAGGCGGTCTTGGCGTAGCAGCCGCCCTCGAAATTGAAGATCCCGCGATCCGACCAGCCATGCTCGTCGTCGCCGATCAGCGTCCGGCTCGGATCGGCCGAAAGCGTCGTCTTGCCGGTGCCCGAGAGCCCGAAGAACACCGCCGCGTCGACCGGGTTGCCGGTGGCGTGGTTGGCCGAGCAGTGCATCGGCAGGACGCCCTTGGCGGGCAGGAGATAGTTCAGGAGGGTGAAGACCGACTTCTTGTTTTCGCCGGCATATTCTGTGCCGCCGATCAGGATCAGCTTTTTCTCGAAGTTGATCGCGATGACCGTTTCCGACCGGCAGTCGTGGCGCGCGGGGTCGGCGCGGAACGAGGGCAGGTTGATGATCGTGAACTCCGGCACGAAGCTGTCGAGATCCTCGCGGTCCGGGCGGCGCAGCATGTGGCGGATGAACAGCGAATGCCAGGCCAGCTCGGTCACCAGCCGCACCTGGATCCGGTGCGCCGGGTCGGCGCCGCCATAGAGGTCCTGCACGAAATAGTCGCGGCCCGCCATATGCGCCGTCATGTCCACGTAAAGCTGCTCGAACCCTTCGGGCGTCATCGGCCGGTTCGCGTCCCACCAGATCGTGTCCGCGGTTTCGGCGGTCTTGACCACGTGCTTGTCCTTGGGCGACCGGCCGGTGAACTTGCCGGTTTCGCACAGGAAAGTCCCGCCGATCCCGAGCCGCCCTTCGCCGCGGCGGACCGCCTCTTCGACAAGCGCCGGTTCGATCAGGTTGTAGTGAACCGTGCCGAGACCGGTGATGCCCTGGTCCTCGAGCTTCATCTTCGAATTGACGCGTCCGGTGGTCATGTCAGTGTCTTCCCCTGTGCGAATTGCCCCCCGGCTTGGGGGAGAACGCCTTAATGATGTGTTTGGATTTCAACATATCATGGGCAACTGTCACAGAAACCGGGATAAAGCCGCTCGTTAGCGCCACCATGTCTCGGTTAGCGCAATCATGTCATCCAATCGCCCCAGTTTAGCCATTCCTTTTTTGTTTTGTGGACACATGCACCGCGCGGCGTCGTCATGATTCGCACTTAAATGTTGATTCTCTGGGGCCCCACCGTCAAAGATGCCGCAAAACGATAAGGGCACAGAGCAGGAACAAGGAACCTCCGGATGTCGAGGATTGCTTTGGTTGACGACGACAGGAACATCCTGACGTCGGTTTCCATGACACTTGAAGCCGAAGGCTTCGAAGTTGAAACCTACAATGACGGGCAGGCGGCGCTCGACGCCTTCAACAAGAAGCTCCCGGACATGGCGGTGTTCGACATCAAGATGCCGCGCATGGACGGCATGGATCTGCTCCAACGCGTGCGCCAGAAATCGGCGATGCCGGTGATCTTCCTCACCTCCAAGGATGACGAGATCGACGAGGTGCTCGGGCTCCGGATGGGGGCCGACGACTACGTAAAAAAGCCCTTCTCCCAAAGGCTTCTGGTTGAGCGCATCCGCGCGCTCCTGCGCCGCCAGGAGGTGATGGAGGCCGACAGCATCGGCGAGGGCGAGACCGGCCAGATCCTGACCCGCGGTCAGCTCACCATGGACCCCTTGCGCCACTCGGTAAGCTGGAAGGGACGCGACGTCTCGCTGACGGTGACCGAGTTCCTGCTCCTGCAGGCTCTCGCGCAGCGCCCCGGCTTCGTCAAGTCGCGCGACCAGCTCATGGACGTCGCCTATGACGACCAGGTCTATGTCGACGACCGCACCATCGACAGCCATATCAAGCGGCTCCGCAAGAAGATGCGGATGGTCGATCCCGAGTTCTCGGCGATCGAAACGCTCTACGGGATCGGCTACAGGTACAACGAGGAGTAGTCCCTCCGGGACAAACGGATGAACAAGGCGTCGGGCGTAGACGTGGTGGGCGCCAGGTCTCTTAAGCGGCACAACGTGGTGCTGGGTGAGGACTGGGTCGGACCGGACGCGAGGGTTGAAACCGAACTGAGGGCCAAGCGGGAGAAGCGCGGCCTCATTTCGATCAACCGGTCTCCGCTTGCGCGCAAGATCATCACGTTCAACCTTTTGGCGATCCTCATCCTGGTCGCCGGAGTCCTGTTCCTGAACCCGTTTCGCGACAGCCTCGTGATCCAGCGCGAGCGGGGTCTCGTCGCCCAAGCCGAACTGATCGCCGAGGTCTACGAGGCGCGGCTCGGCACCGGCAGCGTGGCGCGCGGCGGCTTCGACGCGCAGGGGGTGCTCCGCGCGCTCGACCTGAGGAACGCCATAGAAGTCTTTGTTTTTGCTCCGAACGGCCAAATCGTCGCCACGACCTTCGGCCAGGAGCGCGGCGCCATGCGCGAGGCAACGGGCTTCTCCCGCGACGACCGCACCACCCACATCACCGACTTCCTGGGCCGCGCCTGGGACTCCGTGGCCTCGGTCTTCACGCCGAAGGTCGAAACCGGTGCCGCCTCGGGCGGAGAGACCCAGGCCCGGGTGCTCGTGCCCGCCGCGCTCGCCGGCAAGACCCAGGTCAAGACCGGCACCGATCTGAACGGCAGCACGATCTTCTCGGTCGCGACGCCGATCGTCGTGGGCAGCCAGCCGGTGGGCGTCGTCGCCGTCACCTCGGTCGCCGGCGAGATCGACCGGCTGGTCCGCAGCGAGCGCGAGCAGGTGCTGCAGATGTTCGTGATCGCGATCCTGGTCTCGATCGGTCTCAGCCTTGTGCTTGCCTCGACCATCGCCAATCCGCTTTCCGACCTCGCCGCGGCAGCCGAGATCGGCCGCGACCGCAGCGCCCGCAAGGTGTCGCCCTCGCGGATCCGCATCCCCGACCTCACCGCGCGGCCCGACGAGATCGGCCGGCTCTCCGGCGCGCTCCGCGGCATGGTCGCGGCGCTCTACGACCGGATCGACGCGAACGAACAATTCGCTGCCGATGTCGCCCACGAGATCAAGAACCCGCTCGCCTCACTCCGCTCCGCCGTCGGCACGCTCCGGATCGTCAAGAAGGACGAGCAGCGCGACAAGCTCCTCGACGTGGTCGAGCACGACGTGCGCCGGCTCGACCGGCTGGTCTCCGACATCTCCAACGCCTCGCGACTCGACAGCGAACTGGTCAAGGAAGAAGAGCAGACCTTCAACCTGATCAAGATGATGCGCGGGCTCTCGGACTACCTGGGCGGCGAGGCGCAGTCGAAGGGCATAGAGTTCATCACCGACCTGCCCGGCGAGGCGATCACCATCGACGGGCTCGAAAGCCGGCTCGCGCAGGTCTTCGTCAACCTCATCACCAACGCGATTTCCTTCTGCGAGGAGGGCGATGCGATCCGCGTCTGGGCGCGCAAGCGCGACAACCGCGTCCTTGTCGTGGTCGAGGATACCGGCCCGGGCATCCCCGAGGCGGCGCTCACCAAGGTGTTCAACCGCTTCTATTCCGAACGCCCGGCGAACCATTTCGGCAACAATTCGGGCCTCGGCCTGGCGATCTCCAAGCAGATCGTCGAGGCCCATGGCGGCGTGATCTGGGCGGAGAACATCCGCCCGGCCGATGCCGACATGACCTCGGACCCACTCGGCGCCCGCTTCGTCGTCGGCCTTCCGGTCTAGGCCATGGGCGCGGTCGCGGCGCGCGCCGACCTCCGCCCCCTGACCCTCCATGCCAGCGCGGTGGCGCTCCAGGGCCGCGCGCTCCTGATCACCGGCCCGTCCGGTTCCGGCAAGTCCGGCCTCGCGCTCGCGCTGATGGCGCTGGGTGCAAGGCTCGTCTCCGACGACCGCACCCTGATCCTGCCGCGCCCCGAAGGCCCGCCGCTCGCCGCCGCGCCGGACCCGATCCGCGGCATGATCGAGGCGCGCTTCCTCGGCCTCCTCGCCGCCGACCCGGCGCCGCCCACGCCGATCGCCGCCGTGCTCGACCTCGCCACCACCGAGACCGAGCGCCTGCCGCCCGCGCGCGTGACCGACCTCGCCGGCCCGCCGCTGCCCCTGCTTCACAAGGCCGAGACCCCCCATTTTCCCGCCGCGCTGATCCAATATCTTAGAGGCGGAGTATACCTGGTATGACCGACCGCCCCCCCAGACAGCCCGAAACCCGCCGGATCGTCCTGGTGACCGGCCCCTCCGGCGCGGGCCGCTCCACCGCGATCAACGCGCTCGAGGATTTCGGCTTCGAGGCCATCGACAACTTGCCCCTGACGCTGGTCTCGCGGCTCCTCGACGGCCGCCCGCTCGACCGACCGCTGGTGCTTGGCGTCGATACGAGAAACCGCGATTTCTCGCTCCCCGCGCTCGGCAGCGTGCTGGAATGGCTCGCCGGCCAGCCCGCCTACGAGACGATCCTCCTTTATCTCGACTGTCGCCCCAACGTGCTCCTCCGCCGCTTCTCCGAAACCCGCCGCCGGCACCCGTTCTCGCCGGACGGCTCGCCCGAAGCGGGGATCCAGCGCGAAACCGCGCTGATCGCCCCCCTGCGCGACCAGGCCGACCGGGTGATCGACACCTCGGAACTCGGCCCGCACGACCTCCGCGCCGCCCTGCGCCGGGCCTTCGACCCCGGGCCGGGTGAGGGGCTCACCGTCTCGGTCCAGTCGTTCAGCTACAAGCGCGGGTTGCCGCAGGAACTCGACAGCGCCTTCGACGTCCGCTTCCTCGCCAACCCGCATTGGGACCCGGCGCTGCGCCCGCTCGACGGCCGTGACCCAAGCGTGGCCGATTTCGTGCGCCACGACCCGCGCCACGCGCCGTTCTTCGACCAGGTGGTCGGGCTCGTCACCTTCCTGCTCCCGGCCTATCTCGCCGAGGGCAAGACCCATGTCTCGCTGGGGTTCGGCTGCACCGGTGGCAAGCATCGTAGCGTCGCGGTGGCGGAAAGGATGGCAAATAGACTTGCAGAGGCGGGTTGGCGGGTGTCAATTCGTCACCGGGAACTGGAGCGCCTCACCGGCGCGCCGCGTGTCGAGTTGGGATAGTGGGCAGGATCGGTATCGTCATCGTCGCGCATGGTGGGCTTGCGCAGGAATACCTGGCCGCAACCGAACACGTGGTCGGGCGCCAGGCCGACGTGGTCGCGATCCCGATCCACCCCGATGACGACCGCCGCACCAAGGAGGCCGAGATCTGCCGGGCGGCGGATTCCGTCGACAGCGGCGACGGCGTCGTGGTGGTGACCGACATGTTCGGCGGCTCGCCCTCGAACCTCTCGCTGATGGCCTGCCGGCCGGTGAACCGCCGGATCCTCTACGGGGCGAACCTGCCGATGCTCATCAAGCTCGCCAAGTCGCGCCAGAAGCCGATCGGCGAGGCGGTGGCCGCGGCGCTGGCGGCGGGGCGCAAATATATCGACAGCTTCGACGGGTCGGCCGGATGAGCGCGCCGGTCCGCCGCACGCTGGAGATCGTGAACGTCAAGGGCCTGCACGCGCGGGCCTCGGCGAGGCTCGTCGAGGTGGTGGAGGCGCATGACGCCATCGCCGAGGTCCGCAAGGACGGTCTCTCGGCCTCGGGCGACAGCATCATGGGGCTCCTGATGCTTGCGGCTTCCCGGGGCTGCTCGATTGAGGTAGAGACATCGGGCCCCGAGGCGGTGAAGCTCGCGGACGCGCTCGAGGCGCTGGTCCGGGACCGCTTCGGAGAGGACATGTAGGCCCCAGCTCGGGACGGGACATCTTGGTCGAAAGCTATCCGCAAGCCACCCTGCACGGCCGTAGCGACTACGTGCCCTACGACAAGCGCAAGCTCAGCTACGCGAACACGTTCCACAACCCGTGGCAGGCGCGGGCGATCCGGCTTCTGGAATGGCTGACCGGCAAGATCCGGCTCCTGCAGCTGATCCGCCGGTTCGAGCGCCAGGGCGTGGTGGCGGGGCAGGGCTTCTGGCCGCGGGCGCTGGCGGTGATGGGGATCGAGCTGCGCACCCCGGCCGAGGAGATCGCCCGGATCCCGGCGACCGGCCCGGTGGTCATCGTCGCCAACCACCCGCACGGGCTGGTGGATGGCATGGTGCTCGCCGAACTCGTCGGCCGGGTGCGCGAGGATTACAAGATCCTGACCCGCTCGCTCCTCACCGGCGTCGACGAGATCTCGCAATTCATGATCCCGGTGGCCTTCCCGCACGAGGAAGGGGCGGTCCAGCAGAATCTCGAGATGCGCAAGCGCGCCATGGCCTGGCTGGCGAAGGGCGGCGTGGTGGTGGTGTTCCCCTCGGGATCGGTGGCGGCGTCCGAGACGTTCTTCGGTCCCGCCATCGAGGCCGAATGGAACCCGTTCACCGCCAAGATGATCCAGCGGTCGGGCGCCCATGTGGTGCCGATCCGCTTCCAGGGCCAGAACTCGCGGGCCTACCAGATCGCCAACCGGCTCTCGGCGACCCTGCGGCAGGGGCTGCTCCTGCACGAGGTGGTGCATTCCCTGAACCGGCCGCAGCGGCCGGTGGTGGGCGCGCCGATCCCGCCCGAGGAAATCGCCGCCTGGTCCGGCAACCCCCGCGGCTTCATGGCCTGGCTGCGCGAGCGGACGCTGTCGCTCGCCCCCTGAGAAGGTCTTTCCGAAAGGAGCGCCTCCGGCGCGCATGACGCGTTTGCGCCGCCTCCGGCGTCGCCGTGGGCGAGGGGGCTCCGCCCCCTCGCGCTCCCCCGGCGCTACCGCGTCGGGACCGGCGCCTCGCCGCGGTAGTCGTAGAAGCCGCGGCCTACCTTGCGGCCGAGCCAGCCGGCCTCGACATATTTGGTCAGGAGCGGGCAGGGGCGGTACTTGGTGTCCGCGAGCCCGTCATGGAGCACGTTCATGATCGCGAGGCAGGTGTCGAGCCCGATGAAATCCGCCAGCTCCAAGGGGCCCATCGGGTGGTTGGTGCCGAGCTTCATCGCGCTGTCGATCGAGGCCACGTTGCCCACGCCCTCGTAGAGCGTGTAGACCGCCTCGTTGATCATCGGCATAAGGATCCGGTTGACGATGAAGGCCGGGAAATCCTCCGAGCTCGACGCGGTCTTGCCGATCCGCTCGACCACTTCGAGGCAGGCCTTGTAGGTGGCCTCGTCCGTCGCGATGCCGCGGATCAGCTCGACGAGCTGCATCACTGGCACCGGGTTCATGAAGTGGAACCCCATGAACTTCTCCGGCCGGTCGGTGCGCGAGGCGAGCCGCGTGATCGAGATCGACGAGGTGTTCGAGGTCAGGATCGTCTCGGGCTTCAGATGCGGCACCAGGTCCTCGAAGATCGCCACCTTCACCGTCTCGCGCTCGGTCGCGGCCTCGATGATCAGATCGCACTGGCCCAGGTCCGTCAGCGTCAGCGTTGTCCTGATCCGCTTCAGCGCCGCCTCGAGATCGGCCTCCGAGATCCGGCCCCGCGTCACCTGGCGGCCGAGATTGGTCCGGATCAGCTCCAGCGCGTGGTCGAGCGCGTCGCGGCTGATATCGGTCATCAGCACGTCGTAGCCGGCCACTGCGAAGACATGCGCAATGCCGTTGCCCATCTGGCCCGCACCGACGATCCCGACCGTCCTGATCTCCATCACCCGCTCTCCGTCCTGGCTCCGCGCTTTATGGTCGCCGCATCGCAGCGGTGCAAGGAGGAACCGCCCAAACGCATGAGGCCCGCCACCGGGGGCGGGCCTGCGATGCACGTTCGAAAAAGGCTCAGAGCTTCTCGACCAGCTCCGGCACCGCCTGGAACAGGTCGGCGACGAGGCCGTAATCGGCGACCTGGAAGATCGGCGCTTCCTCGTCCTTGTTGATCGCGACGATGACCTTCGAGTCCTTCATCCCCGCGAGGTGCTGGATCGCGCCCGAGATCCCCACCGCGACATAGAGGTTCGGCGCCACCACCTTGCCGGTCTGGCCCACCTGCCAGTCGTTCGGCGCATAGCCCGAGTCCACGGCCGCGCGCGAGGCGCCCACCGCGGCGCCGAGCTTGTCGGCGAGCTTCTCGATCAGCGCGAAATCCTCCTGGGACCCCACGCCGCGGCCGCCCGACACGACGATCCCCGCCGAGGTCAGCTCCGGCCGGTCGCTTTCGGCCACCTTGTCCTCGACCCAGGACGACAGCCCCGGATCCGCCGCCGCCGATACCGTCTCGACCGGTGCCGAACCGCCCGTGCCCGCGGCCTCGAAGGTGGAGGTGCGGATCGACACGACCTTCTTCGCATCCGAGGATTTTACCGTCTGGATCGCGTTCCCGGCATAGATCGGCCGCTCGAAGGTCTCGCCATCGACGACGCCCGAAACATCCGAGATCACCATCACGTCCAGAAGCGCCGCCACCCGGGGCAGCACGTTCTTGGCATCCGTCGTCGCTGGAGCCACGATGTGCGAATACTCCCCCGCGAGCGACACGATCAGTGCCGCGGTCGGCTCCGCCAGCCGGTGCCCTAGCGTCGGATCCTCGGCGACCAGCACCTTGGCCACGCCGTCAATGGTCGCCGCTTGTGCGCCCGCCTCGGCGGCAGACGCCCCGGCGCAGAGCACCGTCACCGGGCCCAGGCCCTTCGCGGCCGTCACGGCCTTGGCGGTGGCGTCCATGTTCAGGTGCCCGTCGGTCACCTCTCCGAGAAGAAGAACGGCCATCAGATCACCCCCGCTTCGTCCTTGAGTTTCGCCACCAGCTCGTCGACCGAGCCCACGATCACCCCGGCCTTGCGCGATGCCGGCTCGGTGGTCTTGACGATGGTCAGCCGCGGCGTGACGTCGACGCCGTAATCGGCGGGCGTCTTCTCGTCCAAGGGCTTCTTCTTCGCCTTCATGATGTTCGGGAGCGACGCATAGCGCGGCTCGTTCAGCCGCAGGTCGACCGAGACGATGGCCGGCATCTTCACCTTGATCGTCTGCAACCCGCCATCCACCTCGCGCGTCACCAGCGCGTGGTCGCCGTCGAACTCGAGCTTCGAGGCGAAGGTGGCCTGCGCCCAGCCGGTCAGCGCCGCCAGCATCTGGCCGGTGGCGTTCATGTCGTTGTCGATCGCCTGCTTGCCGCAGAGCACGAGGCCCGGGCCTTCCGCGTCGATCACCGCCTTCAGGAGCTTCGCCACCGCGAGCGGCTCGATATCGGTATGCACGTCCTCGGCGGCCACGATCAGGATCGCCCGGTCGGCACCCATCGCCAGCGCGGTCCGCAAGGTCTCCTGCGCCTGCTTCACGCCGATGGAAACCGCGATGATCTCCTCGGCCTTGCCCGCTTCCTTCAGCCGGATCGCCTCTTCCACGGCGATCTCGTCGAACGGGTTCATCGACATCTTCACGTTGGCAAGGTCGACCCCGGACCCGTCCGCCTTCACACGGACCTTCACGTTGTAGTCGATCACCCGTTTCACGGGCACGAGAACCTTCATGGTGCGCAACTCCCTCTCTTACGGTGCCCCGGTGGGCCCACGCGTGTCGGAGGCGGTGTTATCCCGCTCCTGCCGGAGAAAACAGTGCAAAATCGACGCGGGGTGCGACGTCACCGGCAGATTGCCGGGCCGCCGGGTGAAAACCCGCCGCTCAGAGCCCGAGCGTCCAGCGGAGCGCCATGGCCACGATCGCCAAAAGCCCGATCCCGGCGCACCAGAGCGCCAGGAACCAGGCGCCGCGGCGGACCCAGAGCGCCATCAATGATAGCCCTCATGCGGGTCCACCTTGCCGCGGAACACCCAGTAGGCATAGGCGGTATAGCCCAGGATCACCGGCAGGAGCACCGCCGCGCCATAAAGCGTGAAGGCGAGGCTCTTCTCCGGCGCCGCCGCCTGCCAGATCGTCAGCGAGGGCGGCACCATCATTGGGTAGAAGCTGATCCCGATCCCCACGAAGCAGGCGAGGAAGAAGCCGAGCGCGGCGAGGAAGGGCTGGAGGTCGCGCCGCCGCTTGAGCCCGGTGAAGAACGCCCAGGCCAGCGCCAGCATCACCGCCGGCACCGCCATGGTCCAGAGCGAGGCGGGGAGGTTGAACCAGCGCTGGAAATAGGCGGGTTCCTGCAAGGGCGTCATCAGGCTCACCACGCCGATCAGCACGAGCGTCGCCGCCCCGAGCCGGCCCGCATAGACGCGCATCCGCTCCTGCAGGAGGCCTGTCGTCTTGTAGTTCAGCCAGGCCGCGCCGAGGAGCGCATAGCCAACCACCAGCGCCACCCCGGTCAGCACAGAGAACGGCGTCAGCCAGTCGAACCAGCCGCCCGCATAGGCGCGGTTCTCCACCTCGATCCCCTGCACCAGCGCCCCAAGCGCGATCCCCTGGCACAGCGCCGCCACCGTGGAGCCGCCAAAGAACGCCGCGTCCCAGACCTTCCGCCAGCGCCGGGTGCGCCAGCGATACTCGAAGGAGACGCCGCGGAAGATCAGCGCCAGAAGCATCAGCGTGATCGGCATGTAAAGCGCCGGCAGCACCACCGCATAGGCCAGCGGAAACACCGCGAAGAGCCCGCCGCCGCCGAGGATCAGCCAGGTCTCGTTTCCGTCCCAGACCGGCGCGACCGAGTTCATCGCCACGTCCCGGTCGCCATCGTCGCCCGCGAAGGGAAACAGGATGCCGATCCCCAGGTCGAACCCGTCGAGGATCACGTAGGTCAGGACCGCGAAGGCGATCAGGCCGGCCCAGACGAAGGCGAGATCGAAAACCATGGCGCCCCCCTACACGCTCGCGGCCCCGCCGGCCGCGCGCACCGGCGCGTCCCGCAGGCCGAGTTTCGGGGTTGCGGGCGGGCGCCCCATCATCCTGACAAGGTAGAAGGTCCCCGCCCCGAAAACGAAGAAATAGACGCAGACGAAGGCGACCAGCGAGGTCGCCACCGCCGGCGCCGCCACCGGCGAAAGCGAGTCCGCGGTGCGGAGCAGCCCGTAGACCGTGAAGGGCTGTCGCCCGACCTCGGTGGTGATCCAGCCCGCCAGCACCGCGACGAAGCCCGAGGGCGCCATCAAAAGGCAGGCCCGCTGCAGCCAGCGGTCCTCGAAAAGCCGCCCCCGTGCCCGATCCAAAAGACTCCAGAGCCCCAGCCCCAGCATCGCGAAACCGAGCCCCACCATCACCCGGAAGCTCCAGAACACGATGGACACCGGCGGCTCGTCCTCGTCCGGAACGGTGTCGAGCCCGGCCAAGGGCGCGTCGAGGCTATGCTTCAGGATCAACGAGGAAAGCTTCGGGAGCTCCACCGCGTAATCCACCCGCTTCTCCGCCGGGTTAGGTATCCCGAACAGAATGAGCGGCGCCCCGTCCGGATGGCTGTCGTAGTGGCCCTCCATCGCCATGATCTTCACCGGCTGATGTTCCAGCGTGTTCAGCCCATGCGCGTCGCCCGCGAAGATCTGCACCGGCGTCACCAGCGCCGCCATCCACATCGCCATCGAGAACATCCGCCGCGCCTCCCTGTCGGCCCGGTTCCGCAGCAGATGCAGCGCACCGACTCCGCCGACCACGAAGGCCGTGGTCAGGTAGGCCGCCAGCACCATATGCGCCAGCCGGTAGGGGAAGGACGGGTTGAACACGATCGCCCACCAATCCTCCGGCACGAACTGCCCGGTCTCGGCGATGGAAAACCCCGCCGGCGTCTGCATCCAGGAATTTACCGCCAGGATCCAGGTCGCCGACATCAGCGTCCCCGCCGCCACCATCGCCGTGGCGACCATGTGGAGCCCGTCGCCCACCCGGTCGCGCCCAAACAGCATCACGCCGAGGAACCCCGCCTCGAGAAAGAAGGCCGAGAGCACCTCATAGGCCATCATCGGCCCCAGGACGGGCCCGGTCCGGTCGGCGAACACCGCCCAGTTGGTGCCGAACTGGTAGGACATGACGAGCCCCGACACGACGCCCATGCCGAAGGCCACGGCGAAGATCTTCTTCCAGTAGTCGAACAGCACCCGGTAGGTCCGGTCGCGCGTCGCGAGCCACAAGGCGTTCAGCACTGCCAGAAAGCTCGCCAGCCCGATGGAAAAGGCCGGAAAGACGATGTGGAACGACACCGTGAAGGCGAACTGGATCCGCGCCAGCGTCTCCGCGGTGACCCCGTCGAGCATCCTGTCCCTCCGTTCCGACCGACCGATACCTATTCCGCCGCGCCGCCCGGACCATGCGGCAGAACGCCCCGGCGGCTCAGGCGGGCGCGTCCTCCGGGTGGAAGCAGGCGGCCTGGTGCTTGTCCCCCGACAGTGGCGGCTCGGTCCCGCGGCAGCGGTCGGTCGCTTTCCAGCAGCGCGGCGCGAA
>JBNKWI010000078.1:0-16466 GCA_050299695.1 Paracoccaceae bacterium
CGTCGAGCCGGTCGCGGCGCCCGGGCGCACCATCGACGACTGGCTCCGGATCGCCGTGGCCGGGCTCGGCGGCGCGGCGGTGATCCTCGGCCTCGCGGGCTTTGCGCGCCGCGAGCCGCCGCGGCCCGCCGTTTCGGCGGTCACGCTCGGCGCCGGCACGCTCCTCTTCCAGCTCGTGACCGGCTTCGCGTTGCTCCTCGTCTGCCTCGTCCTCTTCGGCGCCGTCTCGCGGGGCGGCGACAGTATCGGCGAGATCCTGACGGGCATCATCGAGACCATCGGCGCCGTGATCTCCGGGATCTTCGAGGCAATCGGGGCGTTCTTTTCGAACCTCTTCGGCGGGTTCTTCGGGAACTGACGCCGGGGAGGGCGGAAACAGCTGCGCTCGATGCGGATCGGCCCTCGCAACGGTTGTCCATCGCCCCGCCCGGAACAAGGCCCGGCACGGGCCGCCGGGCGAGCGCCTGCCCGCCCCGACGGGCTGGCGCTTTGGCGACATTTGCGCGGACCTTCGAGGTTGGAGGCGTGGGGCACCATAAAGCGCGCCGTTCAACCGTTGGAGCGCCATCCCTCGGGCAGGCGCCCGCCCGGCTTCTCGCTTCTTGCGGTGCCGAACATGCGGCGGGGCACCGACCCGCGAAACCCGCCCCGGGCCCGCTGGACCATCCCCGCCCCAGAGGCTACCTCTTGGGTCCGACAGGACGGGGGTGGGCCATGGCATTCGGAAAAGGACATCATCTGAGCCTCGTCGACGGCTCGGCCTTCATCTTCCGCGCCTACCACGCGCTGCCGCCCCTCACCCGCAAGTCCGACGGGCTGCCGGTGGGCGCGGTCTCGGGCTTCGTCAACATGCTCTGGAAGATGATCGAGGACAACAAGGGCCCCGACGCGCCGACCCATGCGGCGGTTGTGTTCGACAAGGGCAGCCACACCTTCCGCAACGACATGTACGACCTCTACAAGGCGAACCGCGAGGAAATGCCCGAGGATCTGCGGCCGCAGATGCCGCTCACCCGCGACGCCACCCGCGCCTTCAACCTCGCCTGCCTCGAACAGGAGGGCTACGAGGCCGACGACATCATCGCGACGCTGGCCACCAGGGCCCGCGACGCCGGCGGACGGGTGACGATCATCTCGTCGGACAAGGACCTGATGCAGCTCGTTGGCGGCGGCATCGAGATGTTCGACGCGATGAAGAACACCCGGATCGACCGCGACGGCGTGGTCGAGAAGTTCGGCGTGCCGCCCGAAAAGGTGATCGACGTGCAGGCGCTCGCCGGCGACAGCGTCGACAACGTGCCGGGCGCGCCGGGGATCGGCATCAAGACGGCGGCGCTTCTCATCAACGAATTCGGCGATCTCGAAACGCTGCTCGCCCGCGCCGGCGAGATCAGGCAGCCGAAGCGCCGCGAGACGCTGATCGAGAACGCCGAGCAGATCCGCCTCTCGAAGAAGCTCGTCACCCTCGACGCAGACATGCCGCTCGACTACGGGCTCGACGATCTCGAGGTGAAGGAGCCGGTCGCCGACGACCTCCTGAAATTCCTCGCCGAGATGGAATTCCGCACCATCACCAAGCGGGTCTCCGAAAGCCTCGGCGTCGACGCCCCCGCGATGCCCGAACCCAAGGCCGAGCCGGTCCCCGACGACGCCCCCGAGGCGCCGCCCATCGACCCCGGAAAATACACCCGGATCGCCGACGCGAAGACGCTCGAAACCTATGTCGCGCAGGCCCATGCCCGCGGCTGGCTCGCCGTCGACACCGAGACCACCGGCCTCGACGAGATGGTCGCCGATCTCGTCGGCATCTGCCTCTGCGTCGAACCGGGCGGGGCGGGCTACCTGCCCCTCGCCCATCGCGAATCCGCCACCGACGACCTGTTCGGCTCCGACGCGCTCGCCGAGGGCCAGATGCCGTTCGACGAGGCGCTCGCTATCCTCAAGCCCGTCCTCGAAGCCCCCTCGGTTCTCAAGCTCTTCCAGAACGCCAAATACGACTGCAAGATCCTCACCCGCTACGGCATCGACGTCGCCCCCATCGACGACACCATGCTGATGTCCTACGCGCTCCATTCCGGGCTGCACAACCACGGCATGGACGAGCTTTCCGAGCGCTATCTCAAGCACAAGCCGATCGAGATCAAATCGCTGATCGGCTCGGGCAAGGCGCAGGTCACCTTCGACAGGGTGCCCGTGGCGGACGCGGTGAAATACGCTGCCGAGGATGCCGACGTCACGCTGCGGCTCTGGCAGGCGTTCAAGCCGCAGCTCTACCGCGCCCGGGTGACCACGGTCTACGAAACCCTCGAACGCCCGCTCGTCCCGGTCCTGGCCCAGATGGAGCGCCACGGCATCAAGGTCGACCGCGACACGCTTTCCCGCATGTCGAACGCCTTCGCCCAGAAGATGGCCGGGCTCGAGGCCGAGATCCACGAGCTTGCCGGCGGCCCGTTTAACGTCGGCAGCCCGGCGCAATTGGGCGAGATCCTGTTCGACCGGATGTCGCTGCCGGGCGGCAAGCGCGGCAAGAACGGCAAGTATTCGACCCCGGCCGACGTGCTCGAAGACCTCGCCACCGAGCACGACCTGCCCGGCCGGGTGCTCGACTGGCGCCAGCTCTCGAAGCTCAAATCCACCTATACCGACGCGCTGCAGACCCATATCAACGCCGAAACCGGCCGCGTCCACACCTCCTACGCCCAGACCGGCGCCTCGACCGGGCGCCTCGCCTCCACCGACCCGAACCTGCAGAACATCCCGGTCCGCACCGAGGACGGCCGGAGGATCCGCGAGGCCTTCGTGGCCGAGAAGGGCAACGTGCTCGTCAGCCTCGACTATTCGCAGATCGAACTCCGCATCCTCGCCCATATCGCCGATATCGAGGCGCTGAAGGAGGCGTTCCGCGAGGGCCAGGACATCCACGCCGCCACCGCGTCGGAGATGTTCAACGTGCCTCTCGACGAGATGACGCCCGAGATCCGCCGCCAGGCCAAGGCGATCAATTTCGGGGTGATCTACGGCATTTCCGGCTGGGGCCTCGCGCGGAACCTCAGGATCCCGCGCCCCGAGGCGCAGGGCTTCATCGACCGCTATTTCGAGCGTTTCCCCGGCATCCGTACCTACATGGACGACACCGTGGCCTTCGCGAAGGAGAACGGCTTCGTCCAGACCCTGTTCGGCCGCAAGATCCACACGCCCGAGATCAACAACCGCGGCCCCCATGCCGGCTTCGCCCGCCGTGCCGCGATCAACGCGCCGATCCAGGGCACCGCGGCGGATGTGATCCGCCGGGCGATGATCCGCATGCCCGCCGCCATCGAGGGGCTGCCGGCGAAGATGCTCCTCCAGGTCCATGACGAGCTCTTGTTCGAGGTGGAGGAGGGCGCCGCCGCCGACCTGATCGCCACCGCCCGCGCCGTCATGGAAGGCGCCAGCGACCCGGCGGTGAAGCTCGCCGTGCCGCTCGTGGTCGATGCCGGCCAGGGCGCGAACTGGGCCGAGGCGCATTAGCGGGCTCTCGGACCTGCCCGAAGTCAGGCGCGGCTCGTCGTCGTCCCGGCAGCTTGCTTCCGGCACGATTGCGACGGTCGTACGATGCCCCCGCCCGAACAGCGCCGAAGGCGCCGGGCGAGCGCCTGCCCGTCCCGGCGGGCTGGCGCTGGTGACGTCGGAGCAAACCGTCGAGGTCGGAGGCATGTGACACCATAAAGCGCGTCGATCAGCCGTTGCTGCGCCATCCCACGGGCAGGCGCCCGCCCGGCTCGGCGCTCAATACGTCCCGAGATATTTCCGCCGCGCCTCCTCCTCGATCGCCAGCCGCAACTCCAGCGCGGCGAGCTTCGCCATCTCGGCGCGCCGCTCCCCGGCACCCGCTGCCTGCAGCCGCTCCCGCTGCGCCGCCACGGCCTTCCGGAGCGCGATCTCGCGCGGCACCACGCCCGCCTCCGCCATGATCCGGAACCCGGCCGCCTCCACGTCGTCGCCGCCGTGACGGGGCAGCGGCTTGCCGGCGCCCGCGAGGTTGTCGAACTGCCCCTCCGCCTGCGCCTTCCGGATCTGGTGCTCCGTCATCGCGCTCCACCTCATCTCCGCGCCTTTCCCGCCAAAACTGTCAACCCAGTTTACATCTGGTCGAAAGATTCGTCAACTCGGTAGACAGGGTGCGCCCGCCCGTGCCATCAACCCCCATGTCCACCGATCCGCCCAGCCCGGCCGAAGACCTCTATGCCGGCATCCAGCTCACCCGCCCGCTGCTTCGGAACATCACCGCGCGGGTCGAGGCCGACCTCGCCGGCACCGGCATCTCGGTCGGTCAGCGCGCGATCCTCGAGGCGCTGCTCGTCCTCGGCCCCGCCACCGCTCCGGCGCTCACCGAGGCGCTCCAGGTCAGCCGCCAATTCGTCGGCCGCGAGCTGAAGGCGATGCTCGGGGCGGGCCTCGTCGCGACAGAGCCGAACCCGGCGCATCGCAGCGCGCATCTCTACGTGCTCACCGAGGCGAGCCGCCGGACCATCAAGGCGATCCGGGCGCGCGAGATGGCCGAGATCGCCGGTTTCGCCGCCCGCTTCGCGCCCGAGGAGATCGCCGCCTTCCGGCGGGTCCAGGCGGCGCTCAACGCCGCTTTCTCCTCCGGCCGCGATTCGGACGGGGCCGACCGGGGTTAACGCTGCGCCCGCACCGATCCGGCGCCGCGCCGGTGTACGGGCTGTGTACGGGTTGTGTACAGGTTGTGCAGGGCCGATTCCGGCCGGTTTCGAAAAGGTAAATCGGCTGTTATTCGCTATCAGAGCCGAGCTGTGTCATGCTGTGCGCGTTGAGAGGAGACAGAACATGACCCGCACCGCCACCGTCCTCGCCGCGCTTCTGGCCGTCGCGCTGTGCGGCCCGTCCGCCGCGCAAGAGGCTGAAATCAAACCGGATTGCGCGCCGGGCGCGAAACCCGTCGTGTCGGAAGGCCTGCCGTCGCGGCCCTGCGGGAGCGCCACCGGCGTCGTCATCAAGCGCGGCCCCGAAGTGGTGCCGGAGCCTTCGATCGTGGCGCCCGAGCCGGAGGCCACGCCGCGCCGGGTGATCCGCCGGGTCCCGGCCAACACCACCGCCTCCTACACCGCGTCGTCCTACCTGGTGCCCTACCGGCCGGCAACGCCTTCATATCAAAGGGGTTCTTCCTTCGGCCTGGTGCTCCGGAGCGGCGACGTGACCCTGCGGATCGGCGACGGATTCACGCCGCGGCCGCGGCCGCACCGGCATGACGGACACCGGTGGAGGCCGGAAGACCGGGAGCCTCCCCAGGGCTGGATTCCCTGGCCCGGGGTAACCGAGTAGCCGAGGGATAGCGCCGCCTTTGGCGTCGCGATGGGCGAGGGGCTCCGCCCCTCGCGCTCCCCGGAATATCTCGGCCAGATCAAGGCAGGGGCGCCCGCCATGAGCGCCCCTTCGGTGCAGGTCAGAACTTGCCGACCGAGAAGAACACCGTCTCGCCCGAGCTGTCGTCGACACCGTCATTGTCGGTCGCGACCCAGGCGGTGCCATCCTCCATGATCGCCATTCCCTCAACTTTATCAACCACATAGCCGCCAGTGGACGTGAGGTCGGGCAGGAGGTCGCGGACCTCTTCCTTGGCGACCACGTCAAGCTCGCTGTCGAGCGGCGCGGGCACCATCTCGGCCAGAGGGATCCGGTAGATCTTCTTGGTGACCGCACGGAAATCGAACTGGTTGTCGCGCTCGACGACGTAGACGTAGTCGCCATGGGCGACGATCTCCGACAGCCCGACCCAGCCCTTTTCCGGCGCGGCCTTGGGATAGAGCACGGCGCCCCATTCCTCGGTCTCCGGGTTGTAAGCCACCAGCTTCACGTGATTTTCCGGGTCGTCCTTCCACTCGCGCTGGGCCGCCATCCAGAGCCAGTCGCCGATCTTCGTGATGCCTTCGAATCCGAAACGGGTCTCGTTGGCGAGAAGCGCGGCGGGGAGCGCGATCTCGTCCTCGATCTCGCCATCGGCGCCGACATGGTAGATCGCGTGCGGGATCAGCCGGTCGGTGCGGCCCTCGGACGCGATCCAGAACCCGCCTTCGCCGTCGAGCGCGATGCCCTCCATGTCGAGCTTCTGCGCCGGATGGCCATCCCGGGTCACCCGGATCACGCCGGTGATGCGTGCGGGCGTGGTGGAGGGGTCGATCCTGAAGATCGAGGGCTGCATCTTGTAGAAGGAATCGTTCACCGCCCAGATATGGTCGCCATCGGCCACCATGCCCGAGATCGCGCCCCAGCCAACCGGGGCGCCGTTCTCCTGGGTCAGCCCCTTCGAGGTGAGCTGCGGATAGATCGGCGCGCCGGGGCCGTACTCGTAGATCATCACATGGGCGCGGGGGCCGGCATCGTCCACCTCGTTCGCGGTGACGAGGAGGTTGCGGGCGGGGATCGCCACGATGCCCTCGGGGCCGATCCCGGAGGGCAGGAGCTGGGTCAGGACCGGCGCCGCCGGGTCGGTCGCGTCATAGACGCCGATCGCCGAGCCGCGCTCGGAGCCCACGAAGATCATCGGCGTGCCGCCGAAGGTGGCGGCGCCGAGCGATTCCGGCTCCACGCCCTTGTTTCCGGAGCGATTTTCCGGGTAGTGGCCGATCTCGGCGAGCGCGTATTCGAAGCTGAGGCCGCTGTCGTAGATCTCGGTTCCGTCCTTCGCGAAGATCGTCCAGCCCCGGGTGCCGCCATCCATGTCGCCCTCGTTGGCGATCGCGAAATGGTCGTCGTCGAGCCATTTCACGGTGTCGGGCTCGCGCGGGAGATCGGTGAGCGTGGCGTCGAAGGTGAGCGCGCCTTCCTCCCTCACGTCGACATTGTCGAGCGTCGCGGTGCCGGCGGGGAAATCGCTCACGATGGAGCCGTCGCGGGCCACGACGGCGATATGGTTGTTTTCCTGCATCGTCACCACGGTCTCGCCGAGGCCGTTGATGTCGACAAACTCCGGCTCGGGGTCGTCGCCGCCGACCTCGGCGAGGCCCGCGAGGTCGACCTTGCGCATCGCGCCGCAGTCGACTTCGCCGTCCGTAACGTCGAATTGGACGAGGTAGCCCGCCGGCATCTGCGGCAGGCCGCCGTCGCCCAGATCCTCGTCGCGCTCGTTCTCGATGGCGATGGCGAGGAAGCTGCCGTCCTTCGCGGCGGCGATGCTGTCGGGCTGGCCGCCGAGATCGCATTCGGTGACGATCTCTTTCGTGGCGATGTCGATCACCGCGAGCTTGCCCGAAGGATCGGTGTAGCTTTCCGAGGTGTTGACGGCGGCATAGGCGCGCCCGCCCACGACGGCGACCGAGGTGGGCTCGCCGCCCATGTCGAGAGAGCCGAGCGGTTTCGGGTCGGCCGGGTCGGCGATGTCGATCACGCCGACGACGCCGAGCGGGCTGTCGGTGTAGACGAGCGTCATCCCGTCCGGCGTTGCGGCGATGATCTCGGGCGAGGTCTCGTCGGCGACAACGCTGCTGTCGGTGGTGTTCTTCGCGACCGGAAAGCTCGCGATCCGCTGGAAGCTCATCTCTTCGGCCATGCCAGCCCCGGCGGCGAGCGCCAGAACGGATGTCAGGCCCAGTAGGCTCTTGGTCATGTGGGATCCCCCTGGTTGGAAATTCTCCTTCCAGTGCCGCGGGCCCGTGACCGGCGCGTAACGGTTTTGCTGCGGTTTTGTGAAAACCAGTGGCCGCATTCCGTCCGGGGGTTCTGCCAGGCGGACACGCCTGCGGCGTGGCATGAAACATTTGCGCCGGGTCTTTTCAGACCCGGCGCGTCGGGAAGGTTCTGAGGTGACGCCCGCGTCAGACCGACATGCAGATGTATTTCATCTCGAGGTAGTCCTCCATGCCGTGCCGCGAGCCTTCGCGGCCGAGGCCGGACTGCTTGACGCCGCCGAAGGGCGCGACCTCGGTCGAGATGATACCCGTGTTGACGCCGACCATGCCGTATTCCAGCGCCTCGGCGACCTTGTACACGCGGCTCAGGTCCTTGGCGTAGAAATAGGAGGCGAGGCCGAAGATCGTGTCGTTCGCCATCGCGATCACCTCGTCCACGTCCTGGAAGCGGAAAAGCGGCGCGAAGGGGCCGAAGGTTTCCTCGGTCGCGACCATCATGTCCTGGGTGACGCCGGTGACGATAGTGGGCTCGAAGAAGAGGCCGCCGAGCCCGTGCTCCGAGCCGCCGGTGAGGATCTTGCCGCCCTTCGACACGGCGTCCGCGATATGCTCCTTCACCTTGGCGACGGCGGCGGGTTCGATCAGCGGGCCGAGATCGGCGCCGTCGAGTCCGTCGCCGACTTTCATCGTGGCGAGCCGCGCCCTGAGTTTCTCGGCGAAGGCGTCATAGACGCCGTCCTGCACGTAGAGCCGGTTCGCGCAGACGCAGGTCTGGCCGTTGTTGCGGAACTTGCAGGCGATGGCGCCCTCGACCGCCGCGTCGAGATCGGCGTCGTCGAAGACGATGAAGGGCGCGTTGCCGCCGAGCTCCATCGAGCATTTCATCACCTGGTCGGCGGCCTGTTTCAGCAGGATCCGGCCGACTTCCGTGGAGCCGGTGAAGGAGAGTTTCCGCACCGCCGGGTTCTCGCAGAATTCCTTGCCGATCTCTGAGGATCTGGAGGAGGGGATCACCGAGAACACGCCTTTCGGGAGGCCCGCGCGGTCGGCGAGGACGCCGAGGGCGAGCGCGGACAGGGGCGTGAGCGTAGCGGGGCGGACGAGGAACGAGCAGCCCGCGGCGAGCGCCGGGCCGGCCTTGCGGGTGATCATCGCGTTCGGGAAGTTCCAGGGCGTGATCGCGGCGGCAACGCCGATCGGCTGCCTTATGACGGTGAGACGCTTGTCGGGCTGATGGCCGGGGATCGTCTCGCCGTAGACGCGCTTGGCCTCCTCGGCGAACCATTCGATGAACGAGGCGCCGTAGAGGATCTCGCCCTTCGCCTCGGCCAAGGGCTTGCCCTGCTCGGCGGTGAGGATCGTGGCGAGGTCGTCGGCATGGGCGACCATCAGGTCGAACCATTTCCGCAGGATATTGGCGCGCTCCTTCGCGGTCTTCGCGGCCCAGGATTTCTGCGCGGCCTCGGCCGTGGCGATGGTCTGCGCGACCTGGTCGCGCGGGATGTCGGCCACCCGGGCGATCACGTCGCCGCGGGCCGGGTTGGTCACGTCGAAACGCGCCGGGCCCTCGACCCACTCGCCCGCGAGATAGGCGCGGGTCTCCAGGAGGCCGGGGTCGGAGAGCATGGAACGGAGATCGGTCGTCTGGTCGAGCATCTTGTCCTCCGGAAGCATAGGTGGTTTGGGGGTGTGAATGCCCCCGGGAGGGGCGAGAGTCCAGCCGCGGCGGAGGGGGCGGGCATGTCGAACGATCTCGCCTATCAGAATTCCGCCTTCATTCCGGGGGGCGCGGAGTACCCGGATCGCTGGGCCGAGGAGGCGCAGGCGTTCCGCGCGCTGGAGGCCTCGCTCGGCCGGGCGCGGCTGAACGCCCCCTATGGCGCCCATCCGCGCGAGAAGTTCGACCTGTTCTACCCGGCCGGGCGGCCCGAAGGGCTCCTGGTCTTCGTCCATGGCGGCTACTGGCACCTGTTCGACCGGGGGTCCTGGTCGCATTTCGCGCGGGGCGCCACGGCGCGGGGCTGGGCGGTGGCGGTGCCCTCCTATCCGCTTTGCCCCGAAGTGCGGATCGCGGAGATCACCCGGTCGGTCGCGGCGGCGGTGACGGCGGCGGCGGGCCATGTGGCGGGGCCGGTGACGCTGGCGGGCCATTCCGCGGGCGGGCATCTGGTGGCGCGGATGGCCTGCGCCGATGCGCCCCTGGCTGCGTCGGTGGTGGCGCGGATCGCTCATGTGGCCGCGATCTCGCCCCTGGGCGATCTCCGACCGCTGATCGACACTTCGATGAATGCCGATCTGGGCCTGGACGCCGCGGCGGCGCGGGCGGAGAGCCCGGCGCTTCTGGAGAAGGCGCCGGGCATGGAGGTGTCGGTCTGGGTGGGGGCCGACGAGCGGCCGGCGTTTCTCGGGCAGGCGCAGGGGCTGTCGGAGGCCTGGGGCGCGTCGCTCCACGTGCTGGCCGGGCGGCATCATTTCGACGTGATCGACGGGCTGGCGGATCCCGAGAGCGAGATCGTGCGCCTTCTCACGCGGGCGGGCTGAGGGGTTTCGCCGCCTGCCGGCGGCGATCCGCGCCCGCCGCGTGCCGCGCCGGGCGCGGGGAGGGGCTCTGCCCCTCGGCCCTGACGGGCCTCACCCCGGGATTTTCCGGACCCAAAGACGGGGGTCAGCGATTGCCGAAGCGCTCCTGCCAGGTGGGGAGCGGATCGCCCGCGGCGGCGCGGGCGCTGTAGACCGCCCGGGCGATGGCGCGGGCGAGGCAGGTGGCGGCGGCGTGGCCGGCGCGGACCAGGTCCTGCGCGGGGTGCTCCGGCACGATGCGGCCGGTGGCGGCGGCGAAGACGAGGTCGCCGTCGAAGGGCGTGTGCGACGGGACGACGGCGCGGGCGATGCCGTCATGGGCCATGACCGCGAGGCGCTTCGCCTGGGCCTTGGTCAGCGCGAGGTCGGTCGCGACCACGGCGATCACCGTGGCGCTGCGGCGCTCGGTCTTGGTCGGGGGCAGGGCGGCGGGCGCGCGGGGCAGGGCACCGCCGCCGAACTCGCGGCCTTCCTCGAAGGGGGCCGCCCAGAATTCCGGCCCATCGCCGGCGGTGACCTGGCCCACAGGGTTGGCGGCGACGAGCGCGCCGATGGTGGCGCCGTTCGCCAGCCGTTCGGAGGCCGAGCCGAGCCCGCCCTTGAGATTGGCGGTGGTGGCGCCGGTGCCCGCGCCCTCGGTGCCGAGGGCGAATTCCTGCCCACGCGCCGCGTAGGCCGCGCGGCCTAGGGCGCGCCAGGGCGGCTCGGTCCAGCTGGGGGTGGCGAGCAGGTCGAAGATGATCGCGGCAGGGACGATGGGGATCCGGGCCGGGCCGACCGCGAAGCCCCGGCCCTCGGCCTTCAGCGCCTCGACCACACCCGCGGCGGCATCGAGCCCGAAGGCGGAACCGCCGGACAGCACCAGCGCGTCGACCGCCTCGACCGTGGCCTCGGGGGCGAGGAGATCGGTTTCGCGGGTGCCGGGCGCGCCGCCCATGACATGGACGGCGGCGGCGAACGGCCTATCGGAGGTTACCACGCTGACCCCGGTCCGGTGCGCCGGATCGGCGGCATTGCCCACGAGGATGCCGGGCACGTCGGTGATCAGGTTCCGCGGCCCCGGCGGCATCGGCTCAGGCGCTCCGGCTCATATGCAGCGCCCGCCATCGACTTCCATGGCCACGCCGGTGACCATGCTGGCGGCGTCCGAGCAGAGATAGAGCGCGGCATTGCCCATGTCCTCGGGCGTCGAGAACCGGCCCAGCGGGATCGTGGCGAGGAACTTCGCGCGCATCTCGGGCGTGTCCTCGCCGAGGAAGCTCTTCAGGAGCGGCGTGTCGCCCGCCACCGGGCAGATCGCGTTCACGCGGATGCCGAAGGGCGCGAGTTCCACCGCCATGGTCCTGGTCGCGGTGATCATCCAGCCCTTCGACGCGTTGTACCAGTTGAGCTTCGGTCGGGGCGAGATCCCGGCGGTGGAGGCGACGTTGAGGATCGCGCCCTTGCCGGCCTGTTTCATCGCCGGGACGAGGTGCCGCGCGGTGAGGTAGACCGATTTCGCGTTGACCGCGAGGACCCGGTCGAAATCCTCTTCGGTCACATCCTCGAGGAAGGCCGGCAGGTGGGTGATCCCGGCATTGTTGACGAGGATATCGACGCCGCCCCAGGCGGCGCGCGCGGCCTCGGCCATCGCCGCGACGCTGGCGTTGTCGGCGACGTCCACCCGCTGCGCGAGGCCGCCCACCGCATCGGCCACACGGCCGGCCGCGTCGGCATTGATGTCGGCGACCATGACCGTGGCGCCTCGTGCGGCGAAGGCCCGCGCTATGCCTTCGCCGAAGCCCGATCCGCCGCCGGTGACGATGGCTGTCTTGTTCTCCAGGTCCATGCGCCTTGTTGCCACGGAACGGCCCCCGCCGGAAAGCCGCTTTCGCCTTGTGACGGGCGCGGCGGGGCGAGAGACTGCGGGCAATGGCCCTCGATCTGATCCTTTCGGTCCTGTCGCTCGGCGCGCTCGGTTGGGCGGTGCCCTGGGCCCTCATGCGGGTGCTGCCCGACAGCCTGCGCGGGCTGGCCGTGGCGCTGGCCCTGTCGGTTCCCATCCTTGCGGTCGCCGGGGCCGGACTAGTCTTCGTGCAATATGCCTGGCAGACCGGGCCGGGCGTCGCCGCCTCCGCCCCGGGCGCGGTCGCGCATTTCTGGGACCTGGGGCTCCGCGGCGCACTGATCTGGGGGCCGGTCCTCGCGCTCACGGCGATCGCGCTCGGCACCGGGATCGAACGGCGGCGCGGCCGGCGAATGGCGGCCCGCGACCCCGACTGATTGCCCCCGGTCGCGTGCGGACCTATCTTGGCCCCATCGGTGGGAGATCCGCGAATGCGCTACGTCAAATGGACCTTTCTGGCCCTGATCGTCCTCGGGGCCGGTCTGTTTCTGCAGTACAACCTGCCCCGGCACGATATCGTCAGCATCCGCGGCACCGACATGCAGCGGATCAACGTGGGCTGGAACGGCATGTTCTACGCTACACGGATGCGGAATGCCCAGGGCGACCTGATCGGCACCGATGTGCGGCTGATCAACACGGTGCGGCCGAACGGCAAGACGCGTGTCTACCGGAACGAGGATACCGGCTTCTGGCCACCCTATTTCAAGTTCGACAGTGCCGATCTCCAGACAAAGGCGCAGGATTTCGAATCCACCGCCGACAATCCGCGCTGGGTCGCGGTGCGCTACTACGGCTGGCGCAGCGGGTTCTTCACGATCTATCCGAACGCGACGTCGATCTGGGTGGTGAGTGGGCCGGACGCGCGGATCATCCCCTGGTTCAACATCATCTTCTTCATTCTCCTCGCGGCGCTGATCCTCTGGCTCTGGCGGCTCTGGCGGAATTTCCGCGAGGCGCGGATCGACCCGCTCCTCGACGAGATCGAGGACACCGCCGAGGACGCGAAGGCGCGGGGGCGCGGGCTCTGGCGGCGGCTGACCGGGCGGTGACCACGCTATATGTCGACGCCGACGCTTGCCCGGTGAAGGAAGAGGCCGAGCGGGTGGCGACCCGGCTCGGGGTGCCGATGGTGCTCGTCTGCAATGGCGGGATCCGGCCCTCGCCGAACCCGCTCGTCTCGCTCGTCGTGGTCGACGCGGGACCCGACGCGGCGGATATGTGGATCGCCGAGAGATGCGGGCCGGGCGATGTGGTGGTGACCGCCGACATCCCGCTCGCCGACCGTTGCGTCAAGGCGGGCGCCCGCGCGCTCCAGCCCAATGGCGAGGTCTTCACCGAGGCCAATATCGGCCCCCGCCTCGCCACCCGCGACCTGATGAAGGACCTCCGCGCGGCGAATCCGTTCCTCCAGGGCGGCGGCGCGGGGTTCTCCAGGGCCGATAGGTCGCGTTTCCTGCAGGCGCTCGACCGGCTGATCGGCGCGGCCCGGCGGGACGCCTAGCCGCGCGCGTCCCTCAAGAAAAACCAAAACATAACCAAGGTTTCGCCGGAAACCCGCAACCCTTCAGTAAGGTTGAGGGATCTATCCTCGGAGAACGCTTGTGGAAAATCTTGGAGGGACAAGGACGCGTGGCCCATAGGCATCGGCGACGACGAACGACCTGGCCGGCACTTGTGCTGATCGCCATTCTTGCATGGGTCGGCGCCGGAATGGGGGGCATGGCCCGCGCGGACTGCAAGGTCTCGCAGGATACAAGGGCGCTCGTGGGCCTCATGGGCGCGCTGATGCGCTCCGGCAGGCCACCGGAGCCGGTGGAACTCATCTGGCTGGAGAAGCTCGTGGCGGTCTGGGATCCGACCGATCGGCGGTCGCGCCTGGCTTCGCTCGATGCCGCCTCGAAATCCGATGCCGTGATGCATCTGGTGTCGGTCGCGGGGCGGGTGGCCGCGGAGGGCGGGATCCAGGACAGGTATGAGTTCGAGGACGCCGTGCACCGGGCGGAAAGATTCGTCGACCGCGTCTGCGCGCACCGGTCCGCGGGCGGCGAGGCGGCACGGGAGCCGTCGGGCGAGCCGAGCTTCGGCCTCTCGGCATTGGCGGAATTCCTGCGATCCGGGTCGGACTATTGGGACCCGACACGGGCGGTGCGGATCGGCTCGCTTCTCATTGTCCTCTCGGGGATGATTTCGGCCGCCTACCTCATCCGCACCGTCTTCGTCCTTACTCAGGCCATGCGCTCGGAATGGCGGTCCTGCGCGATCCGGGCCGAGTTGAAGAGCGGCGAGATGCGCCAGACCGGAATCGTCACCATGCTGGGGGGCAGCGGGTTCCGCTTCGTGCCCGAGGATGCCGGCGATTTCCGGCCCTTCGAGGCGCTCGAGTCCGACGAGTCGGTGACGCTTGCGGTGCAGGGCAAGGAACTCAGGGCCAGGCTGAAGAAGCGCGTTGCCGCCTCGGTCACCCTGCGCTTCGAGATGCCGCTGACCCGGGCCACGCTCTCGGGTCTGCTCGCGCGCTCTCTCATCCCGCCCCGCCCGGTGCCGCGAAAACTCAACCTGACGCAGCGGTTCCGCCGTCTGGTGGAGGCGCTGGAAGCCTGAGGCCTCAGAGGTCCTTCATCAGCCGTAGCGCGTCGTAGATCGCCGCGTGGATGTTGCGCGGCGAAACGGCGTCGCCGATCCGGAACAGCTGGAACGCGCCGTCCGGGTTCTGCTCCAGCGCCTGCGGCCGTCCGGCGATCAGCGCCTCGTGGTCGACCGCGCCGAGGTTCCGCGAGAGCGGCCGGAGTTCGTCATAGAGCTCGGCGAGCGGCCGCGTCCCGTAATTGACCACGACCCGGTCATAGAGCACCTCCTCCCGGTGCCCGCCGTAATCGGTGCCGATGGTCGCGCGGAGCCGGTTGCCCTCGCGCGTCACCGACAGGAGCCGACGGGCGACGGTGAAGGTCACGGGCTTTTCCTGCAGCGCCTGCATGTAGGGGGTGAGCGTCATTCCCATGATCTCGGGCGCGAAGGTCCGGTCCGGCGTCATCACCTCCACCTTCGCGCCCGCGCCGGCGGCCCGCTCGGCGGCCTGGAGCCCCGGATGGTCGCCCGCCTCGTCATAGATCAGCACATGTCCCTCGGGCTTCACGTCGCCCGACAAGATGTCCCAGGCCGAAACGACCAGCTCGGATTCGCCCTCCTGCTCGTAGAGCTCGGTCTGCGCGAGGCCGCCCGTCGCGACCACCACGATATCGGGTGCGAGCGCGGGCACGTCCTCCGCCTCCGCCCAGTGGTTGAACCGGAACGCCACGTCTCGGGCGGCGCATTGCGCCATGCGCCAGTCGGTGATGCCGATCATCTCGCGCCGCCGCGGATTGGTCGCCGCCAGCCGGATCTGCCCGCCCGGCGCATCGGCGGCCTCGAACACCGTCACCTCGTGCCCGCGCTCCGCCGCCACCCGCGCCGCTTCCAGCCCGCCCGGCCCCGCGCCCACCACCACCACCCGTTTCCGCGCCGGACCGGGAGCGATCACATGCGGCATGGTCAGTTCCCGTCCCGTGGCCGGGTTGTGGATGCAGAGCGCCTCGCCGCCCTGGTAGATCCGGTCGAGGCAGTAGGTCGCGCCGACGCAGGGGCGGATGTCGTCCTCGCGCCCCTCCACGACCTTCTGCACGATATGCGGGTCGGCCATATGCGCCCGCGTCATGCCCACCATGTCGAGGAGCCCTTCGGCCACCGCGTGCCGCGCCGTCGCCACATCGGGAATGCGCGCGGCGTGGAAGGTTGGCAGCCCGATCTCCCGTCGCACCCGGCCCGCGAAATCGAGATGCGGCGCGCTCCTCATGCCCTGGACCGGGATAACCTTGGTCAACGCCGGGTCGGTATGGATCCGCCCCCGGATCACGTTCAGGAAATCGACCTGTCCGGTCTCCTTCAGCACCCGCGCGATCCGCATCCCCTCATCGGGGCCGATCCCGCCGGCCTCGTCCTCGTCGCCGATATACCGCACGCCAAGGATGAAATCCGGCCCGACCCGCTTGCGGATCGCGTCGATCACTTCCAGCGAGAACCGCATCCGGCTCTCCAGGTTGTCGCGGCCGTAGGGCCCGTCCATCCGGTTCGTCAGCGGCGACCAGAACGCGTCCATCAGATGCCCGTAGGCCTCGAGTTCCACCCCGTCCATGCCGCCCGCCTGCATCCGTTCGGCCGCGTCGGCATAGTCGCCAATGATCCGCGCGATGTCCCAGTCCTCGATCAGCTTCGGAAACGCCCGATGCGCCGGTTCGCGATGCATCGCCGAGGAGACCGGGGGCAGCCAGTCGCCCCTGTCCCAGCGCGTGCGGCGGCCAAGATGGGTGAGCTGGATCATCATCGCACAGCCATGC
>JBNKWI010000079.1:0-16348 GCA_050299695.1 Paracoccaceae bacterium
CGGGCCGCGCCGGGTCGAGGTGCTGAACACCGTGATGGATATGGCGCGGGCGCTGGGGCCCGACGTGTTCGTGCGGCAGTCGCGGGCCCTGCAGCGGCGGCGCGATCAGCAGGCGGTGCTGAAGGCGGCGAAGGTGCCGTCGCTGGTGCTGTGCGGGCGCGAGGACCCGATCCATCCGGTCCGGGGCCACGAATTCATGGCGACGCTGCTTGCGGGCGCGGCCTTCGAGGCGATCGACGGGGCCGGGCACCTGCCGATGCTGGAGGACCCCGAGGCGACCAATGCGGCGCTGGGCCGCTGGCTGACGGGGACGCTTCTGCTGAAATAGATGGCGGCCGGGTCAGGGGATCGCGCGGATATGCGAGCCGTTGGTGCGGGCGTTGGCGTCGATGAAGTCGAGCACCAGCGGGCGGATGTTGTCGCGCCAGCTCTTGCCCGCGAAGATCCCGTAATGGCCGGCGCCGGGTTCGAGATGCGCGGCCTTCTTGGAGTCGGGCAGGCCGGTCAGGAGGTCGAGCGCCGCGAGACACTGGCCGGGGGCGCTGATATCGTCCTTTTCGCCCTCGACGATCTTCACCGCCACGTCGGTGATCTTGCCGATATCCACCGACTCGCCGTCGATCCTGAAGACGTTCCGGGCGATCTCGCGCTGCTTGAAGATGCGCTCGACGGTGGAGAGGTAGAACTCGGCGGTCATGTCCATCACCGCGAGATATTCGTCGTAGAAGCGGTTGTGGCGGTCGTGCTCGGATGCCTCGCCCTTGGCGACCCGGAGGATCTGGTCGGAGAAGGCCTTGGAGTGCAGCTCGGCATTCATAGAGACGAAGGAGGAGAGCTGGGCGAGGCCGGGATAGACCCGCCGGCCGACGCCGGGATACTTGAAGCCGACGCGCTGCAGCGCCAGATGCTCGAGCTGGCCCATCGTCACGCGGCGGCCGAAATCAGTGACGTCGGTGGCGGCGGCGTCGGGGTCGATCGGACCGCCGATCAGGGTCAGCGTGGTGGGCTGGGCGCCGGGGTCGAGCTCGGCCAGCCGCGCGGTGGCGGCAAGCGCGAGCGGCGCGGGCTGGCAGACCGCGATCACGTGGGTGTCGGGGCCCAGGTGGCGCATGAAGTCGATCAGGTACTGGGTGTAGTCCTCGATATCGAACTTGCCCTCGCTGACCGGGATGTCGCGGGCGTTGTGCCAGTCGGTGATCCAGACCTCGGCATCGGGCAGGAGGCTGGCCACGGTGGAGCGCAGGAGCGTCGCGTAGTGGCCGGACATCGGTGCGACCAGGAGGATCCGGCGCTTGCGCTCGGGTCGGCCGGAGGCGCGGAAGCGGATCAGGTCGCCGAAGGGGCGCTTCACCTCGGTCCGGATCGAGACCACGTGGTCGCGGCCGTCCTCGCCGACGACTGTGTTGATGTTCCAGTCCGGCTTTGCAACCATGCGGGCGAAGGTTCGCTCGGTCACTTCGCCCCAGGCCGCCATCATCTGGAAGGCTGGGTTCGGGACGAGGCCGACCGCGGGGTAGGAGGCGATTGCCTGTGCGGAAGCTCCCATCCACTGGTTCGTGTTGCGGACGGTCTCGTAGAGGTCGTAGGTGAACATGTATCGCATGGGGTTCCCTCCCGGGCGGCGCCCGGCACACCAAGTCGTCGCCTTCGCCCCCCAGACCCACGCGACAAGAACAGTATTCAGCACCGAAATGCTGCGCATGCAAATTAGCGACGGAAGTCGATCATGACAACAAAAGAAAGCGAATCTGTGGAGCAAACCGGGCAGGTTGCGCCGGAATTGGACCGTCTCAATGCAAATCTTGCGAAGGTTGAGGAACTGTCCTCTCGCCTCGTCGCAGCATTATCGAGAAAGAAGACGATTCCCCCGGCTTTGCAGGGCCCGAGCCACGATCTGTTCGTGAAGGCGGCGGCGGCCTACATGGCCGAGATGATGGCGAATCCGTCGAAGATTCTCGAGCACCAGATCAGCTACTGGGGAAAATCGCTCAAGCATTACGTCGAGGCCCAGCACGTGATCGCGCAGGGCAAGCTGGAGGCGCCCGAGGACCCGACTCCGGCCGACCGGCGATTCGCGGGCGAGCTGTGGATGCATCACCCCTTCTTCAACTTCCTCAAGCAGCAATACCTCTTGAACGCCGAGGCGATGGAAGCGGCGGTGCGGGACCTGGAGGGGCTCGACGACAAGGAGCGGAAGCGGGTGGAGTATTTCACCCGGCAGATCGTCGACATGTTCAGCCCGTCGAACTTCCTGGGCACCAATCCCGAGGCGCTGGCCCGCGCGGTCGAGACCGACGGCGAGAGCCTGGTGAAGGGTTTGGAGAACCTCGTCCGCGACATCGAGACGAACGATGGCGATCTCCTGGTGACGCTGGCCGACAAGAAGGCGTTCCGGGTCGGCGAGAACCTGGCCACCTCGGAGGGCGCGGTGGTGTACCGCAACCGGATGATGGAGCTGATCCAGTACGCGCCGAAGACCGAGACGGTGCATCGGACGCCGCTGATCATCTTCCCGCCCTGGATCAACAAGTTCTACATCCTCGATCTGAAGCCGCAGAACAGCCTGATCAAGTGGATCACCGAGCAGGGCTACACGCTGTTCGTGGTGAGCTGGGTGAACCCGGACCCGTCCTATCGCGACGTGGGCATGGAGGATTACATCGAGGAGGGCTATCTCGCCGCGATCGGTGAGGTGAAGAAGATCACCGGCGAGGACCAGGTGAACGCGATCGGCTATTGCATCGCGGGCACGACGCTGGCGCTGACGCTTGCCCTGATGGCGAAGCGCGGCGACAGGTCGGTCAAGTCGGCGACCTTCTTCACGACGCTCACCGATTTCTCGGACCAGGGCGAGATCGGGGTGTTCCTGAACGACGATTTCGTCGATGGGATCGAGAAGGAAGTGACCGAGAAGGGGATCCTGCATTCGTTCTTCATGTCGCGGACCTTCAGTTTCCTGAGGTCGAACGACCTGATCTACGGGCCGGCGATCCGCAGCTACATGATGGGCGAGAGCCCGCCGGCCTTCGACCTCCTGTATTGGAACGGCGATTCAACGAACCTGCCGGCGAAGATGTCGGTCCAGTACCTGCGCCAGCTTTGCCAGGAGGACCGGTTCGCCAAGGGCGAGATCGAGTTCCTGGGCGAGAGGCTGTCCCTGAAGGACGTGAAGGTACCTTTGTGCGCGGTGGCCTGCGAGACGGACCACATCGCGCCCTGGCCGGCGAGCTATGCCGGCGTGCGCAAGATGGGCAGCCGGTCGAAGACGTTCATCCTGTCGGAATCCGGCCATATCGCCGGAATCGTCAATCCGCCCGCGAAGAAGAAGTACGGCCACTACCTCAATCCGGATCTGCACGGAGACAGCTCTGGGTGGAGGGCGTCGGCGGAATACCACCAGGGGTCGTGGTGGCCCTACTGGGAGGGCTGGCTTTCGAAGCGCTCCGGCGCGATGGTCGCGGCGCGTCAACCGGGCGACTCGCAGCATCCGGTTTTGGCCCCGGCCCCCGGTTCCTACGTGACCATGCGGCCAAGATCCTGAAATTCCTGGAAAACTTTTTTGCTGCACCGCAGCATAAAAGACTTGAATTTCTGCGCTGCAGCGTGCATATTGTTTGCAGACGCAGAAATGGCGGGATGATCTCGCCGAGCCGCCTAGGACCCAGGAGAGAACCAATGGCCGCGAAGACGCAAGACTACACCAAGCTGTTCAAAGACATGCTGGGCAACCTGCCCGTCGACATGACCGCGCTGCAGGACGCCTACAAGACCCAGGCCGCGCTGGCCGAGAAGATGTCGAAAGTCGCCCTCGAGGCCGCCGAGAAATCGGCCGAGATCTCGTCCAAGTGGACGAAGGAAACGATCGCGAAGATCGGCACCGTGGCCACCGTCAAGGAAGAGCCGGCCGAGTACGGCAAGGCGATGACCGATTTCGCGTCGGCCCAGGCCGAGATGGCTGCCGAGAACATGGCCGCCTTCGCCGAAGTCGCGAAGAAGGTGCAGATGGAAACCGTCGAGCTGATGCTGGCCGCCGGCAAGGATTTCTCGGAAGACGCGACCGCCGCGGTGAAGAAAGCCACCGCCGACGTGACCGCCGCCGCCAAGAAGGCCGCCGCTGCCGCCAAGTGAGTTTTCACGAGTGCGCCTAGCGTTTCGTATTTGTTGATGTGACTGCTGGCTACCTCCCTGCCGGCATTCGTCCTGGGGCGGGTCGTTCGCGATCCGCCCCTTTTTCTTTCGCGCTTCCCTTTTCGCTGCACCGGGCATAGGCTTCGCTGCACTGCGACAAGCCAGGAGGGCGCACGCGTGTCGGACAAGAACGCCCCGCTTCTGATCAAGCGCTATGCAAGCCGGCGGCTCTACAATACCGAGACCTCGGATTACGTGACGCTGGAGGACATCGCCGGGTTCATCCGGGCGGGCCGCGAGGTGCAGATCGTCGATCTGAAATCGGGCGACGACCTGACCCGGCAATACCTCTTGCAGATCATCGCCGAGCACGAGAGCCGGGGCGAAAACGTGCTGCCGCTCGATGTGCTGACCGACCTGGTGCGCTCCTACACGACGCAGGCGCAATCGGTGGTGCCGCAATTCCTCGCGATGAGTTTCGACATGCTGCGCGAGGGGCAGTCGAAGATGCTCGACCGGATGGCCAACCCGATGAAGGCGATGCCCGGCTACGAGGCGATGCGCGCGCAGCAGGAGATGTTCATCAAGGCAATGACGGGCGGCATCGGCGGTCTCTCGGCTCCCGAGGCGGAGGACGAGTCCGAGCCGAGCGACCTCACCGAGATCCGCAAGCAGCTCGCCGATCTGCAGGCGCAGCTGTCGAAGCTGGGGAAGTAGCGGCCTCGCGCCTCGCCCCGGCCTGAAACGGCGTCATTCGAAAAGCTCGCCCGGCGCCTTCGGCACTGTTCGGGCGAGGTTTGGCACGGCCGGCGTCGCGCGGTCAGCCGACCTCCCTGAACACCGCGTCGAGCGCGTCGGCGAGTTTCGAGAACATCTCCGCCATCTGCGCGTCGGTGAGGATGAAGGGCGGGCAGAGCACCACGGACTGGCCGAGCGGGCGGCAGATCAGCCCGCGGTCGGTGCAGGCGTTGGCGATCCGTTCCGAGACGCTGAGATCGCCGGGGAAGGGGGATTTGGTGCCCTTGTCCCGCACCGCTTCGAGGGCGCCCATCAGGCCCTTGCCGCGGGCCTCGCCGATGTTCTTGTGCTGCGCGAGCTCCGCCAGACCCGCCTCGAATTTCGGGGTGAGCGTGCGGACATTGTCGAGGAGGCCCTCGTTCACGATCAGGTCGATGGCCTTCAGCGCGACGGCGCAGCCGACCGGGTGGCCGGAGGCGGTGAAGCCGTGGGGGAATTCGTCGATCTGATCGACGGCGGCGTCGAGCCGGTCGGTGAGCTCGGGGCCGAGGATGACGGCACCCATCGGGAAATAGCCCGCGGTCATCGCCTTCGACGCGATGATCGCGTCGGGGGTGAAGCCGTAGGTCTGGTTGCCCCAGATTTCGCCGGTGCGGCCGAACCCGCAGATCACCTCGTCGGCGATCAGCGGAATGCCGTGTTTCTTCAGGACTTTCTGGATCGCCTGAAAGTAGCCCTCGGAGGGCGGGATCACGCCGCCCGCGCCCATGACCGGCTCGGCGAAGAAGCCGGCGACGGTGTCGGCGCCTTCGCTCTCGATGGTGTCTTCGAGTTCCTGCGCGAGCCGCTGGGTGAAGTCGGCCTCGGTCTCGCCCGGCCTCCCCTCGCGCCAGAAATGCGGGCAGGTGAGGTGGATGAAGCCCGGCAGCGGCAGGCCGAATTCGGCGTTGTAGGGCTTGCCGGTCATCGAGGCCGAGACGGCGGTGACGCCGTGATAGCCGTTCTTGCGGGTCAGGATCTTGCGGCGGTCGGGCTTGCCCTCGGCCCGGGCGAGGAGCCAGAGCATCTTCACCATGGTGTCGTTCGCCTCGGAGCCCGAGTTCGTGTAGAACACCTTGCCGCGCGCGAAGGGCGAGACCTCGATCATCTTCTCCGACAGCATCACCGTGGTGTCGGCCATCCGCCCGAAGAAGGCGTGGTAGCCCGGGAAGCGGTCGTATTGCGCCTTGGCGGCTTCGGCGAGGCCCGGGTGGTCGAAGCCCGCGACCATGTTCCAGAGCCCGGAATTGGCGTCGAGATAGCGGCGCCCGTGGACATCCACCACGTAGGGGCCCTCGCCATGGGTCAGGACCACGGTGCCGCGCTCGCGGATCGTGGGCAGGTCGGTGAACCCGTAGAAGGAATGCGCGTCGGCGCGGGCTTCCCAGCTGTTGGCCTTGTCTTCGGGCATGCGCGCGCGCTCCTCTGTTGGTGCGGCAGACGCTATCCGCAGGCGAGGGCGGGTTCAATGACGGCCCGCCGTGGATCGGGCGGAAAAGCGGTTTCCCCTCGCCGGTTTGCGCTCTAGCGTCGCGGCCGAAGAGGCAGGGAGGCGAGGATGGTCGAGACGCCCGGCCGGTTGACGCTCTGGGGGATCGAGGTGTTCGCCGCGGTGGCGGAGGAGCGTTCGGTCTCGGCGGCGGCGCGGCGGCTCGACGCGAGCGCCTCGTCGGTGAGCCAGCAGCTGACCAACCTGGAGGCGGCGCTGGACGCGGTGCTCGTCGACCGGAGCGCGCGGCCCCTGGTGCTGACCCCGGCGGGCGAGCTGTTCCGGCTGCGCGCGCAGGCGATCCTGAACGAGGCGGTGGCGGCGCGGGCCGAGCTCGGCTCGCACGACCTGTCGCGGCTGGCGCGGCTGAACCTGGGCGTGGTCGAGGATTTCGACGCTGAGGTGACGCCGCGGCTCCTGGCGCAGATGGGCGACATGCTGCGGGGCGCCCGGTTCCTTCTCGAGACCGGGGCGAGCCATTGGCTGCACGACCTCCTGGAGGCGCGGGTGCTCGACATCGTGGTGGCGACCGAGGGGCCGGCGCCGGCGGAGTGGATGGAGGTGCATCCGCTCCTGGAGGAGCCCTTCGTGGCGGTGCGGCCAAAGGGAGCGGGCGCGGATCTGCCGCTCATTCACTACACCAAGCGGCACCTGATGGGGCGGCAGATCGCTTCCTATCTGGAGCGCGAGGGGCTGCGCTACGAGAGCCGGTTCGAGATCGACAGCTATGCCTCGATCATGGCGATGGTGGCGCAGGGCATGGGCTGGACGATCCTGACGCCCCTGGGCGCGATGCATGCGGGCGCGGCGCTCGACGCGGTCGAGGTGGCGCCGCTCGGCGGCGCGCCGTTCACGCGGAGGATCTCGCTTTTCGCGCGGCGTGACGGGCTCTACGAGATGCCGGGCGAGATCGCCGGGCTCCTCAGGCCCCTGATCGAGGCGCGCGTCGTCGCGCCGTCCTTGGCGCGGATGCCCTGGCTAGGCGACGGCCTTCGCCTGCTTTGAGCCCATCACCGCCTCGGCCGCAGCGACGAGGGTTTCGGCCACGTCGTCGCATTCCGCGAGCGTAAGCCGGGCGGGCAGCCGCACGTCACAGGCGCGCATCAGCATGGCGCGGGTCTGCGGCAGGTCGGGCTGCGGGCCGAGGAATTCCCAGTTCCAGTAGGCGCGGGCATTGTCGGCGGAGAGGCCGAAGACCTGGACCGGCACGCCCATCCCGGCGGCGGCGTCAGTGAAGGCGCGGGTGTCGGCGTCGGTGAGGCCCACGAGGTTGAACTGGATCGAGTCAGGAGCGCGTTCCTCGGGGCCGAGCGGCGCGGGGACGGAAAGCCAGGGCGAGCGGTTCAACTGTTCCGCCACGTGGTCGTGGTTGCGGCGGCCGTCGCGGACCCGGCGCGGCACCTCGGCGAGCTGCGGGCGGATGATGGCTGCGGAGAGGTTGTTGAGCCTTGTGTTGTAGAGCGGGAGCTTGTTCTGCCAGCGGGCGAAGGCCGCGTGCAGGACGGGGTGTTTCTTCCAGTTGTGCTCGTAGGCGCCCGACATGATGACGGCGCGGGCGGCGAGATCGGAATCGTCGGTGACGAGGATCCCGCCCTCGCCCGCGTTCACCAGTTTGTAGGACTGGAAGGAGAAGCAGCCGACGCGGCCGATGGTGCCGATCCTGCGGCCGCCCCAGAGCGTGCCGAGGGAATGGGCGGCGTCCTCGATCACCGGCAGGCCGGCGTCGTCGGCGAGCGCCATGATCGCGTCCATGTCGGAGGTGTGGCCGCGCATGTGGCTGATGAGCACCGCGTCGGCCCCAGGAAGCTTGGCCTCGAGATCGGCGAGGTCGATGCGGTAGTTCGCGCCCACCTCGACGAGGACCGGCACGCAATCGGCATGGAGCACGGCGGAGGGGACGGCGGCGAAGGTGAAGGCGGGGATCAGGACGCGCGCGCCGGGTTTGAGGCCGAGCGCCTTGAGCGAGAGGAACAGGGCGGCCGAGCAGGAGGCGACGGCGAGGGCGTATTTCGCGCCCATCATCTCGGCGAAGTCGCGTTCGAGCAGCGCGACGGGCGAGTCCGCGGCGGCGGTGTAGCGAAAGAGGTCGCCCGAGGCGAGGAGCCGTTCGACCTCCTCGCGGGCCGAGGCCGGGATCGGTTCCGCGTCGTAGCTGTTCGGTGCGCTCGTCATGTTTTTTGTCTTCCCGAAAGTGCGTTTCGGAAAACCTGTAGCAGGAGATCTGCGACCGTTCCATGACGGTCTCGCGGTTTTCGGTGGGTTTCGGGTTGGAGCGGGATGCGTTCCGGTGGAAATGCGGGTTCTCGCCCGGCGGCCCGTGCCGGGCCTTGATCCCGGTCGGGGCTGCTGCACGGCTGTTGCGACGGGCGCCAGCCCGGTCGTGTCAGATCCCGAGCCGGTCGCGGAGTGCGTACCAGGTCATTGCCAGCGTGAGGAGCGGCGCGCGGAAGCCGGCGCCGCCGGGGAAGGCGGGGATCGGCAGGCGGCTCATCACGTCGAAGCGCCCCGCCTGGCCGGCGACTGCCTCGGCCATCACCGTGCCGGCGAAGCCCGAGAGCGCGACGCCGTGGCCGGAGAAGCCGCTGGCGTTGAGTACGTTCTGGCCAACGCGAGCGACCAGCGGCAGGCGGGTCATGGTGATCCCCAGCGTGCCGCCCCAGACATGGCTGACGGGGGTGCCTTCGAGCTGCGGGAAGAGCGTGGCCATGCGGCGGAGGAGCGCGGTGCGGATGTCGGTCGGGAAGCCCAGCGTATAGCTTTCGCGGCCGCCGAACAGGAAGCGGTCGCCCTCCTCCATCCGGTAGTAGTTCACCACGAACTTGGAATCGGCGACGGCGATGTCCTCGGCGAGCACGGCGCGCGGGTCGGCGAGCGGTTCGGTCGCGGCGATGAAGCTGTTGATCGGCATGACCCGGGCCGCGACCTTCGGGCTGAGGTCGGGCATGTAGCCGTTGCCGGCGAGGATCGCGTGGTCGGCGGTGACGGTGCCATGGGGCGTCGTCACCCGGACCGGGGTTCCGTCGGCCACGCCGGTCGCCTCGGTCAGCTCGCAGATCCGCGCGCCGGCGGCCTCGGCGGCGCGGGCGAGGCCCAGCGCGTAGCGGAGCGGGTGGATATGGCCGGCGCCGCGGTCGAGATTGCCGCCCTTGTAGAGCGGGGTCTTCACCAGATCGCGCATGGCGGTTTCGTCGAACGTCTCGATCCGGTCGTAGCCGTAGTGCCGGGCGAGGTGCGCGGCGTCCTCGGCGAGTTCCCGCGCCTCGGCGGCGGAATAGGCGCCATGGGCCACGCCGGGGCGGAACTTCGCCTCGGGGGCGTGGCGGGCGGAGAGGGCGCGGACCTGGTGCTTGGCGGCCTCGGCAATGTCCCAGAGCGCGCGGGCCGCGTCCTGGCCGAGCCGCGCCTCGAGCCAGCGCTGCGGTTTGTTGAAGCCCGAGCCGACCTGGCCCCCGTTCCGCCCCGAGCCGCCGAACCCGGCGCGGTGCGCGTCGAGCACCACGACCGAGAACCCCTTTTCGGCCAGTGCCAGCGCCGCCGAGAGCCCGGTATAGCCCGCGCCAATCACGCAGACATCGGCGCGGGTGTCGCCGTCGAGCGGCGGTCGGGGCGGCGGGATTTCGGCCGAGGCGGCGTACCAGCTCTCAGGATAGGCGCCGGGACGGTCGTTGCGGTAGAGCGTGTCCATCGCGGGGCTCCGGTCAGGGGTGGAATTGCAGGTGCAGGTGGTCGTCGTGGCGGGCGGCGCGGCAGCCCTGGAAGCGGAGCGCTTCGCCCCGGACCCCGAGCGATGCGGCGAGATGGGGCTCGACGAAGAGCTTGTAGTCGCGGCCGGTCGGGTGGGTGGCGAGCAGCCAGCGGAGCATTTCGGCGCTGCGCGGCCGGTCGAGCGGCCTTTCGGGCAGGAGGGGCTGCAGCGCGGCCATGTCCCAGCGGAGCGAGGGGCCGGTGGTGCCGTCGCAGGGCCGGGGCGCGCCGGGGGGCGGCGCTTCGAAGGCCCAGTATCCGATGGGCGAGCGGGTGCGGCCGGGAAGGTAGGTTCCGGCCGCGTCGGTGTAAAAGAACGCGAGGTCGAGTTTCTCGCCATCGTCATGGGAGAGATGCGGCAGGAGCGGGACGCCGTCGAGGAAGGGGAAGCCCGCGTCGAGGGCGCGGGTGCGCGTGCCGGGGAAGACCGCGTTCATGTGGCGGGCGAGCGCGTCCGCGTGATCGAGGAGCGGCGGGGCGATGTAGTTGCGGTTCAGGGCGCAGTAGAGCGGCGAGAGCTCGGCCAAGCGCTCTGGGCCCCGGTCGGTGCAGGGGATCGCGACGCGGCCGAAGACAGGGGCGGCGAGCCGGGCGGCGCCCCAGAGAACGGCGTAGGCGAGGAGGAAGACGGCGAGGAAGCGGAGCCCGCGGAACGGGACGGCCGCGAGCCAGGCGAGGCCGCCGAGCTGGGTCAGGACCGTCAGGAGGGAGGCCGCCGCGCCGTGGAGCAGGAGCCGGCGCATCAGACGTTCAGGAGGAGGTGCTCGCGCTCCCAGGGGCTGATGACCTGGAGGAACTCGTCGTATTCGCTGCGCTTGACGATCTCGTAGACCTCGCAGAAGCGCTCGCCGAGCACGTCGCGGACGCCGGTGGCGGCGCCGAAATTCTCCAAGGCCTCGAACATCGTCTTGGGCAGGGTGCGGTCGTCGTCGTCGCTGTCGTAGGCGTCACCCTTGAAGGAGGGGCCGGCCCATTCCTCGTTGACGAGGCCGAGATAGCCGCAGGCGAGCGAGGCGGCGATGCCGAGATAGGGATTGCAGTCCATGCCGGCGAGCCGGTTCTCGATCCGGCGGCTCTCGGGATCGGAGATCGGGATGCGGATGCCGGTGGTGCGGTTGTCGCGGCCCCAGGCGAGGTTGATCGGCGCGGCGTGATCCTTCACGTAGCGGCGGTAGCTGTTCACGTAGGGTGCCATGATCGCGACGATTTCGGGCAGGTGTTTCTGCAGGCCGCCGATATAGTTGAAGAAGGCGTCGGTCTCGCCGCCCTGGGGCCCGGTGAAGATGTTCTTGCCGGTCTTCCGGTCGGTGATCGAGTGGTGAATGTGCATCGCCGAGCCCGGCTCGCCCTCGATGGGTTTCGCCATGAAGGTGGCGAAGCAGTCGTGCCTGAGCGCGGCCTCGCGGATCAGCCGCTTGAAGTAGAAGATCTCGTCGGCGAGCTTCACCGGGTCGCCGTGGCGGAGGTTGATCTCGAGCTGGCCGGCGCCGCCCTCCTGGGTGATGCCGTCGATCTCGAAGCCCTGGACCTCGGCGAATTCGTAGATGTCGTCCACCACGGGGCCGTATTCGTCGACGGCGGTCATCGAGTAGGCCTGGCGGCCGGCGGAGGGGCGGCCGGTCCGGCCGATCATCGCCTCGATCGGCTTGCCCGGATCGACGTTGCGGGCGACGAGGTAGAATTCCATCTCGGGCGCGACGATCGGCTCCCAGCCCTTCTCGCGGTAGAGCCCGCAGACGCGCTTGAGGACGTTTCTCGGCGCGGTCGCGATCGGACGGTTCTTCTGGTCGTAGGCGTCGTGGATCACCTGCACGGTCTTGTCGGCCGCCCAGGGCGCGGCGGTGGCGGTGGAGAAATCGGGACGCAGGATCATGTCGGGCTCGGTGAAGCTCTCGTCGCCGGGCGCCTCGCCCCAGTCGCCCGTGATGGTCTGCAGGAAGATCGAGTTCGGCAGGAAGAAATGCGATTGCCGCGCGAACTTGGCCGCCGGCATGGCCTTGCCGCGGGCGATGCCCGGGAGGTCGGAGATGATGCACTCGACCTCGTCGAGCCGCTCGCCGCCGATATAGTCCCGCACCGCCTCCGGGCAGTTTTCGAGCCAGTCGGTCATGCCGATTCCCTGAAGAACTCGCCGATCTGCCGGGCGAGCCGCGCCTCGTCGCCGGGCAGGCCGAGCGTCCGCTTCGCCTCGGCGATGGTGTCGGGCGGGACCACGCCGGGGGCGCGGGTCTCGAGCAGCAGCTCGACCGTGCGGCTGTCGAACTCGGGATGCGCCTGCACGGTGAAGGCTCCGCCCGGATAGACCAGCGCGGCATAGGGGCAGAACGGCGAGCGGGCGACGACCTCGGCGCCCTCGGGCTTCTCGGTGATCTGGTCCTGGTGCCAGGCGTTGAGGAACACCTTGTCGCCGTTCCAGTCGTATTCGTGCCGCCCGGCCGCCCAGCCGCCGGCGAATTTCTCGACCTTGCCGCCGAGTGCCTTGGCGACAACCTGGTGGCCGAAGCAGATGCCGACGATGGGTTTCCGCTCGGCATAGGCGTCGCGAATGAAGTCCTCGAGCCGGCGGATCCAGGGCAGGTCCTCGTAGGCGCCGTATTTGGAGCCGGAAATCAGCCAGCCGTCAGCCGCGTCCACATCCGGCGGGAAGTCGCCATCCACCACGGCCCAGGGGATGATCTCGATCCCCTGGTCCTGCAAGAGCCGTCCATAGAGCCTGTCGTAGTCGCCGGTCTCCGCCTGCATTTCGTCGGGCAGGTGGCCGGCCATGAGAAGTCCGATGCGCATTCAACACCGTGTTTTTTGATCGCGGCCGACCCTACCTGCGAGTTCAGACAGTGTCGAGATAGAGGTCGATCCGTTCGGCCTCGGAAAGCTGGTCGTAGTAGAGCTTTTCCTGCCGCTTGGTCATGGCGTAGTTGCGCAGGAGATCCTCGCTGAAGATCCGTTTGAGGAGATCCGAGCCCTCGAAGCGGTCGATGGCGGCGCCCCAGTCGTCGGGGATATGCGGGAGCTTCTGGGCATAGGCGTTGCCGGTGATCGGCTCGGGCGGGGCGAGACCGTCCTCGATGCCGATGAGCGCGGCGCCGAGGACGGCGGCGACGAAGAGATAGGGGTTGATGTCGCCGCCCGCGACGCGGTGTTCGATGCGGCGGGCCTTCACCGGGCCGGCGGGGACGCGGATCGCGGTGGTGCGGTTCTCGTAGGCCCAGGAGATGCCGGTGGGGGCGTGCGCGCCGGGCACCAGCCGGTCGTAGCTGTTGCCATGGGGCGCGAAGATCAGCGCGCTGTCGGGCAGCGCCTGGAGGCAGCCGGCGATGGCGGAAAGGAGGAGGTCGGAGCCCCGGTTGGTGCCGTCGTTGAAGACGTTCCGGCCGTTCTCGTCCACCACCGAGAAATGCATGTGGAGCCCGTTGCCGGAATGCTCGGGATAGGGTTTCGCCATGAAGCTCGCCGCGAAGCCGTGCTTTCGGGCGAGGCCGCGGACGAGGAGCTTGAAGAAGAAGGCGTCGTCGGCGGTTTTCAGGGCGGGGCCGTGGCTGAGGTTGATCTCGTACTGGCCCATGCCGGCCTCGGAGATCGCCGCCTCGGCCGGGATGTCCATCAGTTCGCAGGCGTCGTAGAGCTCGGTGAAGAAGGCGTCGAAGGCGTCGAGCGCACGGATCGAGAGGATCTCGCCGCCGAGCCGGCGCTTGCCCGAGCGCGGCGAGGCGGGGGGCTGGAGGTCCTCGGTGGCGTCGTCGATCAGGTAGAATTCCATCTCGGTCGCGCAGATGGGCGTCCAGCCCCTTTCGGCATAGCGCTTCAGGACCGCGTCGAGCGCGTGGCGGGGGTCGCCCTGGAAGGGCTGGCCGGTCTCGGTGAACATCCACATCGGCAGGAGCGCCGAGGGGGAGGAGAGCCAGGGCATGTGGACGAAGCCGCGCTCGGTGGGCCGGAGCACGCCGTCCTGGTCGCCGGTTTCGAAGACCAGCGGGCTGTCCTCGATGTCCTCGCCCCAGATGTCGAGGTTGAGGCCCGAGAGCGGCATGCGCGACCCGCCCTCGATCACGCTTCCTGCAAAGCGGGCAGGCAGGCGCTTGCCGCGCGCCTGGCCGTTCAGGTCGGCGACGATGGTGCGGATCGTGCGGATCTGCGGATGGTCGCGAAGCCAACTGCTCATGGGGTGGCCCTATGGAGAGAGATACTCTTCTTGCCCGGAATCGAGGCGCGCAGCGCCGCCGGGCAGCGCCCGACCGCCCCCCGGGCGGGCGCTTTTGCGACGTTTCCGCTAAGAACAGGCGTTTGGCGGGGTTGTGCGATAAAGTGCATCGTTCGGGCGTTCGGAGCGCCCACCCGCGGTCGGGCGCCGCCCTCTGTCATCCCAGGTTTCGAGGCGCTCATGTTCTCATCTCAAGATCTGCGGCCGGATCCGCAGGCGCTGGCGGGTGTCGGCGGGGAGATGCCGGTTGAGCCGGCGGTTGACGGTTCCGAAGAGAGTGATGACGCTGAGCGTGAGCAACACGAAATAGCAGGCCAGGATCGGATAGGGGATGAACGGGTTGAACGTCTTGTCCGCGAAGAAGTTGGCATAGTAGAGGGCGTCGCCCTTCTGCTGGAACGCGGGGAAGCCCGAGAAGAACACCAGCGTCGTGGCGTGGAACATGAAGATCGCCTCGTTCGTGTAGGCGGGCCAGGCGAGGCGCAGCATGGTTGGCCAGACCACCCGGCGGAACTTGGACCAGCCCGAGAGGCCGTAGGCGTCGGCGGCCTCGAGATCGCCCTTGGGGATCGACAGGAGCGCGCCGTAGAAGATCTCGCCCGAATAGGCGGAGGTGTTCAGGAATAGGACCACGAGCGCGCCGAGCCAGGCCGAGGTGAGCGGGCTGAAGAACGGCGCCACGCCCTTGAGGCTCAGGAACAGGAAATAGGCGAAGAAGAACTGGATGAAGAGCGGCGAGCCGCGGAACAGGAAGATGAACCACTCGGCGGGCTTGCGGAGGAGCGGGTTCTCGGAGGCCTTGCCGAGCGCGACGGCGGTGGCGAGGAAGAAGCCGGCCATCAGCGCGAGGACGCCGAAATAGATGTTCCAGATCATGCCCGAGCCGATCAGCACCACCTGCTTGCAGAGCGTGTAGTCGCCCCGCGGCAGGAGCCGTTCGCCGATCCCCACGGAGCGCAGGCCGTAGTCGGCGAGCGTGTCCCAGCAGCTCATGCCCGGGCCCTCCGCTGACGTTCGCCGCCCGCTGTGGCCTGGCCGCGGGTGAGGCGGTTCATCAGCCGTTGCAACACGAGTTCGCTGACCTTGGTGAAGCCGAGATAGAAGATCAGGAGGCCGAGGAAGAACCACATTCGCCAGTCGCCATGGGGATAGTCGGTGAAGCGCGGGTTGGCGGTGCCGCCAAGCTCGCGGGCCCAGTAGACGATGTCCTCGACGCCGAGGAGGAAGAGGAGCGGCGTGGCCTTGATGAGCACCATCCAGAGGTTCGAGAGGCCGGGCAGCGCGTAGACCCACATCTGCGGAATGAGGATGCGCCAGAACGTCTGGCGGAGGGTCATGCCGTAGGCCTCGGCGGTTTCGAGCTGGGCGCGGGGCACCGCCCGCATCGCGCCGTAGAGCACGTTGGCTGCGAAGGCGCCGAAGACGATGGCGAAGGTCAGGACCGCGAGGAAGAAGCCGTAGACCTCGTGCACCCATTGCGGCGAGGTGGAGAGCGGCAGCTTGGCGGCGGCGCAGACCACGAAATCGTTGCCCTGGCGGATCGGCTCGGTCCAGTCGGGGCATTTGATCTTGTGGCGGATGTATTCGAGGCCCTGGTCGAGGGCGATCACGAAGAACAGGAAGAAGGCGATGTCGGGCACGCCCCGGACGATGGCGGTGTAGCCCTGGCCGAGCCAGCGCAGGGGCGCGATCCGCGACCGCGCGGCGGTGGCGCCGGCGAAGCCGAAGGCGAGCGCGGCGGGCGCGGTGATTGCCAGCAGCAGGAGGACGGTGCCGAAGGAGAGGTAGAAATTGGAGATCTTGCCGGTGGTCAGGTAGCAGGCGAACCACTGGGCGTCGCTGAGGGCGGTGGGGTCGGCGCAGAAGGAGAACATCAGGCGGCCTCCAGTGTGCCGAGAAGGGCATTGGCCACCTGGTGCGGATCTTCGAGCTGCGGCAGGTGGCCGAGGCCGGCGAGGCGTTCGATATCGGTACCCATCGCCTGCGCCAGTGCCTGCCCGCGCGCGATCGGG
>JBNKWI010000080.1:0-16297 GCA_050299695.1 Paracoccaceae bacterium
CCCGCCGCGAGGGCTGGAAGCGCGATAGGCTGTGCCCATCCTTGAGCTGCACATGCAGCCGCGCCATGCGCTTGCGCGGGTATTCCGCCGCCAGATCCTCGGCCCTCTCGACGGTGATGTGAGGCATGATCGCTCGGATCCCCGGGTTGCCGAGAGCCTCCGGCGCGAATGCGGCCAGTCGCACGCCGCCCAGCACCATCTGGGCGGAGAGGCAATACTGCGCGCTGAACCGGGCCTCCTGCGCAATCTGCGGATCGGGCCGGTCGCAGATGTCCTTGGTCGGCCCGTAGCCCTCGATGCGGATCGCCTCGATATCCTTCGGACCAAAACCATTCTCGGCGCGCAGGGTCTCCAGCGCATCGAGCGCCGGGAAGATATGGCCGCAGCAGCCGTGGATCTTCACGGTCATGCGGGTGATCGGGGTCCACTCCCCTGCCCCCTCGAAGGCCGCTTGCCAGTTGCCGGCGCCGTCACTGGTCGCCACGGCATAGCCCTTCTGGCCGTCGAGACTGTCCCAGGCGCCGGTCGCTCCGGCGGCAGCGGCATAGGCGGCGAGGATACCGGCATCGGCGGCATGGCCGGGATGCATCGCCTTGACCATGCTCTCGCCCTGAAGGTTCTGCTGGATGCCCCCGGCGAAACTGGCCGCGATGGCGATCGCGTTGGCGATCCCGTCGCGGCCGCAGCCAAGCAGCATCGCCGCGGCCGCGGCCGCGCCGAAGGTGCCCACGGTCCCGGTGATGTGCCAGTTCACGTAGTGGCTGGGTTGCAGGGCTATGGCGAGGCGGCAGCCGACCTCGTAGCCACCGATCACGGCGCGGTCAAAGGCATCGCGGGACGCGCTCCGGTCCTGCGCCACGGCCAGCGCGGCGGCGAAAGTCGGCGAACCGGGGTGATAGCCGCCATCCCTGAATATGTCGTCGAATTCCACCGTATGGCTGGCCGCCGCGTTGATGAAGGCCGCGCTGCGCGGGTCGGTCCGCCGCTCGCCGGTATAGCACCAGGCGTTCCCGTCGGAGCGGCCAAGCCCGCTGGCCGCCAGCAGCGTTGCCGGGGTTTGCAGGGTGCCCGGCAGGGTCGTGGCAAACCAGTCTAGCGTCGCACACTGCACCGCGTTGCGAACCTCGCCACTGATGGCGGCATCGAGCCATCCGGCAGCCAGATCGGCCAAACGTTCAACAGCGGTCGTCATGCAGAGGCCTTTTCCTTGATATCCACGTCCGACGCTTGCAGCGCCAGCCCTGCAAGGCACAGGGCTTCGATCTCGTCATTGCCAAGCCCGATCGACTGCAGGATTTCGGATGTCTGCGCCCCCACCGGCTGCGGCGGCAGGTTCACGCCCGTTTCGGACTGCGACATGCGGAACGCCACGGAAGGGACCCGCAACCCTTCCAGACGACCGCTCGGGTCGGCGAGCCGCAGGAACTGGGCCCTTGCCTCGGCCTGCGGATCACCCAGAGCCTCTTCGAGACGCCGGATGCGGGACGCGGGAACACGCCGCTCGTTGAAGAACTCTTCCCAATAGGCGGCGGGCATGGTCTCGATGATGGAAGAAAGGGCCGCGTGCTCGGTCTTGTAGTCGTCGATCCGGGCAAGGTTGTCCGACTTGACCAGATCCTCACGGCCCAGCCCGATCCACAGGCGGCGTTGCTGCCGCAGGTTGGACGCGGCGATCATCAGCGGTCCGTCGGCGGCCTGGTACATGCCAAGCGTGGCAAAGGCATAGGAATTTCCCTTCGCCTTCGGGTGCTTGCCGGTCCAGAGGAAATCCGTCGCCGGCGCCGTCATCAGAGTCAGCGCGACGTCCAGCATCGAAACCTCGATATTCTGCCCTTGGCCGGTGCGCTCCCGCTGGAAAAGCGCAGCGGAAATTGCAAAGGCCGCAGTCAGTCCTGTGGCATAGTCGACGACGGGCGCGCCGCATTTCAGCGGGCGGCCGTCGCCATGTCCCGTCATATCCATGATGCCCGAAAACGCCTGGATCACGTTGTCATAGCCGGTCTGGTGCCCGCGCGGCCCCGAGGCGCCAAACGCCGAGACCGAACAGTAGATCAAACGCGGATTGACCGCTGCGAGGTCTTCGTAGCCGAGGCCGAGTTCCTTGAAGGCACCCGGTCGATAGTTTTCGACAAAGACGTCTGCTGTCTCGGCCAGACGACGCAGGGCGTCACGGCCGGCCTCGGACTTCAGGTCCAGTGCCAGGGCTTTCTTCCCGGCGCCCTGCGCCAGGAACGCCGTGCCCATCGCATCTCGCACCAAATCGCGATCGGTGCCGTTGAACCGCGCCTGATCCGGCTCCTTCGGGGCCTCCAGCTTGATCACCTCGGCACCCAAAAGCGCCATCTGATAGCTTGCGTAGGGCCCGGCCAGGACATGTGTCGTGTCGATGACCCGGAGGCCGGTGAATGCACCAGACATTGCGCGTACCTGTTTGGGATCGTAGGGTCCCCGCCCGGTCTGACCGGGCGAGGATGCGCGCGCTTCAGTTTGAGGTGAGGCCCGCAGCGGAGAGCTGCTTCTCGGCCAAGGCCGTCAGATTCTTGACGAACTCCGAGTACTCGACCGGGCCATAGTCGCTGTCCTCTACACCGGATGCGCGGGCATAGGTCTGATAGCTATCCGTGGCCATCGCCTTGTGAATGGCGTCGGCGATCTGCTGTTGCAGCTCGAGAGGCATGCCCTTGGGGCCGAAGACGCCGCGGACCTGCAGCCAGTTCGTGTCCACGTCATAGCCCTGCTCACCGAAGGTCTGCATGTCGGGCAGAGTGCTGAGACGCTGTTCACCCAGAACGCCAAGCCCTTTCAGACGGTCCGCCTCGAAGAAGGACAGCGCCGGCCCGAGGTTGGAGACACCCACATCGACGTGACCGCCCAGAACAGCGGCGATGATGTCCGGGGTGGATTCGAAGGCAACCCAGTTGAACTTCACGCCTGCGGCTTCCTCGAGCATGGTCATGCCGATGTTTTGCATCGAGCCGACCGGTCCGAACCCGCCGATGTTGATCTCTCCCCCATTGGCCTTTGCCAGTTCGACCAGGTCGGTGATGGAGCTCAGCTCGGAGTTCTTGTCCACGAAGAACAGGATCGGATCGATCTGCGCGAGAGCGATCCACTCGAAATCGTCAGGCGAGAAGGTCCCGCGCAGGTTGGTCAGCATCCCGGTGAAATGCGTGACCGTGTTGACGCCAAGCGTCAGACCGTCGGGCTTGGCCGTGCGCACCTTGGCCATTTGCGTCGCCCCGCCGCCGCCGGGCGCGTTCACCACGACGATCGACTGGCCGATGATCGGCTCGAGCTCTTTCGCGAGGGTCCGGGTAAACACGTCGACACCACCGCCGGGCTTCGTGTGCAGGACGAATTCGACCGGAGCGTCGGGCGCCCAGTCTTCGGCCGCCGCGCCCTGCGCCAGGCCCAGGGCCAGCGTCGCGGCGCAGGTGACGCCCAGCATCATTTTCTTGAAGTTCGAGATTCCCATTTTTTCCTCCCGTAGAAGTCCTCTGAAAGCATGGCGCTTTCGCGCAGGATCAGTTTCCGATTTCCCGTGGCCCGAGTGAACTGAGGGTTTGTCAGGCAACGGGGACTCGAAACTTGGTCAAAGTGCCTTGGCCTTGGCGCGGCGTGCCCGCAGTTGCGACAGGCCAGGCAGAGCGAAGGCCAGAACGGCGACTGCGATCAGGACCACCGTCATCGGCGATGTGTAGAAGATGTCCCACTCGCCCTTGTTCGAGATCAGGGCGCGACGGAAATTTGTCTCCATCATCTCGCCCAGAACAAGCGCGAGGATGATCGGAGCGAGCGGGATTTCCAGCTTGCGCAGGATGTAGCCCAACACCCCGAAGACCGTCATGACGTGGACCGGGAACATCGTGGTGTGCGACGCATAGGCGCCGACGTAGCAGATGCCCGCCACGATCGCGGCAATGGCCGGACGCGGGATGTTTGCGACACGGGCCCAGATCTTGGCACCGGCGAGGCCGATGAGCACCATGATCGGTACACCGATCCAAAGGGATACGAAGACGGTGTACGGGATCTCCGGCGACTTGGTGAACAGGAGCGGCCCGGGCTGGATGCCCTGAACCATCAGCGCGCCGATCATGATGGCCGTGGTCGGAGAGCCGGGGATGCCAAGCGCCAGAAGCGGCGCCATGGCCCCGGCCACGGCCGAGTTGTTCGCCGCTTCGGAGGAGGCTACCCCCTCGAGCGCCCCCTTGCCGAAGAGTTCGGGCGTCTTGGATGCCCGCTTGGACACCGCGTAGGATACGAAGGACGCGATGGATGCGCCTGCCCCCGGAATGACCCCGATGGCATAGCCGAGCACGGAGCTGCGCAGGATGGCCACCTTCAGGCCCATGATGGTCTTGACCGGCAACGCCAGGAGGCCGCCGATGGGCGCGCTCTTCAGTTTCTCGGACGGGCCGTCCTCGATCATGAACAGAACTTCGGAGAGCGCGTAGAGCCCCAGTAGAACGGGCACCAGGGGCAGGCCTTCGAAGAACTCCGGGTTGCCCATGGTGAAGCGCGGCGTCCCGGTCTGCACGTCGAGCCCGATGGTTGCCAACGCAAGACCGATACCCATCGCGACCGTGCCTTTGAGCGGAGAGCCCTCGGACAGCCCCGCCACGAGGCTCAGGCCGACCAGGGCCAGCGCAAAGTATTCACCGGGCCCGAACCGAAGTGCGAATTCCGACAGCGGAACGGCGGTCACGATCAGGAGCAGCGTGGAGATGAAGATGCCAGCGCCGGACGACAGGATGGAGACGGTCAGCGCCTCGCCGGTCCGCCCTTGTTGCGTGAGCGGGTAGCCGTCCCAGGAAGTCGCGACAGCGGCCGCCGTGCCCGGCGAGTTGATCAGGATCGCCGTGATGGCGCCGCCATACTCCGCAGCGGCGTAAAGCGCGACCAGGCCGACTATGGAGACCACCGGTTCCATGCCGTAGGTGAACGGGATCAGCAGCGCGACACCGAGGCTCGGACCAAGCCCGGGGATGGCCCCGATCAGGTAGCCCACCAGAGCGCCGAAAACGAGGGCGAACCAGACCATTGGGTCGCCGAAAGCGGAAAAACCGATTGCGAGACTCTCAAGCATGTCTGTTCCTCAGGGCAGGTTGACGGCGAGCGCCAGTCTGAAAACAACGTAAATGAAGGCGCCAAGGGCGAGCGGCACACCGATCAGGTGCAACGGGCGGCGCTCGCCGCAGGCCAGCATCGTCAGAATCGCGAAGATCAGCACGCTCGGCAGCGTGCCCAGCGTTTCGAAGAAGATCGACTGGAGGACGAGCAGTCCCACCGTCGCCAGAACGTACAATGGTCGACGGATGGAAACCCAGGTGACGGGCACCGGGTCCAATAGGCGCACGACGGCCGCAACGGCCACCGCGACAATGGCTATCAGGGTCGCGGCCGCCAAGAGCGTAGGAAAGCCACCGGCGCCGATATCGATCTTGTTCAGCGGTTCCGGCAAGGCCGACGCTTGCGAGAAGTACTGCCAGAACACGAAAAGAAGGGCAGCGCATCCCACCAGGTCCAGCACCGGCAACGAACCGCGCACCACGTCCCAGCGAAGCCGCCAGCCCAAAGCTTTCTTGTAGTCTTCCATTTGATCCTCCCTCGCCAACGCACGCGATGGCGCTTTGGCAAATCTCCTGCGTGTCATTTTCCTAGATGGAGACCCGTTCCGTGAACTGAGTATTTGTTTGCCTTGGCCGCACTGGGGATTGGGTTTGGAACAAAGCCATTGTTCAATTCACGGGGCCGCCTGTCCGAAACGCTGCTTTGGCCCGGCCTTTCCGGGGCCTCGCCAGACAGTACAATCGTCGGAGCACACGCCGGCGCCCCCGTCTTCGGCCCTGCCCGTCAGGCTGTGTTGCGCGCCATGTACATTGGCCCGCCCCTGTGGCGCGGGAAACCGTAGCCGGTTACCATCACCACATCGATATCGTCCGCGCTTTCTGCAATGCCCTCGTCGAGAACAGCCTGCCCTTCGCGCTGCATGGTTGTCAGGATGCGCGTCATGATGTCCGAGGCCGAGAAGGCCTTCGGCTCCCGGCCCGCCTTTGCGCGCTCTTCTTCGATGATCTTCGTCACCTCCGGGTCAACTTCTGCCTTGCCCGAAGAATAGTCGTACCATCCCTTGCCCGCCTTGCGCCCAAGCCGTCCGCCTTCGCACAAGCGATCGGCGATATGCGCGTAGCGCTCAGACGGGTCGCGATGCGGAGCCCGCGCCTTGCGCTGAGCCCATGAGATATCCAGCCCGCTCATGTCCTGAACCGCATGGATCCCCATGGCAAAGCCGAACTCCTGCATCGCCGCGTCGATCTCTTGCGGCAGCGCGCCCTCTTCCACCATGAACTCGCAGTCCCGCCGGTAGGCCGACATGATCCGGTTGCCGATGAAGCCGTCGCAGACACCCGCCACCACTGGAATCTTGCGCAGGAGCCTGGCCAGGGCCCCACCCGTCGCCAACGCCCTTGCGCCTGTGGCATCGCCCCGCACGACTTCGAGCAGCTTCATCACATGCGCGGGCGAGAAAAAATGCAGCCCCAGGATTCGTGACGGGTCCTTTGTCGTCGCCGCCAGCACGTTCACATCCAGATAGGAGGTGTTGGTCGCCAGGATCGCCTCTGCGGGCATCACCGCGTCCAGTTTCTCGAAGACGTGGCGCTTGACCTCCATATCCTCGAACACCGCCTCGATCACCAGCGGGCAATCCGCAAGCGCCTCGTAGTCCGAGCCGGTGCTCAGACGGACCAGAGCCGCCTCTCCCTTGGCCGAAGTCACCACGCCGCGCTTCACGCTTGCCGCGATGGTATCGGCAACGCGGGTTTTCGCGGCGTCGGCAGCGGTGGTATCGCGCTCGACCAGATGCACCTGCGATCCGGCGAGCAACAGCGCCGTGGCGATCCCCGCCCCCATGGTGCCGCCACCAATCACCCCGACCCGGGACAGATCGACCGGCGCGGCCTCCGCCTGTTTCAGCGCCTGTCCCGCTCCGCGTTCCGCGAAGAAGACATGCCGCAGCGCCGCGGCCTCGTCCGACGCCGCCAGCCGCAGGAAGCGTTCCCGCTCGCCTGCATGGGCCACCTCGACGGGTTCGCTTGCCGCGCATTTCAGCGACGCGAGCGCCTCGAGCGGCGCCACAGCGCCCCGGCTGCTTTTGCGGAGCTGCGCCGCTTGTCCGTCCCAGTCGATGGGGTCGCCTGCCACCAGATCACTTTCCAGCGCCGGCTTCGGCCGCCCCGTCTCAGCCAGCTCCTGCGCCATCGCGGCGGCTTCGGCCAGCAGATCGCCTTCACCGATCCGGTCGATCAGCCCGGCGTCCAGCGCTTCTTGTGCAGCGATGGGCTTGCCGCCTGTGACCAGCTTGATCGCGGTGGTCATCGGCACCAGCCGGGGCAGGCGCACCGTGCCGCCCGAGCCGGGAATGATCCCGATATTGACCTCAGGCAGTCCAAGCTTGGCGTCAGGCGCAGCGATCCGTGCATGACAGGCCATGGCCACTTCGAGGCCGCCGCCAAGCGCCATGCCGTTGATCGCCGCCACCCACGGCGCCTTCGAGGCGGAAATTGCCGCCAGAACATCGGGCAGGAACGGCTCGACCGGTGTCTCACCGAGTTCGCGAATATCCGCGCCGGCAACGAACGCACGACCGGCACCGGTCAAGACCACGGCTCGCACATTCGCGTCACCTAGCTGCGCCACCGCCTCCATGAGCCCCTGCCGCACGGAGCGCCCCAGGGCGTTGACCGGAGGATTGTCGATCGTGACCCAGCCAAGTGTATCCCTGACTTCGACACCTACATCAGTCATGCGCTTCCCCCTCTTTCGCAAACGGCCCTTTCTCGCATTTCCGATCTGTATACTGCGCGGGGTTTGCCGTGACCAAACCATTGGTTGGGTTCAGGCCAGCCCGGGATTGGGTATCCTACCTGCAGGCAATCCGGCCCGGGCCCAAGCCGCGCGGCAGGCCTCGGACACGCAGGAGAACATGAAACATGGGAGGTTCAGATCAACCCCCGGCCAGAGACCCGACCATCCGCACCATCGCCATGCCGGCCGATACCAACCCGGCGGGGGACATTTTCGGCGGCTGGTTGATGAGCCAGATGGACCTCGCCGCCGGTTCGATCGCCGCCTACACGGCGGGCGTGCGCAGCGCCACGATCGCGGTTGATGGCATGATCTTTCACCGACCGGTCAAGGTGGGCGACGAGGTATCGCTCTATGCCTCATTGACCAAGGTCGGAAATACCTCGATGACCATCCATGTCGATGCGTGGCGACGCCCTCGCGAAGCCCGCTTCAGCGAAAAGGTCACCGAAGCGAATTTCGTCTTCGTCGCCCTCGACCGTGACGGCAAACCGATTCCCGTCAAGACTCTGCCCAATACGTCGTAGCGCCTCTTTGACCGCCACGCGGTTCGGTCCGCCCTGCTCCGGCGGCCGGTCTGCGCGGCCTCGAGTCGCGCCGCGCCTGTTTCCGCCTTTCACGAGAATTCCGAGGACACTCACTTGTCGCCGCGCACCAGGTTCTTGATTTCGCTCTCTGCACTTTACGCGGCGGCCTCATGCGCCGGCTGGATGTTCTCACGGCTCGGCATTCCGTTGCCGTGGATGATCGGGCCGCTGGTGCTGTCGGCGGCGCTGTCGATCTCGGGTCGGCTCAAGATCACCGTTCCGGTCAAGACGCGCCCCTTTGGCCAGATGACGATTGCCGCGCAGGTCGGTCTGGCCTTCACTCCCGCCGCGCTCGCGGCGTTGCTCGATCTTGCCCCCGTAATGATCGGAACCGCGCTGGCATCTGCCTTCTGCGCCGGGTTGATTGCCATCCTCGTGGCGCGGACGACAGAGATACGCCTGTCCCAGGCATTTCTTTCGACTTTCCCGACCAGCCCGGTCGAAGCAGCAATCATGGCCGAACGGCATGGCTGCGATCCCGCCCCGGTCATTCTGGCGCAGACCACGCGCATCGCGGCCGTGGTCATTCTGGTGCCGATCGTGGTCTTCGCCCTCGACGGCTGGCCCGATCGCTCGGGCATTGTGCGCGGCGGCCATTTCGATCTTCTGGGCAACGGGTTCCTTGCCTTGCTGGCCATTGCCGGGGCACTGCTTTTCAAGCGTTTGGGGCTGTCCAACCCGTACTTCCTCGGGCCGCTGACCTTTTCCGCCGCCTCGAGTGCCTTCGGTCTCCATCCGGCGGCCTTCCCGTCCGAGGTTCTTTCCCTGGCGCAGATCGTCCTGGGAACCTGGCTTGGCAGCACCTTTCGGCACGATCTTTTCGCAAACCAGAAGCGTCAGCTGATCACCATTCTGACAAGCACCATCATGTTGCTTGGCCTCGTTTCCGGTCTCGCGGTCGCGATGGCATTGCTTGCCGGCCAACGATGGGAAGTCCTGGTCCTGGGGGCCGCGCCAGGCGGGGTCACGGAAATGGCGCTCACGGCAAAGTTCCTGAGCATCGACGTCGCGCTGGTGACGGCTTTTCAACTGACACGCATATTCCTCTTCATGCCGAACATTCCGTGGATCATCCGCATGATCGACGCATACGAGCAACGAAAGGGATCCCGTCGCTGATCCGGAGCATCTTTTCACGTCCGCATCGCCGGAATTCCCCGAGGAGAAGCCGGCGCGGGACAGGAGCGCTTGCCGGAAACCGCGACGCGGCCTAACAGCGTTGCATGGCAAACGGCGACTGGAACCCGGATTTCCGCACGCTCCGCTCTTTCGCCTACGTGGCGGAGGAAAAAAACATGACCCGCGCCGCCGCGCGGCTTCGTGTCGCCCAGCCCGCGCTGAGCCGGCAGATCTCGCGGCTGGAAGAGGATCTGGACCAGCAGGTCTTCATACGCACGCCGCGCGGGGTCGAGCTGACCGAAAGCGGCGAGATCCTGCTGCGACGGGTCTATGCCATCTTCGCTCAAATTGAGCAGGCCCATCACGACGTCACCGCATTGGAAGACTCACCGCGCGGAGTGGTGGTGGTCGGCATGCCGCCGACGCCGGGCGAGTTCATCGCGCCGCCGCTCCTGGCGCGTGTCCGCGCCAGCTATCCCGAGATCGAGCTGCGCTTCGTCGAGGGCTTCAGCGGCACGCTGGAAGGCCGTCTGACCCGCGGCGAGATCGGGCTGGCGGTGATGCACGACCCGCCGGTCCGCGACGACATCGTCGTCCGCAAGCTGCTGGTCGAGCCGCTTTGCGTGGTTGGGCCTCCGGGCAGCTTCGCGCGCGACGTGTTTCCTTTCGACGAGGCCCTGCAACTGCCGCTGGTCATGCCCAGCCGGCCGAACTTCCTGCGTGTTCTGGTCGATCAGCATGCCGACCGGATCCGGCGCGCACCCAACGTCGTGCAGCGCTGCGACGGGGTCTGGCTGCTCAAGGCGCTGGTCCGTAACGGCCAGGGCTACACCATCCTGACCTATGGCGGCGTCGCCTCGGAAGTGAGGCAGGGAACGCTGCAAGCGGTCCCGGTCACCGACCCGGTCATCGACTGGACCCTGTGCACCGCCCTGCGCGCCGATCAGCGCCGCAAGCGGGCGACCCAGGTCGTCGAGCAGGTGATCGCGACCATCGTCGAGTCGCTGGTCACGCAGGGGCACTGGCAATAGTCTGGGTATTCCAAAGCGGCATGATCGCTATCAAAAGTCGGTATTTGAATTATATCTTGGCCTGCCGGACCCTGTTGGCGCGTTTCCGCAAGGACCGCCAATGGGAGGAGAGATATGACGTCAAGAACCGGCGCCCGCGCCGCGGGTCTGTGCATCGCCGCAACCCTGGCCCTGGCCTATCCGGCCGCGGCCGAGAGCTACAAATGGATCACCTTCAAGCCCGAGGGCGCCGGTGACGCACAGGCGTTGTCTACCGAATGGCTGGTCGAAGAATTCGCCAAGCGCACCGGCGGCAAGGACAAGATCGAAGTCTACTGGGGCGGCTCCGTCGCCAAGACCGGAGAGATCCCCGAGGCGCTGGCTGCCGGCGTCGGCGATTTCGGCGATATCGTCACCCCCTACTTCCCCGACCAGATGCCGCTGAACAACGTCGTCGGCTTCTTCATCCCGCAGCCCAAGAACTCGCTTCAGGTCGGCGAGTTCATGGAGCATCTCTACGCCACCTATCCCGCTTTCCAGCAGGAGTTGGAAAGCCAGAACCTGCACGCCATCGGCTTTCGCCCGCTCGAAGACTACGGGCTTTTGTGCGTGAAGCCGGTTCACACGCTCGCCGACATGAAGGGGCTGCGCATTCGTTCCTACGGCTTCGCCTATCCGGCGCTGACCGAGGCGATGGGGGCGACCCCGGTGTCGATCTCGACCGCCGAGACCTACGAAGCGCTGCAACGCTCGGTGGTGGACTGCACGCCGATCGGCCCGGCCCTGGCGCGGGGCTGGAAATACGACGAGGTGGCCAAGTACTACATCGAGGTCCCCTTCGGAGCCTCTTTCGGGCACCTTCTGGCGATGAACCTGGACAGCTACCAGGCGATGGACGCCGAGACCCGCGCCGTCGTCGACAAGCTGGGGCACGACTATCTGGTCAAGTATTCCGAGATGCTGGCCGCGGACGCCGCGCGCGTGCGCAAGCTTTGGAACGGCGACCTGGCCGTCCAGGTGATCCCGTTCCCGCGCGCCGAGCTTGCCAAGGTGATGAGCGATCCCGGCATCGCCGCCGTGCGCAAGGAGTGGATCGACAAGGCGAACGCCGCCGATCTTCCCGGTGACGAGATCTCCGACGAGCTCAAGTTCTGATCCGCGGGGCCGGCCGCTGGGCCGGCCTCGTCGCAAACTCCAAGGCCATCGCCATGTCCCAATTCGAGCGCCTGCGCCGGGCCTACGGCGCATTGCTGACCCTTTGCGGGTTGATCGCCGGCGCCGTCACCTTCCTGGTGATGTGCCTGGTCGTCGGCAACGCGCTGCTTCGCTACAGCCTCAATGCGCCCATCTCCGGCACACTGGAGATCACCGAAAGCGCGCTGCCGTTCATGATCTTCCTCGCCCTCGCGCTGACCCAGTACGAGGGCGGGCATATCAAGGTGGTTCTGCTCACCCAGTCCCTGCCCGCGGGCCCTGCCAGGGCGATCCGGGTGCTGGCGATGCTGCTGGGCCTGGCTTTCTTCGCCTGGGCCGCCTGGGCCGGCTGGCTGATGGTGCTCAAGTCCTGGACCATTGGCGAGCTGGAACGCGGCGCGGTCCGCTTCCCGCTTTGGCCGGTCAAGGGTGTCGTCTTCCTCGGCTTGGCGCTTCTGGCGGTCCAGTTTCTGCTGGACGCGGTCTGGGCGGCGCTCGGCGGCGCCGAACCCGGCGCGGCAGAGGTGCTGGAATGAGCGCGCTCACCATCGGTCTTGCCGGCACCGCCTGCCTGTTCGTCGCAATCCTTGGCGGCGTCAACGTCATGGTCGCGCTCGGCCTGGTCGGCGCGCTGGGCCTTGCCTCGCTGGTCGGGTTCAAGGCCGCGACCCCGATCCTGGGCACGGTGTTCTTCGACACCACGCATTCGTTCCACTTCTCGGTGATCCCGCTGTTCCTATTGATGGGCTTCTTCGCCATGCGCGCCGGACTGGGCGAGGACATGTTCGAGGCCGCCCGCTGTTGGCTGGGCCGCCTGCGCGGCGGGCTGGCGATCTCGACCACGCTCGGCGCGGCCGCCTTCGGCGCGGCCTCGGGCTCGTCGGTCGGCACCGCGACCGTGTTCACCAAGCTCGCCCTTCCGCAGATGCTGGACCACGGCTACGACAGACGCCTGGCCTCGGCGTCGATCGCCATCGCCGGTACGCTTGCGGTGATGATCCCGCCCTCGTCGCTGATGGTTGTCTATGGCATCCTCACCGATTCCAGCATCGGCCAGCTCCTGATCGCCGGTTTCATTCCCGGTGTTGTCTTCGCGCTGATCCTTTGTCTGTCGATCTGGCTGACAGTGCTGCGCCGGCCCGAACTGGCGCCAACTTCGGATGAGCGCTTCACCCTGCGCGACAAGATCGCCTCGCTGAAACTAGCCGGACCGCTGGCCCTGGTGATCGTCGTCATTGTCGCCGGCCTGTATCTCGGCATCTTCACCCCGACCGAGGCCGGCGCCATCGGCGCCGCAGCGACCTTTGTCCTTGCCGTCGTCCGCCACCGCGGTCTGCGCGGGATCGACATGCGCAAGACGCTGCTGGAAACCGTCCGCACTTCGGCGATGATCTTCGCCATCCTGATCTCCGCGCTGGTGTTTTCGAAATTCCTGGCATTGTCGGGCGTTGCCAACGCTCTGGGCGGGTTCCTGACCGGGCTGGAGGTCAACCGCTGGGTCGTGGTGGCCCTGGTGTCGCTAATCTACCTGGCGCTGGGGATGCTGATGGACGCCCCGGCGCTGCTGGCGATCACCCTGCCGATCACCCATCCTGTTATGATGAAGCTGGGATTCGACCCGATCTGGTTCGGCATCTTCGTGGTGCTCCTGGTCGAGATCGGCGCGGTCACGCCACCGGTGGGGATCAACTGCTTCGTGGTGCAGTCGGCGTCCGGCGGGCGGGTCAGGCTGGAGCAGGTGTTCGCCGGGCTTGTGCCTTTCGTTTTGGCCGGGCTGGCGATGCTGGTGCTTTTGTGTCTGGTCCCCGACCTTGCCCTGTTCCTGCCCCGGACGATGCGATGACCGAACCGGAGATGGAGCTGCGCACGACCCTGACCTCGCCGTTCGGGCGAAAGGTGCGGATGGCGGCGATCGTGCTGGGGCTCGCGGACCGGATCCGCCTGCGCCCGGCCGACACGCTCGACCCCCGGGACGACCTGCGCGTCCAGAACCCGCTGGGCAAGATGCCCTGCCTGGTGACCGAAGGGACGGCGCTTTTCGACAGCCGGGTGATCCTCGACTATCTCGACGGGCTTGCCGGCGGCCAGCTGCTGCCGGCGTCTGGGCTGGCACGGGCGCAGGCAGCGACCCGGTGTGCCCTGGCCGACGGCGTCGCCGATGCCGCGCTCCTGATGGTCTACGACGAGCGCTTCCGCGACGACAGTTCCGGCTCGGCCCGCTGGCTGGCGCATCAGGCGGGCAAGATCGGGCGCGCGCTGGTCGCGTTCGAGGCCGATCCCCCCCCCGAGAGCCCGACCGGCATGGTTGCGATCTGCCTGGCCTGCGCCCTGGGCTACCTGGACTGGCGCGCACCGGTGGCCTGGCGTCAGGAGCACCCGCGTCTTGTAACCTGGCTCGACGCCTTCGCCGCACGCGAACCGGCCTGGGCCGCAACGGAAAGACCGACATGACCCAAGGACAACGGCTCGCGCCGCCCGATCCCGGCGCCTATACGCCACGCCAGAAAGAGATCCACGACGCCATCGCCGGCGGCCCCCGTGGCGGGGTGCGCGGCCCTCTGGCGGTCTGGCTGCACCGCCCCGAGCTTGCCGCCGCCGCGCAGGCCCTGGGCCGCTACTGCCGCTACGACACGCTGTTGCCGCCACACCTGTCCGAGCTTGCCATCCTGGTCACCGCCAGCGCCTGGAAGGCCGAATACGAATGGGCCGCCCATGCGCCAATCGCGCTGAAAGCCGGTGTGCCCGAAGCGGCGATCGAGGCGATCCGCCGCGGCGAGCGTCCCGACTTGCCCGACGAGACGATGGCCGCCACCCATGCTTTCGCCGTCGAGATGACCGCCAGCCGGCAGGTCTCGGACGCCAACTATGCTCGCGCCGCGGCAGCTCTGGGCAAGGAGGGCGTGGTCGATCTGGTCGGAATTCTGGGCTACTACGGCTTGATCTCGGCCACGCTGAACGCCTTTCGCATTCCCGCGCCCGACGGCGCGCCGAGAGCGTTCCCGTGAAAGCCGCCCCGCCCACCTGGATGCCCGACCCTTCGCCCTCGGGCGTCGTGCTGCCGCCCGGCGCGACCGACACGCATTGCCACGTTTTCGGCCCGACGGCCCGCTTCCCCTATGCCGCCGCCAGCCGTTTCCGCCCCGGCGACGCGCCCAAGGAGGCGCTGTTTGCCTTGCACGACCGCTTCGGGATTCAGCGCTGCGTGGTGGTGCAGTCGGGCTGCCACGGCTACGACAACGCTGTGGTCGAGGACGCCATGGCCGCGCGCGCAGGCCGTTACCTGGGCATCGCCCTGGCGCCGCCTAAGGTCCCGGACGCCGAGCTGGACCGGTTGGCGTCGCGGGGCTTCCGCGGCATCCGCTTCAACTACATGTCCCATCTCGACCCCGGGGCGACACCCGACGAGATCAAGGCGCTCGCTGCCCGCCTTGCCGACCGCGAGATGCATTTGCAGATCCACATGGATGCTGCCTTGATCGCCGACATGGCGCCGCTGCTCGCCCGCTTGCCGGTACCTGTCGTCATCGACCATTTCGGACGCATCGACGCCTCGGAAGGGGCCGAGCCTGTCGGCTGGGCCGAACTGCGCCGGCTGCTCGAGCATCCGCACCTCTGGGTCAAGGTCTCTGGGACCGAACGCGCCTCGCGGCAGGACGCACCCTATGACGACGCCGTGCCCTTCGCCCGCCGGCTGGTCGCAGACCACCCCGACCGGGTGCTCTGGGGCACCGACTGGCCGCATCCCAACTTCCGCGCCGATCCGCCCGACGACGACGGCGTCCTGGTGTCGCTTCTCGCCCGTATCGCCCCCACCGCGCCCGAGCTTCAGGCGCTGCTGGTAGACAATCCCAACCGTCTTTACCGCTTTTCGGAGGTCTCGCAATGACCGGTCGCCTGCAAGGAAAAGTCGCCCTCATCACTGGCTCGGGTTGCGTCGGCCCGGGTTGGGGCAACGGCCGCGCCACCTGCGTTCGCTTCGCCGAGGAGGGCGCATGCATCTTCGCCCTCGACCTCAAGGCCGAACCGATGGTCGAGACCGTTGAGCGTGCCAGGGCCGCCGGCGGCGAGATCGAGACCCATCTGTGCGACGTCACCGACCGGACCCAGGTCGAACAAGCCGTGGCCGCCTGTCTCGACCGCTTCGGCCAAATCGATATCCTGGTCAACAATGTCGGCGGCTCTGCCCGCGGCGGCCCGGTCGAGATGGACGAAGCCACGTGGGACCGCCAGATCGACTTCAACCTGAAGAGCGTCTACCTGACCTGCCGCGCGGTGCTGCCGGCGATGGAAGCGCAGGGCGCCGGCGCCATCGTCAACACGGCCTCGACCTCGGGGCTGCGCTGGACCGGCGCGGCGCAGTCGGCCTATGCCGCGACCAAGGCGGCGGTGATCCAGTTCGGCCGTGTCGTAGCGGTCGAATACGCGCCCAAGGGCATCCGGGTGAACACCGTCGTGCCCGGCCAGTTGCACACGCCGATGGTCGAGGCGCGGCTGGCCGGGCAGCGCTCGGGCGGCGAC
>JBNKWI010000081.1:0-16229 GCA_050299695.1 Paracoccaceae bacterium
GTAGTACTCGGGGTCGCAGGTGGCGAATTCGCGAGACCAGTCGATGGAGAGCCCGAGGGGCTTCATCTGCGCGCGCATGTCGGCGATGTTGCCGTAGGTCCAGTCCTTCGGATGGCCGCCGCGCTCCATCGCGGCATTCTCGGCCGGCATCCCGAAGGCGTCCCAGCCCATGGGGTGCAAGACGTTGAAGCCGCGCGCGATCTTGTAGCGCGCGATCACGTCGCCCATCGTGTAGTTCCGCACATGGCCCATGTGGATCCGGCCCGAGGGGTAGGGGAACATCTCGAGCACGTAGTATTTCGGGCGCTCCCCCCGTTCGGCGCGGAAGGTCAGGGCCTTGTCCCAGGCGGCCTGCCATTTCGGTTCGAGGTCTTTGGGGCTGTAGCTGGTCATCGGGCGCCGCTGTCGTGGGTCAGGTTCGCGACTTCTTAGGTCGCGGCGCTGCGGCGGTCCAGTCCCGGGCCGGAAAAACGAAGCTCAGAGCCGTTCGTCGGCGATCCGGAGCTGGCGGGCGCGGGTGAGGATGGCGTCCTCGATGGCGCGGACGGTCTCGGCGGGGGCCGGGCCGGAGCGGGTGGCGAGCGCCACGCGGAGCGAGCGGGCGTCGAGCGCCGGGTCCTGGACGAAGACCGTGGCGCGGTAGGCCTGCCGCGAGCCGGGCGGCGTGCCGTAGCCGTAGACGATGATGCCGGAGAACGGATCGGCCGATTCGATGGGCATGAAATCGAGCACGTCGAGCGCGGCGTTCCAGATGTAGCGGTTGACGGCGACGGTGGTGTTCGGGTCGGCGCGGTTGGCGAAGAGATCCCAGACGGTGCCGCGCTTGCGGTACTCGCCCTCGCCGCGGCCCTGCGACGAGGCGGTGGCCTCGGGCCGGTCGGCCGCGTCGCCGCCGCCCTTGAACACGTCCGAGAATCGCCCGCCGCAGCCCGAAACGAGCGCAGAGAGAAGCGCAACCGCGACGTAGCCGCTCCAGCCTCGTACCCGCATTCATCCCCCGTTCCGTGGTGTCCGCAGCCTTGGTATCCGAGCTCTCCGGGCCCCACAAGATCTTTCCCCGGCCGTGGTTTTACAGGGGCTTCGCGCGAGTGTGGCGCGCTTGCACCATCGGACCGGGTTTTCGCGGGCCGGATCGGGCCGTTCTTGCATTCGAGGAGGGTTGGAGCGAGAGAAACGCATGCTCTAGCTGGGAAACCCAGTTGAGACGCACCTTTGAACACGAGGGAAAAACGAAATGAAAAAGGTACTTCTTGCCTCGACCGCTCTCGCGCTGACCGCCGGCATGGCGGCCGCGGAAGTCTCGCTGTCGGGCTATGCCGAACTCGGCATCTTCCAGGTTGACGATGGCACCGGCTCGTCGGGCGACAACATCGAATTCCACACGGACATCGACGTCACCTTCACCCTGTCGGGCGAAACCGACAGCGGCCTGCAGTTCGGCGCCTCGATCGACCTCGACGAGTCGGATGGCAACACCGCGACCGGCGCGTCGCCGGCGTTCTCGGCCAACACCCAGGGCGGTGAGTCGATCTTCGTCAAGGGCGACTTCGGCACCATCACCATGGGCGACACCGACGGTGCGTTCGACTGGGCGATGACCGAAGTGTTCTGGGGCACCTCGATTGCCGACGATCACTCGACCCATGCCGGCGCCAGCGGCAACGCCGGCCTCGACGGCACCTATGACGGCCAGATCGCCCGCTACGACTACTCGTTCGGCAACTTCGCCTTCGCTCTGTCGGCCGAACTCGACGACACGGGCACCGGCGACACCGTTCTCGGTGCTGGTGTCAAGTACAGCATGGACATGGGCGGCACCTCGCTCGGCTTCGGCGTCGGCTACCAGGACGACGGCGTTTCGGACGTCGCCGGTATCTCGGTCGATGCGGCGTTCGCTGGTGGCATCGGTGCCCGCGTGAACTTCTCCACGCAGGACAACGGCACCACGAGCACCGATCACATGGCGCTCGGCCTGTCCTACACCTCGGGCCCGCTGCTGGTTGAAGCCAACTACGGCGAATTCGACAACGGCACCACGAGCACCGACGGCTTCGGCGCTGCTGTGAACTACGACCTCGGCGGCGGCGCTGTCGTGATGGTCGGCTACGGCACCGACGACAACGCCGACCGTTTCTCGGCCGGTCTGGGCCTGTCGTTCTAAGCGACGCTCACAGGACTTCGGGAAGAGCGGGCTTCGGCCCGCTCTTTTCGTTTGGGGTGCTGGACACGGCCGGCCGTGAAAAATAGGATTCCGGGACTTCTCACGATCCGGGAAACACCCATGGCGACGACCGAAGGCGTGAACGTCAAGGCGCTCTATTCCAGGGCCATGGCACTGATGGGGGAGGGCGCGGACGAAAAGGCGCTCGGGCTCCTGGCGCAGATCGCGGCGCAGAGGCCGAACATCCCGGAAGTTCAGTTCCAGATCGCGCGCATCTTCCTGCGCAACGACGATCTGGAAAAGGCCCTGAACCATGTCTGCGCGGCATCGGCGCTCCGCCCGGGCGTGCCGGATATCTGGAAGGTCTATGCCGATGTCGTGCGCACGCTCTCGGACAAGGGCCAGCAAAGGATCTTTCTCGACGCGCTTCGCGCTGCGCCTCTGGACCGGCGGGTGGTGGAGCAACTGGCGGCTTCGGTGGAGTTCGTCACCACGGCGGTGACACCGCTCGGCTCCGCTTCGCCCGAGGCGGTGCGGGAAGTCGTCGCGGCGCTGAACCGGGGCGAGGTCGTGGAGGCGGAGACCCGCGCCGATGCGGAGTTGCGCCGCGCCCCGGACAGCGCCGGGCTCCACACGTTGCGTGGGATCGCGCTTCTCGAGCAGGGCCGGCCGGATGCGGCCGAGGCCGCGGCGGCGGAAGCGCTTCGGCTCGACGCGACGCTTCCCGACGCGCAGGCGACCCGGGTCCGCGCGCTGGTGGCCATGCGGCGCAAGGAGGCGCTCGCCATCTGCAACCAGGCGCTCCGGATGCAGCCGGGCTCGCCCTCGCTGCTCCGGGCGCGGTCGGAATGCCTCACGGCACTCGGTCGGCCGAAGCAGGCGCTGGAGGATCTCGTCCGGGTCGTCGCGAACGAGCCGGACCGCGCGGAGAACCACGCGCTGCTTGCACGGTTCTACTTCGACGACAGGAAGTATCCAGAGGCCGAGCGGGTCTGCCGGACCGCCATGGCGCAGGGCCACGACGTCTACGGGCTTTATGTCGTGCGGGCGATGTCGCTCGCCGAGCTGGGTGAGGACAGCGAGGCGCTGGCCTGCCTCGAGGCCGCCAACGAACGCTATCCGGGCCATGCCAACGTGCTCGTGCGGATTGCCGACCTGAAGCAGACGCTGGGCGATTTCGAGGAGTCGGAAACCCGTTTCCGGGAAGCGATCGCGGCGAACCCGCGCCGCGGCGAGACCTATCGGGTCTTCCTGCTTTCCCAGAAGCTCGCCCCCGGGGATCCGCTCATCGAGGAGATGAAGGCGCATTTCGCGGACACGACGATCAACGGCAAGAGCCGGTCCAATTTCGGGTTCGCGCTCGCCAAGACCATGGAGGACCACAAGCGCCATGACGAGGTTTTCCGCTACCTCGACCCCGCCAATGCGCTGATGCGCGAGGCCTTTCCCTACGATGTCGGCGAGCGCGTCACCCATACGGACAAGCTGATCGCGTCGTACCGGACGGTCGACTGGGCGAATGTCCGCCTGAGCGGCAAGAGCGCGTTCGCGCCGATCTTCGTCACCGGCATGCCGCGCTCGGGGACGACGCTGGTGGAGCAGATCATCTCGAGCCATTCGACGGTTTCGGGGGCGGGTGAAGTCGGTGTCGCGCCGGGCTCGGCGCAGCAGATCCTGGGCCATGAAGGCGGGCCGTATCGCGACATGTCGGCCATCCCGCAGCGTGTCCTCGACGATTTCGGTAGCGCTTACCGGACGCATATCCGCGGGCTCCTGCCCGACGCGGAGCGGGTGACCGACAAGTCGATCCAGAGCTTTGCCTATATCGGGTTCCTGAAGCTCGCGATGCCGCAGGCCCGCTTCGTCGTGGTGCGGCGCGATCCGCGCGACAACCTCCTGTCGATCTACAAGAACGTCTTCCCCGAGGGCACGCACGGCTATGCCTACAACGTGGAGGATCTCGCCGAGTACTACCGGCAGTTCGTCCGGACCGTGGATTATTGGCGCGAGGTGGCGCCGGACTGGTTCTACGAGGTGCAGTACGAGGATCTGGTGGCGAACCCGGCCGAGGAAGTGCCGAAGCTGATCGCGGCCTGCGGGCTCGACTGGGAGGATGCCTGCCTCGAGTTCCACAAGAACGACCGGCGGGTGAAGACGCTCAGCGTCTACCAGGTGCGGCAGCCGATGTACAAAAGCTCGACCCGGGCCTGGGAGCGTTATGGCAAGGACATCCGGCCGCTTCTCGACGCGCTCGGGCCGGAATATTCCGATGCCGCTGAGTGAGGTTCTTGCGCGGGTGCGCAAGGCGGAGGCCGCGGCCGGGCGACCCGAGGGCTCGGTCGCGCTGATCGCGGTGTCGAAAGTACAGCCGCTCGCGCGCGTGGAGGCGGTGCTGGAGGAGGGGCAACGGCTCTTCGGCGAGAACCGGGTGCAGGAGGCCGAAGGCAAGTGGCCGGGTTTCAAGGACCGCTATGACGGCGTGTCGGTGCATCTGATCGGACCCCTGCAGAGCAACAAGACCCGGGCGGCGATGGCGCTCTTCGACGCGATCCACTCGGTCGACCGGCCGAAGCTCGCCCGCGGCATCGCCCGGATCGCCGACGAGACCGGCGCCTGTCCGGAGCTCTTCGTGCAGGTGAATACCGGCGAGGAGCCACAGAAGGCGGGGGTTCTGCCGGGCGAGACCGATGCGCTTGTGGAGGAGTGCCGGGCGCTGTCCCTGCCGGTCGTCGGGCTGATGTGCATCCCGCCGGTGGAGGAGGAGGCCGCGCTGCATTTCGCGCTTCTGGCAAAGCTCGCGGAGCGGAACGGGTTGTCGGGGCTCTCCATGGGTATGAGCGACGATTTCGAGAAGGCGGTGGCCTTCGGCGCGACCCATGTGCGGGTGGGCTCGGCGATCTTCGGGGAGCGAGTGCCGGCGTGAGGCGTAGCCTCCGCTTGTGAACCTTCGCTCAAGCTATGCCCCGCCTGAACGGCGCCGAAGGCTGCCCGGGCGAGCGCCTGCCCGTGTCACGCCGGAGGCGTGCCTCCGGCACGACCGGGCTGGCGCTTTGGTGACGTTTGCGCGGACATTCGAGGTCGGATGATGATGGCGCCATAAAGTGAGTGGAAAGCCGTTGCCGCGCCATCCCACGGGCAGGCGCCCGCCCGGCTTGCGCAAGGACGGCGTCGCAGACCCCTCCTAGCTCGTCCGCCAGAAATGCACCGTGAGGATCGCGTAGACGACCATCAGTTCGAGCCGCCCGATCAGCATCGCCGCCGAGAGCACCCATTTCGCAGGATCGTTCAGCGAGGCGAAATTGCCGGCGGGGCCGATCACCTCGCCGAGGCCCGGGCCGATATTGGCGATCGCCGTGGCGGCGCCGGAGACGGCGGTCACGAGGTCCAGCCCGGTGCCCATGAGGAGGACCGAGACCACGCCGAGCGTCACGATGAAGAGGACGAAGAAGGCCATCACCGAGTTCAGCACGTCCTCGGGCACCGGGCGGCCCTCGAAGCGCGGGGTGAAGAGGCCGTGGGGCGAGTGGATCCGGCGGATCTGCGCCCAGACCGAGGAGAACAGGATCTGGTAGCGGAAGATCTTGGCCGAGCAGCAGGTCGACCCGGCGCAGCCGCCGACGAGGCCGATGAAGAAGAACAGGACCAGGGGCGGCGCGCCCCAGAGCTGGTAGTCGACGCTGGCATAGCCGGTGCCGGTGGCGATGGAGGTGATGTTGAACATCGCCTCGCGGAAGCCGTGTTCCCAGTGGTCGCCGTTCACGAAGACCCGGTAGAGCGTGATCGCGAGCGTGGTCATCGCGATCATGCCGAGGAAGGCGCGGGTCTGGGAATCGCGGAACAGCGCGCCGCTCCCGGCGACGAGCTGGACGTAGCGGACGAAGGGCAGGCTCGCGAGCACCATGAACAGGGTCGCGACATATTCCGGCGCGCCCTGGTAGGTGCCCATCGAGGCGTCGTAGGTCGAGAAGCCGCCGGTGGAGATGGTGGTGAGTGCGTGGTTGACCGCGTCGAAGGCCCCCATGCCGGTGGCGAGATAGGCCAGCGCGCAGGCCAGCGTCAGCCCGCAGTAGATCGCCGAGATCCGGCCGGCGATCTCGGCCGCGCGGGGCAGGATCTTGCCCATCGTGTCGAAGGCTTCGGACTTGAAGATCTGCATCCCGCCGATCCGGAGCTCGGGCAGGAACACCATGGCGACGACGATGATGCCGATGCCGCCGAACCACTGCATCATCGAGCGCCACAGGAGCAGGCCCTCGGGGAAGGCGTCGAGCCCGGTGAAGGCGGTGGAGCCGGTGGTGGTGAGGCCCGACATCGCCTCGAAGAAGGCGTCGACGGCGCGGGCATCGGTATGGCCGAAGACGAAGGGCAGCGCGCCGAACAGCGGCAGCGCGAGCCAGACGCCGGTGGTGAGGAGAAAGGTCTGCTGGATCGAGAGCCCTTGGGTCACCCCGTTCGCGCAGGCGAGCGCCATGACGGTGCCGGTGGTGGCGGTCAGGAGCGCGGCTTCGAGGAAGGCGGTCCAGTGGCCGTTCCGCGCGGCCAGGTCGTAGCCCATGGGGATCAGCATCGTCGCCCCGAAGGCGGCGAGGAGGAGGCCGGTGACGTAGCCGAGGGGGCGGAGGTCGATCATGCGCGCCGAGCGTTGGCGTGCGGGGGCGGGGCTGTCAAGCGGGACGGCTCCACCTTCGGGCAGCCTCCCCTCGACATCCCGCCCTCCCCCTCGGTCCCCCTCCCAAGGGAGGGGGAGGCGGTACCGTCACCGCCGGCGCCTCCCCACTCACGCCGGGAGAGGGGATGGGGGAGAGGGGTGAGCGGCGACATGGAAATCCTCCGGTGGAGGATTTCGGCCGCGAACGCGCGGCGCGCCGGTCAGGCGACCCTTGGGGCGCGGCCGGTGATGCGGCGGACGAGGCCGGTGCCGGGGGCCCAGAGCCGTGTGGCGCCGAGGGTCACCATGCGGGCGCCGGCGCCGAGCTTGAACCGGGCGAGGCCGGGGGAGGTCTCGGTCTCGACCACGTCGAGGTCGAGCGTCGTGAAGCCCCGCGCCGAGAGCCAGAGCGCGGCGCGCCAGAGCAGCAGGTTATGCGCGCCCGTCTCGCGCCCGCGCGGGCCGCTCCAGCCGATATGGTAGGTCGCGCCGGGCCGGTGCAGGAGGAACAGCATCGCCGCAACCACCTCGCCACCCGGTGCGGTGGCGGTGAAGAGCCGCGTCGCGTCCGTGCCGCCCGCGCGCGCCCAGGCGAGCGGGTAGGCCGCGTCGAGCCCCCGGTAGCCGCGGCTCTGCCTCTGCCGCGCCTCCTCGGCGAGCAGCCAGTGGTCGGCGTCGGCATCCCAGGGCGCGTGCTTCACCGAGAGCCCGGCCCCGTCGGCGCGCCGGAGCCGGTTGCGCCATTTGCCGGATTGCCGGGCGAGGAGCGTTTCGGCCGAGGCGTCGAGCGCCAGCTCGGCCACCGAGATCGGCGTGACCACAGGAAGCCAGGGGCCGCCTTCCAGCGGGTCCGCGCCGCCGATCCGCTCCGGCGCGGCCATGACCCCGCGATGCTCCGCGCGAAGCCTGCGGAGGAGGGCGTGGAGCGCGTCGCGTCGGTCGGCATCGGCGAGCGCGGGCGACCAGAGCGGGCCCCTGCCCAGCACGGCGAAATCGCCCCAGCCAGGCCAGCGGCGGATCCCGATCTGCGCGGCGCCGAGGAGCCGGCCGCCCCGGCGCAGCGCCAGATGGCGGAGGCGCTGGCCGGTGGCCTCGGACGCGGCGGCATGGAGCGGGTGGTGCTGGCGGATCGTCGCCGCCAGCGCTGCCGACCAGACCGGGCGATCCGAGTTCTCCCACCGCGCATCCATGGCCCGCATTAACCGCGGCGAAACTTAATCTCCGCTTAATGGCAGCATGCGGAAGACGGCGCCCCCGGTTCTCGGACAGGTCGTGCAGGCCCCCCGGCCCACGGCGGCAGGGGCGCTCTGGCTGGCCTCGGTGCTCTCGGTGCCGGTGTTTCTGGTGCTGGCGGTGGTGGAGCTGGTCTGGCGGGTGTGGGGGTAGGGTGGTGCGCGGCAGCACCGCGCTTCCATGTGCGGTTCCTATCTCCCGACGGCGATCCATTGTCCCCCGCCCGAATAGCGCTGAAGGCGCCGGGCGAGCGCCTGCCCGTGTCACGCCGGAGGCGTGCCTCCGGCACGACCGGGCTGGCGCTGTGTCAACGTTTGCGCGGACCGTCGAGGTCGGAGGTGCCTGGCGCCATAAAGTGCGCCGTTCAGCCGTTGCAGCGCCATCCCACGGGCAGGCGCTCGCCCGGCTTCGCGCTGCGTCAGGTCGTTTTGAGAGGGGGAGCCTTCCGGGGTCTCAAACCCGGCGGATCAAAGCGCTGAGCTCCCCATAGAGCTCCTGCCGCTCCTCGGGGCTGAGAAAGGCGCCGATCTCCACCTCGCGGCCGCCGCCCTTCAAGGTGAGGTATTTCTCCACCGGCTTGTCGCCCTTGTGGAGATGCACGGTGACCCAGTAGGGGTTCGCGTCCCAGCGGCGGACATCGCCGCGGGGCTCGCTGCGGACGAGCTCGATCCGCTCGGAGCCGAGCCGCAGGACCTCGGTCAGCCGCGCGTCGCGGTCGCTGCGATTGAGTGCGAGCCAGACCCCGCCCACCGCGGCGCCCATGAACGGGAGGAGCGCCCAGAGCACCGGGCTTCCCAGCACCGCGAGGAGCGGCAGGGCCAGCATCGCCACGGTGGCGCCGATGAACAGGACGAAGCCCCGGTTGCTCATGGACCGGTGCGGCCAGAGGGTCAGGGTGTGCTTCTCGTCGGTCCAGCGGTAGGGCATGGCGGGAGTGTATCCCCAGCCGCCTTTGCTGCAAATCCAAAGCGAAGCGCCCCCGCCTTTCGGTCGGGGGCGCTTTGGCGTTTCGGGTTGGCCCGCCTAGTGGGTGTGGCCGTGATCCCAGTCCGACTGCTTCGGCAGCGTCTCGAACGTGTGCTCGGGCGGCGGCGAGGGCAGGGTCCACTCGAGCGTGTCGGCGTGCTCGTTCCAGTAGTTCTTCTCGGTCACCCGCGCGCCGCGGGTCAGGGTGTAGAACACGATGCCAATGAAGAACAGGAACGAGGCGAAGCTGAGGAAGGCGCCCCAGGAGGACACGGTGTTCCAGAAGGCGAAGGGCTCCGGATAGTCGATATAGCGCCGCGGCATGCCCGACAGGCCGAGGAAGTGCTGCGGGAAGAAGGTGAGGTTCGCGCCGATGAACATCATCCAGAAATGCAGCTTGCCGGCCCATTCCGGGTATTGGCGGCCCGACATCTTGCCGATCCAGTAGTAGATCCCGGCGAAGATGCAGAACACCGCGCCGAGGCTCATCACGTAGTGGAAGTGGGCGACCACGTAATAGGTGTCGTGATAGGCGCGGTCGATGCCGGCCTGCGACAGCACGATGCCGGTGACGCCGCCCACGGTGAACAGGAACAGGAAGCCGAAGGCCCAGAGCATCGGCGTCTTGAACTCGACCGAGCCGCCCCACATCGTCGCGATCCAGGAGAAGATCTTCACCCCGGTAGGCACCGCGATGACCATGGTCGCCAGCATGAAATAGGTCTGCTGCCGCAGGCTCATGCCGACGGTGTACATGTGGTGCGCCCAGACGACGAAGCCGAGGCCGCCGATGGCGATCAGCGCCCAGACCATCGGCAGGTAGCCGAAGATCGGTTTCTTCGAGAAGGTGGCGATCACGTGGGAGATGATGCCGAAGCCGGGCAGGATGATGATGTAGACCTCGGGATGGCCGAAGAACCAGAGGATGTGCTGGTAGAGGATCGGGTCGCCGCCGCCCGCGGGCTGGAAGAAGGCGAAGCCGAAGTTGCGGTCCATAAGGAGCATGGTGATCGCGCCGGCGAGGACTGGGAGCGACAGGAGGATCAGCCAGGCGGTGACGAAGATCGACCAGGCGAAGAGCGGCACCTTGAAGAGCGTCATGCCGGGTGCGCGCATGTTCAGGAAGGTGGTGATCATGTTGATCGCGCCGAGGATCGACGAGGCGCCAGAGAGGTGGACGGCGAAGATCGCGAGATCCATCGAGAAGCCGCCCTCGGAGGTGGAGAGCGGCGGGTAGAGCACCCAGCCGACGCCCGAGCCGAGCTGGTCGTTGCCGCCGGGCGACAGGACCGAGGCCACGGCGAGCGAGGTGCCGGCCACGTAGAGCCAGTAGGAGAGGTTGTTCAGCCGCGGGAACGCCATGTCGGGCGCGCCGATCTGCAGGGGCATGAAGAAGTTGCCGAAGCCGCCGAAGAGCGCGGGGATCACCACGAAGAACATCATCAGGATGCCGTGGGCGGTGATCAGCACGTTCCAGAGATGGCCGTTCGGCGTGCAGTCCGCCTCGGCCGCCGCCGTGAGGAAATGCGCGCCTTCCATGCACATGTACTGGACGCCCGGATGCATCAGCTCGAGGCGCATGTAGACGGTGAAGGCCACGGCGATGAAGCCGACCAGCGCCGAGGTGAAGAGGTAGAGGATGCCGATATCCTTGTGGTTCGTCGACATGAACCAGCGGGTGAAGAAGCCGCGAGGGTCGTGATGGTCTTCGTGTCCGTGGACCTGGGCGTCTGCGGGCATGAGTCTCTCCTGATGGCGTGGCCGCACGGCCGAAGACTCGCACCGCTGCGGTATTTTGCATGTGTTCTAGTGGGAGTGCCGGGCGGCGGCAACACGGCAATCGGTCGAAGGGGCGGGTAAAAATGTCTCAGGGGCGGTGCAGCCGCCCTCCGGCGGCGGCCGGTAAACCAACGTTTTCCGGATCGGAATTCGACATGAGTTCCGCGCCCGCCCGTCGGTTTCGCGATGGCGCCAGACGCCCAGCCGGGATAGGCGGGCGCCATGGCACAGCTTTCCGACAACGCGCGCGGCGCGCTTCTGATGATCGCGTCGATGCTGTTCTTCACGATGAACGATGCCTGCCTGAAGGGGCTTGGCGGCGACGTGCCGCTGATGCAGGCGCTGTTCCTGCGCGGGCTGGTGGTGTCGGTTCTCCTGGCGGCCCTGGCGGCCTGGCGCGGCGGCGGGTTGCGACTGGGCAGGCTCCGGCCCGATGCCGGACGGCTGGCGCTGCGCACCCTGGCCGAAATCGGCGCGGCGTATTTCTTCCTCACCGCGCTTTTCAACATGCCGCTCGCCAATGTCTCGGCGATCCTGCAGGTGACGCCGCTCGCGGTGACGCTCGCCGCCGCGCTGTTCCTGGCCGAGCCGGTGGGCTGGCGCCGGCTCGTCGCCATCGCCATCGGCTTCGGCGGGGTGCTCCTGATCGTGCGGCCGGGCACCGACGGGTTCACGATCCATTCGATCTTCGCACTCCTCTCCGTGGCCATGGTCACGGTCCGCGACCTCGCGACTCGGCACATGAGCCGCGACCTGCCCTCGATCAGCGTCGCGTTCGTGACCGCCGTGGGGGTGACCTGTTTCACCGGCATCTCGTCCCTGTTCGAGCCCTGGGTGCCGCTCGGCCCGCGGTCCGGGTTGCAGCTGGCCGGGGCGTCGCTGTTCGTCTTCGTCGCCTATATCGCCAGCGTCGCGACCATGCGGGTGGGCGAGGTCGGATTCGTGGCGCCGTTCCGTTACGCGAGCCTGCTCGCGGCGTTGATCCTGGGTTTCGTGGCGTTCGGCGACTGGCCGTCGCCGCTGACGCTTCTGGGCAGCGCGGTGGTGGTGGCGACGGGTCTCTTCACGCTCCTGCGCGAGCGCGCCGTGGCAAGGGCGCGCGGACGGCGCGGTCCCGCGGCGACGGTTCGGGCGCGGGGGTAGCGCGCGCGCATCGCTTTCGGCTTGTCATTCGCGAGCGACAGGGGGCCATCCGACGCTCCGCGCGGGACGGCTTCAGGCGAGATCCGCTGGGGCCAGCGCGCCCTCTCCCAAGAGGTGCCGGAGCGTGTAGGCAACCGACAACGCGTCATCGAGCGCGTCGTGGCCCCGCAGCGGCGGATGGTCGAGCCGGTAATAGGCGGACAGGCGGTTGCTCGGCGTCTGTTTGAGGTCGTCATAGGGCATGCTGGCCTTGAGAAGCAGGTGGCAGGCATTGCCGAACCGCGTCACCGGCAGGGGCGGCGCGATCCCTTCGACATTGCAGCTGATCGCCACCATGTTGAACTCGTCCTTGCCCCAGGACCAGAGCCGGGCGCCTTGGGCGAAGCGGTCGGTTTGCGCCAGCGCCTCGGCGAGGGGGAGCCCGTTCTCGTCGAGGATGTCCTCGGTGATGCCGGTCAGCCGGGTGAGGAGCGGGTCGAGCGGCATGCGCCCGCCCTGCCGGTCCGTCGGCAGCACATGGAGACGGAGTGTCTCGGCGATGGGAAACCCCTCCGAAAGGCCGAGCCGCACCAATCCGATCTGGACGATTACCGGGTCGGGGTCGTAGGGACCGCACCAGAAGCGCTGCGGCGCCCCCTCGGCGGTGAGGAATTCGCAGTCGAAGACGATGGCGTGGTCCATGGTCCCCCCGGGGTCGGGCCCCGACAGTCTAAGGCCCCGAAAGCCCGCGGCAAGGGCCAAACGGCAAGGGCGCTGACGCGTATCGCAAAATCGGCGCCGGGGTCTGTTGACAGCCTATACGACTCTGTCTATACGGCGCCCACTTCGGCCCCGGGTCCCCAGATCCCATGGCCGTCTACAGGAATGAAGTGGTCACGATCCGGCCGGCAACGGCCCGATCCTCTGGAGACCCGCCGCGTCGCCCCCGTTTGAGGGAGCGCCTGCGGTGTTTCTCGTTTTGCCGAAAGGCCGGGCGGGAGCAAGACCAAACCGGGGCGCGGCCTGCGCCCCAGACGAGAGTGAAACGAGGGGTAGCGAACCCGATGCCGACGATCCAGCAGCTGATCCGCAAGCCGCGGCAGCAGAAAGTGAAACGCTCGAAGTCCCAGCACCTCGAGTCCTGCCCGCAGAAGCGCGGCGTGTGCACCCGCGTCTACACCACGACGCCGAAGAAGCCGAACTCGGCGATGCGGAAAGTGGCCAAGGTGCGGCTGACGAACGGCTTCGAAGTCATCAGCTACATCCCCGGCGAAAGTCACAACCTTCAGGAGCACTCGGTGGTCCTGATCCGCGGCGGCCGGGTGAAGGACCTTCCCGGCGTCCGCTATCACATCCTGCGCGGTGTCCTCGACACCCAGGGCGTCAAGGACCGCAAGCAGCGCCGCTCGAAATACGGCGCCAAGCGTCCGAAGTAAGAGGAAAAGCCGATGTCCCGCCGCCACGCTGCCGAGAAGCGCGAAGTTCTCCCCGACGCCAAGTTCGGCGACCGCGTTCTGACGAAGTTCATGAACAACCTCATGGTCGACGGCAAGAAATCCGTCGCCGAGCGGATCGTCTACAACGCCTTCGACCGGGTCGAGAGCAAGCTGAAGAAGTCGCCTCTGGACGTGTTCCACGAGAGCCTCGACAACATCAAGCCCTCGGTCGAGGTGCGCTCCCGCCGGGTCGGCGGCGCGACCTACCAGGTGCCCGTCGAAGTGCGCCCCGAGCGCCGCGAGGCCCTGGCGATCCGCTGGCTGATCGACGCGGCGAAGAAGCGCAACGAGAACACGATGGAAGAGCGGCTCGCCGGTGAGCTGGTCGATGCCGTCAACGGCCGCGGCACCGCGGTGAAGAAGCGCGAAGACACCCACAAGATGGCCGATGCCAACAAGGCGTTCAGCCACTACCGCTGGTAATTACGAATTTCTGCCTGAGGACTGACCAATGGCCCGCCAATATCCCCTGACCCGCTACCGGAACTTCGGTATCATGGCGCATATCGACGCCGGCAAGACCACCACGACGGAGCGGATCCTCTACTACACCGGCCGGTCCCACAAGATCGGCGAAGTCCATGACGGCGCCGCCACCATGGACTGGATGGAGCAGGAGCAGGAACGCGGGATCACCATCACCTCGGCCGCCACCACCACCTTCTGGCAGTGGCAGGAAGACCCGACCGCCGAGGGCACGTCGGACACCAAGTTCCGCTTCAACATCATCGACACCCCCGGCCACGTCGACTTCACCATCGAGGTCGAGCGCTCGCTCGCCGTGCTCGACGGTGCCGTCTGCCTGCTCGACGCCAACGCCGGCGTCGAACCCCAGACCGAGACCGTCTGGCGCCAGGCCGACCGCTACAAGGTGCCGCGCATCGTGTTCGTCAACAAGATGGACAAGATCGGCGCCGACTTCTTCAACTGCGTGAAGATGATCCAGGATCGCACCGGCGCGACCCCTGCGCCCATCGCGCTGCCGATCGGCGCCGAGGACAAGCTCGAGGGCATCGTCGACCTGATCACCATGGAAGAATGGGTCTGGCAGGGTGAAGACCTGGGTGCCTCCTGGGTGCGCCAGCCGATCCGCGCCGAGCTCAAGGACGTCGCCGACGAATGGCGCGGCAAGCTGGTCGAGCTCGCCGTCGAGCAGGACGACGACGCGATGATGGCCTATCTGGAAGGCGAGGAGCCCGACGTTCCGACGCTCAGGAAACTGATCCGCAAGGGCACGCTGGCGCTCGCCTTCGTGCCGGTCACCGCCGGCTCGGCCTTCAAGAACAAGGGCGTTCAGCCGCTCCTGAACTCGGTCATCGACTTCCTGCCGGGCCCGCTCGACGTGCCGGCCTACATGGGCTTCAAGCCGGGCGACGAGACCGAGACGCGCAACATCGCGCGCCAGGCCGACGATTCCCAGCCCTTCGCGGGCCTCGCGTTCAAGATCATGAACGACCCGTTCATGGGCTCGCTCACCTTCACCCGGATCTATTCGGGCCAGATGGGCAAGGGCGACCAGCTCCTGAACTCGACCAAGGGCAAGAAGGAGCGCATCGGCCGGATGGTGATGATGCACTCGAACAAGCAGGAAGAGATCGCCGAGGCCTTCGCCGGCGACATCATCGCGCTTGCCGGTCTCAAGGACACGACCACGGGCGACACGCTGTGCGACCCGAACAACCCGGTCGTGCTCGAAACCATGACCTTCCCCGAGCCGGTCATCGAGATCGCGGTCGAGCCCAAGACCAAGGCCGACCAGGAGAAGATGTCGGCCGGCCTGCAGCGGCTCGCCGCCGAGGACCCGTCCTTCCGCGTCGAGACCGACATCGAGTCGGGCCAGACGATCATGAAGGGCATGGGCGAACTTCACCTCGACATCCTGGTCGACCGCCTCAAGCGGGAGTTCAAGGTCGAGGCGAATATCGGCGCGCCGCAGGTGGCCTATCGCGAGACGATCTCCAAGGAAGTCGAGCACACCTACACCCACAAGAAGCAGTCGGGCGGTTCGGGCCAGTTCGCCGAGGTCAAGCTCGTCATCTCCCCGACCCAGCCGGGCGAGGGGTACTCGTTCGAGTCGAAGATCGTCGGCGGCGCGGTGCCGAAGGAATACGTGCCGGGCGTCGAGAAGGGCATCAAGTCGGTGATGGACTCCGGTCCGCTCGCGGGCTTCCCGGTGATCGACTTCAAGGTCGCGCTGGTGGACGGCAAGTTCCACGACGTGGACTCCTCGGTTCTCGCCTTCGAGATCGCCGCCCGCATGGGCATGCGCGAAGGCATGAAGAAGGCCGGCGCGAAGCTGCTCGAACCGATCATGAAGGTCGAAGTGGTGACCCCGGAAGAATACACCGGCGGCATCATCGGCGACCTGACCTCGCGTCGGGGCCAGGTGCAGGGGCAGGACACGCGCGGCAACGCCAACGTGATCAACGCCTTCGTGCCGCTCGCCAACATGTTCGGCTACATCAACACCCTGCGGTCCATGTCCTCGGGCCGGGCGAACTTCACCATGCAGTTCGACCATTACGAGCCCGTGCCGCAGAACATCAGCGAAGAAATTCAGGCGAAATACGCCTAACCGAGATCAGAGGAGGCCACACCCATGGCGAAGGCAAAGTTTGAGCGGAACAAACCGCACGTGAACATCGGGACGATTGGTCACGTTGACCACGGCAAGACGACGCTGACGGCGGCGCTGACGAAGTATTTCGGGGAGTTCAAGGCCTACGACCAGATCGACGGGGCTCCCGAGGAGAAGGCGCGTGGGATCACGATCTCGACGGCGCATGTGGAATACGAGACGCCGGCGCGGCACTATGCCCATGTG
>JBNKWI010000082.1:0-15571 GCA_050299695.1 Paracoccaceae bacterium
CGCCCGATTTCGTACGCAACACCGCGCCGGACCGGTTGTCGGCCGAACAGGACGGGCTGCCGATCGCGCTCCGCGACGCCGATCTTGCGGTCGAGACCGCGCCCGGGGTGCCGCAGGGCGTGGCGATGATCCTCAGGACCGACCGGCGGCTCGGGTTCGACCCGACACGGGAATGGCTGCTGAAGGTCGAGGCGGTGCGGGAGCATGGCATGTTCCGGCCCGAGATCGGCTCGGTCGCGCTGGAGGCGCGGCACAGCACGCCGGCGCGGTTCTTCACCCGCGACAGCGACGCGGCGACGGCGCTGTCGCCCTGGCGCGGGGCCCTGCGGAACCGGCAGGCGTCCCTCGCCGTGCTAGCGCTGGGGCTGGTCGCTCTGTTCGCGGCCCTGGGGCCCGGGATGCGGCGGTTCGCCGGGGTCCGGCACTATGGCCGCATCCGGCTGGCGCTTCTCGGCGCGATGCTGGGCTTCGTCGGCTGGTGGGGCCAGGGACAGCTCTCCATCGTCACGGTGCTGGGCGTGGTCCGCACCGCGCTCGACGGCGGCAGCTTCGCCTTCCTGCTCTACGACCCGTTCTCGCTCCTCGTCTGGGCGGCGGCGATCCTCGGCTTCGTGCTCTGGGGCCGCGGGCTGTTCTGCGGCTGGCTCTGCCCGTTCGGCGCCTTGCAGGAATTCGCCGCGGCGCTGGGTCGTCTCCTCCGCTTGCCGCAGATCGAGCCCGCGCCGCGCTGGGACCGGCGGCTGAAATGGGGAAAATACGGCGTGCTTGCCGCACTCCTCGCGGTGGCGGTCTTCGCGCCCGGCGAGATCGACAGCGCCGCCGAGGTCGAGCCCTTCAAGACCGCGATCACCGTGCATTTCCTGCGCGACTGGCCCTACGCGGCCTATGCCGCTTTCTGGCTTCTTCTCGGCGCGGTGCTGTTCAAGGGCTTCTGCCGCTACGTCTGCCCGCTCGGCGCGGTAATGGCCTTGGGCGGGCTCCTCCGCGGACGCGACTGGATCGCCCGACGCCCGGATTGCGGGTCGCCCTGCCAGCTTTGCCGGGTGCGCTGCGCCTATGGCGCGATCAGGAAGACCGGAGAGATCGAATACGACGAATGCTTCCAGTGCCTCGATTGCGTGACGATCCATGACGACCCGGCGCAATGCGTGCCGCTGGTGCTGGCCGGCAAGCGCGCGCGGGGCGAGCGGGTGCCGAAGCTGAACGGAGTGCCGGCGGAATGACGACGCGGCGCCGCTTCCTCGCCATAGCCGCCGCCGCGCTGGCATCGCGGCCTGCGGCGGCGGCCGAAACCGCGCGCTGGCAGGGCGTGGCGCTGGGCGCGGAGGCGGACGTCACGCTCCACGGCCCGGCGGAGCAGACCGGGCCCGCGCTGGTGGAGGTTCAGGCGATCCTGCGGCAGGTCGAGGCGCTGTTCAGCCTCCACGACCCGGGCTCGGCGCTTGCGGCGCTGAACCGCGACGGCCGGCTCGCCCCTGCGCCGGTGGAGTTCCTCGGGCTCCTGCGGATCGCCGACCGCGCGCATCGCGCCACCGGCGGGCGGTTCGACCCGAGCGTGCAGCCGCTCTGGCACGCGCTGGCGGCCGGCGGCGACGCTACCGCAGCGCGGCGGCTGCTGGGCTGGAAACGGGTGCGGGTCTCGCAGGGCGCCGTGACGCTGGCGCCCGGTCAGGCGCTGACGCTGAACGGCATCGCGCAGGGTTTCGCGACCGACATGGTGGCCGACCGGCTGGCCGCGCGGGGCTTCGGCCGGGCGCTGATCCATATCGGCGAGCACCGCGCGCTGGGCGGCCCCTGGCGGCTCGGCCTCGAGGATCCGGCGGCGGGCTTCCTGGGCACCCGCACGCTGAACGGCGGCGCGCTGGCCACGTCGAGCCCCCGTGCCATGCTTTTGACGCCCGGCGAAGGGCATATCCTCGACCCGCTCGGCGGGCGCCCGCGCTGGTCGACGGTGAGCGTCGAGGCCGACCGCGCCGCGCTCGCCGACGCGCTCTCGACCGCGTTCTGCCTGATGGACCGTGCCGGGATCGCCCGCGCCCGGGCCGCGCTCCCGGGCGTCGGGCGGGTGACGCTGGTGGATGACGACGGGAACCTTTCGACCCTGGGCTAGGTCCGGCAAAAGAGCCCCGCATTCCGAACGCGAAATGCGGGGCCAGTCGCCGTCGCTGGACGGCAGGGAGTGGCGTCGATCCAGTCTGGCTCGTGTCCCGCGAGTGGCCGCAACCGGACCCCTGTTGTCGCGCCGCCCCTCCACGCGCCTCGGCGCGCATCGTGAGCCTTGCAGGGAGATTACCGCACAGGTTGTGACGGGAAATTGGACCTTGGTCCCGTCCGGCCTCAGCGGTCGGGCGGAAGGTGGGACAATCCGTGGGCGGCGAAGATCGCCGCGATGCGCCCGTCCTCGAGCCCGGCGCGGATCGCGTCGTCCACCGCATAGCCGAGCGCGCGGTAGCGCATGTGGACGGCGACGCCGACGGTCCAATGGCTGACAGCGAACCCGGCGAGCGGCGGCTGGTGGATGGCGATTTCCTCGGTCCTGCCGGCCTCGAGCTGGGCCAGCGGGCCCATGGCGGCCATGGTCTCGCCCCCGGCCAGCGCCGCCATCGCCGCTTCCATGTCGGGATAGCGGTGGACCTGCGCCGAGAGCTGCCCGCCGGCGAAGGAGGAAAGGTAGAAATCGGCGATCGAATCGTTCTCGACCGCCACGCTGTCGTAGCGGAAATAGGCCGGCACCGGCGGATCGTCGGGATAGGCGTCCTTGCGGTAGGCGATGGCGATCGCCTCATCGGCATATTGCCCGGTGAAGACCACCTGCTCGACCCGGCAGGCGTATTCGCTGTCATAGGGGACGTGCAGCATCACGTTGGAGACGGCCCCGCCGACCACCGGCCCCTTCCAGACATAGTTCATCAGATCGGCGTCGAGGTTCTCGCCCGCGCCGACCAGGTGGAACCTGGGCTCCACGCCCAGCGCCTCGGCGATCAGGCGGCCGATCTCGATATCGACGCCCGCCGCCTTGCCGGTCTCCTCGTAAGACCAGGGCGGGAAATCCGCGTAGGCGGCGAAGTCGATGAAGCCCTGTTCGATGATCTCGTCGAGATCGCGGCCCACGATGTCGCGGCCCGCATTCTGCGGCTTGGGCTGCGGCACCCAGTCCTCGCAGCGCGAAGCGGCCGGTCCCGCGAGGGACACGGCCGTCAGGGCAAGGGCCAGCGCGAGGCGGCGCATGGCGGTCAGTGGGCCGCGGAAAGGCCGACCGTCAGGATCTCCGCCGCGGCATGGTAGCCGGTCGGATCGGCGGTGAGCTTCTCGGCGGCGCGCGAGGCGATGCTGTCGGCGACCGGCGCACCCGAGAGCGTCTCGATCTCGGCGGCGATCTCGGTCAGGCGGGCCACCACGGCGTCGGTATCGACCTCGCCGGAGGTCAGGTGGTCGCGGATTTCCTTCAGCTCCGCCGACATGTCCTCGATGGCGGCATCGTCGGGGCGGGTCTCGATATAGGTGCGGATCGCCCAGCCCGCCTTCTGGCCCAGGAGCTCGCCGAAGGCGGGCATCTTGGTGGTGCCGTTCTGGGTGTAGCCGTGCCGGAACCGCTCGACGAACCATTCGTCGCCGTATTCCTCGGCCTCGAGGAATCGCAGATCCGGGGCGAGCCCGCCCGAGATCGCGCCGAGCCCGTGGCAGCGCGCGCAGTTCTGGTTGAAGCCCGACGAGCCGATGTCGATGGCGGTCTTCCAGACCTCCTCGCCCATGTTGCGATAGGGATTCTCGGTCAGCCATTCCTCGCCCACATCGGGCAGCGCGTCGGTGTTCACGGGTTGGGGCGCCACGTCTCCGTGCGAAAAGGCGGCTCCGGCGGCCAACGAAAATGCAACCGCAAGAAGAAGTCGTTCATGGCGGTGTCTGGTCATGTCTAGCTCCTCCACATGCTCTGACGATAGCGGATACCAGCCGGACAGGCGTTAAGACATTCGACCTTGGTGTGAGGCGGTTTTTGCCTCAGACAATGGTCCTAGATCGTGTCGGACCGGGTTGCGCTAGCAAGAAGGCGGGAGGACGTCATGAAACGGTTTGCGTGCCTCGCGGCATTTCTTTGTCTCGCCGGACCGCTCCGGGCGGAGGTCTCGGTGGGCCTTGCCTATCTGCGGGTCGACGTGCCGGCGCCGCCGGTCCTGTCGAACCTCGATCCGGTGCCGGGCGACCTGGGCCTCGCCAGGGCCGAGGCGGGGCTCGACGACAACCGGACCACGGGCCGGTTCCTGGGCCAGGACTACACGCTGGAGGCGATCTCGCTCGACGCGGGCGCGGATCCCCTGCCCGCCGCGCGGGACGCGCTCGCGCGGTCGCGCTTCCTGGTGCTCGACGCGCCTGTCGCGACGCTTCAGGCCATCGCCGACCTGCCCGAGGCGCAGGACGCGATCCTGTTCAACGTCTCCTCCGGCGCTGCGACGCTCCGGAGCGAGGGCTGCCGGGCGAACCTCTTCCACACCCTGCCGTCCGACGCGATGCGCGCCGATGCGCTGATGCAGTTCCTGACCGTGCGGCGCTGGACCGACCTGGCGCTGATCGCCGGCACCCATGAGCGGGACCTGGCCTTCGCCAGCGCGCTCCGGACCTCGGCGAGGAAGTTCGGGCTGAAGCTCCGGGGCGAGAAAAGCTGGGTCTTCGACGCCGACATGCGCCGCAACGCCGCGCAGGAAGTGCCGCTCTTCACCCAGGACCTGCCCAAGCATGACGTGCTCCTGATCGCCGACGAGATCGGCGATTTCGGCCGTTACATCCCGTTCAACACCTGGGAGCCCCGGCCAGTCGCGGGTTCGGAGGGGCTGCGCCCGGTGGCCTGGTCGCGGGTGGTCGAGCAATGGGGCGCGGCGCAGCTGCAATCGCGGTTCCGGGACCATGCGGGCCGCGACATGCGCTCGGAGGATTACGCCGCCTGGGCGGCGATCCGCACGATCGGCGAGGCGGTGACCCGGACCGGCAGCACCGATCCGGCGGTGCTCCGGCACTACATCCTGTCGCCCGAGTTCGAGCTGGCGGGGTTCAAGGGGCGGCCGATGAGCTTCCGCGACTGGAACGGCCAGATGCGCCAGCCGATCCCGCTGGTGCAGGAGACCGCCGTGGTGGCGATGGCGCCGTTCGAGTGGTTCCTGCATCCCGAGAACGATCTCGACACGCTGGGCCTCGACCGGCCCGAAAGCGCTTGCGCGCGGTTCAAGCCGGAGTCCTGAGATGCTGCGCCCTGCCCTTTGCGCCCTCCTTCTCGCCGCGCCGGCCTCGGCCGACGAGATCTGGGTGACGAACGAGAAGGACGACACGATCTCGGTGATCGACATCGACACGCTGGAGGTCACCCGCACGATCCCCACCGGGCAGCGGCCCCGCGGGATCACGTTCTCGAACGACTTCTCCAAACTCTATGTCTGCGCCTCCGACAGCAACGCCGTCGAGGTGATCGACCCGGTGAGCGGCGAGGTGCTGCACGACCTGCCCTCCGGCGAGGATCCCGAGCAGTTCGCGCTGCACCCCGACGGCCGGCATCTCTACATCGCCAACGAGAACGACGCGATCACCACCGTGGTCGATACCGAGACGCGGCGCGTGGTGGCACAGATCGGCGTGGGGGTGGAGCCCGAGGGGATGGCGGTGAGCCCGGACGGCAAGATCGCCATCACCACCTCCGAAACCACCAACATGGCGCATTGGATCGACACCGCAACGCACGAACTGTTCGCCAACACGCTGGTCGACAGCCGGCCCCGGGATGCGGAATTCGTCAAGGACGGCACCGAGCTCTGGGTCTCGGCCGAGATCGGTGGCACGGTCACGGTCTTCGACGTCGCGACCCAGACCGAGAAGGGCAAGATCCGCTTTGCGATCAAGGGCGTACACGACGACCTGATCCAGCCGGTGGGGTTCCGGCTCTCGGCCGACGGCAAGACCGCCTTCGTCGCGCTGGGCCCCGCGAACCACGTGGCGGTGGTGGATACCGAGACCTACGAGGTCGAGAAATACATCCTGGTCGGCCGCCGGGTCTGGCACCTGGAGTTCAACGGCGACAAGTCGCTCCTCTTCACCACCAACGGCGTCTCGGGCGACGTGACGGTGATCGACGTGGCGGCCCGCGAGGCGATCAAGACGATCAAGGTCGGCCGCTTCCCCTGGGGCGCGGCGTTCCGGCCGACGGGCTCCTAGGCCCGGGAAAGGTCGCAGGGGCTGACCCTTCATACGACCCCAAGACGGCTGCCTCCACGGATTCGGGATGCTACGGTACACAGCGAGGAGGACCGCCATGCGCTTCTTACCACTCACGCTCGCAGCCCTGGCCATCGCCGGGCCTGCGCTCGCGACCGACACCGCCTACGGCACCACCAACCCCGAGGAACTGACCTGGCGGACGATGCGCGACCGCGCGCGCGACGGCGAGATCGACATGATGGTCTGCGCCTCGGGCTATCTGATGACCAAATCGGGCGACCACGACACCGCGCGGCTGATCTTCGAGCGCTGCGCCGAGGCGGGCTATACCGGCGCGATGACTTGGATGTCCTACATGGAGCAGAACGGGTTCGGGGGCGAATTCAACCCCGATGCCGCCGCCGAATGGGACCGGCGATCCGCCGAGGCCGGCGACCCGGTGGGCAAGTTCAACTACGGCATCAGCCTGTTGCGCGGCTTCGGCGTCGCGCGGGACGAGGCGGCCGGGCGGCGGCTGGTGGACGAGGCGGCGGCGGCCGGGCTCGACGTCGCGCAGCGGCTGCAGGGCGCGGGCTACGACCTCGACGAGGTGACGCCGGACGCGGACAACTGGCGCTACGCCCCGGCGTTCTGAATGGGCGGTCTCCGACCAAAGCATGACGAACCGAAGGCGCCCGGCTTGACCTGCGTCAAGCTGCAGGGCGGACGGCGGGCCTAGGCTCCGCCCCGCATACCAGAACCGAGAGCGAAGCAATGACACCGAAACTGATATTCGCCGCCATCCTGGCCACCGCCGTTCCGGCTTTTCCGGCCCTGGCCGAAACGACCTACGAAAAGATCAAGATCGACGCGGGCCGGCAGTATTTCGACGCCGAATGCCGCCGCTGCCATGCCGTGGACGCCAAGGATCCCTCCTATGGCCCGCCGCTCGAGCATGTGGTCGGCCGCCGGGCGGGCAGCTACGAGGGCTACAGCTATTCCGAAGCCCTTTCGGGTTCGGGCATCGTCTGGACCCCGGCCGCCCTGCGCGCCTGGATGGAGGACAACGACGGCTTCATGCCCGGCACCAAGATGCGCCATGTCGGCATCGACGACCGCACGGTGCAGGACTTCATCCTGTCCTATCTCGCCTCGATCAGCCGCTGAACCGTTCCGAATCGGAAACCTGCGATCTCGGAATATCAGACCATGGTGGAATAGCGGGACCCGCACCGGGCGGGGATACATCAGGATGAGGGGCACAAGGGCCATCCGCGCGCGGGGCCATTGCGCCAAGGCATCGGCAACGGGAGGAGAACCCAAATGAACAGATGCATTGCAGCCGTGACCGCGGCATTGGTGGCATCGGCCGGAATGGCCCAGGCCCAGGTGACCGACCAGGACCTGGCGAACGACCAGACCATGACCACGCAGGTCGTCACCAACGGGATGGGGCGCCACCTGCAGCGCTACAGCCCGCTCGACATCCTGAACAAGGACAACGTGCAGAACCTTTTCCCGGCTTGGGCGTTCTCGCTCGGCGGCGAGAAGCAGCGCGGCCAGGAAACCCAGCCGCTGGTCTATGACGGCATCATGTACATTACCGGGTCCTACTCGCGGATGTACGCCATCGACGTGCATACCGGCGACGAGATCTGGCAGTACGACGCCCGCCTGCCCGAGGGTATCCTGCCCTGCTGCGACGTGATCAACCGCGGCGCGGCGATCTATGGCGACAACGTCTATTTCGGCACGCTCGACGCGCGGCTCGTGGCGCTCGACCGCAAGACCGGCGACGTGGTCTGGAACAAGAAGATCGCCGACTACAAGGCCGGCTATTCCTACACCGCCGCGCCGCTCGTCGTGGACGGCAAGGTGATCGTCGGCAACTCGGGCGGCGAATTCGGGATCGTCGGCACGGTCTACGCCTTCGACGCCGAGAACGGCGACCTGGTCTGGACCCGTCCCACCATCGAAGGGAACATGGGCACGCTGAACGGCGAAGAAAGCACCATGACCGGCACGCTGAACGCGACCTGGCCGGGCGACATGTGGAAGACCGGCGGCGGCGCGACCTGGCTCGGCGGCTCCTACGACGCCGACACCAACACGCTGGTGTTCGGCGCCGGCAACCCCGCGCCCTGGAACTCCTGGCTGCGCGGTGCGGGCGACGTGAACGACGGCACGCGCGACAACCTCTACGCCGCCAGCCGGATCGGGATCGACCCGTCGAACGGCGAGATCAAGTGGCACTTCCAGACCACGCCGCGCGAGGGCTGGGACTATGACGGGGTGAACGAGGTCGTCGCCTTCACCGACGCGGACGGCAACAAGAAATTCGCCACCGCCGACCGGAACGGGTTCTTCTACGTCCTCAACCGGGAAGACGGCGCATTCGTGAATGCCTACCCGTTCGTCAAGAAGATCTCCTGGGCCAAGGGCATCGACGAGAACGGCCGGCCGATCTACAAAGCAACCGGCCCGGCAATCCGTCCGGCGCGGCCGACGGCAAGAAGGGCGAGATTGTCTTCGCGGTGCCGTCGTTCCTCGGCGGCAAGAACTGGATGCCGATGGCCTACAGCCAGAAGACCGGCCTGTTCTACGTGCCCTCGAACGAATGGGGCATGGATATCTGGAACGAGCCCGTCACCTACAAGAAGGGCGCCGCCTATCTGGGCTCGGGCTTCACCATCAAGCCGAACTACGAGGACCATATCGGCTCGCTCAAGGCCATCGACCCGATGACCGGCGAGTGGAAGTGGGAGTACAAGAACGAGGCCCCGCTCTGGGGTGGTGTGATGACCACCGCAGGCGGCCTGGTGTTCTTCGGCACCCCCGAGGGCGAGCTCCTGGCGCTCGACGACGAGACCGGCGAGGTCCTTTGGAAGTTCCAGACCGGCTCGGGCATCGTCGGCCAGCCGATCACCTGGGAGATGGACGGCGAGCAGTATGTCTCCGTGGTCTCCGGCTGGGGCGGCGCGGTTCCGCTCTGGGGCGGCGAGGTGGCCAAGAAGGTCAACTACCTCAACCAGGGCGGTTCGGTCTGGGTGTTCAAGCTGCCCAAGCAGCTCGCGCAGAACTGATCCGGCGAACTACTGCGAAAGGCACGCCCCCCGGGCGTGCCTTTTTCCGTTTCGGCCCGCCATCGACGTCGCCACGGCTTACCGATTGAAAACCGAAGACATTTCGCACACGCCCCGCTTGCGACCAATAGCGTAGGGCCGTGTCCGGACGGGCATGCTATCCTTCAGGACATCAGAGGAACACGCCATGCACGACTCGCGCCCCGAACCGCTTTTCCGAAAGACGCTGATCGTCGACGATCACCCGCTCTTCTGCGACGCGCTGTCGATGACGCTGCGCATGGTGCTCGGGGTCGAGACGGTCACGACGGTGCCCGACCTCGCCCACGCGATCCTGCAGCTGGAAACCGAGGCCGCGCCGGACGTGATCCTGCTCGATCTCAACCTGCCGGACGTCAGCGGTCTCGACGGTCTGATCCAGCTCAAGCTCTCGGCCCAGGACATCCCCGTCGTCGTGGTCTCGTCCTTGTCGGACGTGCGCATCGTGCGGGCGGCGATCCGGGCGGGCGCCGCGGGCTTCGTGCCGAAGCATTCGACGCGCGACACGTTCCAGGCCGCCTTCACCGCCATCGCCGAAGGCGATCTCTACCTGCCCGACGGCATCACGCTCGGCCCCGACAGCAAGTCCGACGCCTCGCCCCGCGAGGAGGCGATGGAGCGGATGGCGCAGCTCACCCGCCAGCAGATGCGGATCCTGCAACTGGTCTGCGCGGGTATGCTGAACAAGCAGATCGCCTACGAGCTCTCGATCGCCGAGGCGACGGTGAAGACCCACATCACCGCGATCATGCGCAAGCTCGGCGTCCAGAGCCGGACCCAGGCCGTTCTGATCGCGCAACGGGCCAACTACGAGACACTGTTGCAAGACCAACAATAAAGCTGCACTCTGAAGGCTCACCGCCAAGGGGACCTGGGGAGGAGCATATGCGCGGTGCCTTTGCGCCGCCGTCTGCCGGTGCGGCGGGGCCACTCGTCCGACATGCCGAGGCGTATTGCAACGACGCCAACGCCATCGCCAAGCTCCATGACGAGCTGGCGAGCGAGCCCCTGTCGCTGGTCGCCCTCTTCGTCTCGGCCGAGGCCGATTTCGCCGCTACGATGGCGGAAGCGGCGCGGCGCTTCACCGGAATCCGCACCATCGGCTGCACCACCGCGGGCGAGTTGGGCCGCGCGGGCTATGTCGACGGTCGGATTGTCGCTGTGGCCTTTCCCGAGGCGTATTTCCTTTCGGAAAGCGTGCTGATCGAGGATCTGGACGCGCTCGACACGCAGGCGCTGATCGCCGACATGATCCGCACCCGCGCCCGGCTGACCGCGCTGGAGCCCGACTGGACGCGGGAATTCGGGTTCCTCCTGGTGGACGGGCTCTCGCTCCTGGAAGATCCGCTTGCCGCCGCCTGCGCCGACGCGCTGGGGCCGGTGCCGCTGTTCGGCGGGTCGGCCGGCGACGGGATCAGCTTCGAACAAGCGGCGGTCGCGGTGGACGGCAGGATCTACCGGAATGCCGCCGTGCTGACCTATTTCCGGACGCTCTGCGGAATCCAGGTGTTCAGCCACGATCACCTGACCCCCAGCAGCCGGCGCATGGTGGTGACCGAGGCCGACCCGAAAAAGCGGATCGTCCGCAAGATCAACGCCGAGCCCGCTGCGCGCGAATATGCACGGATCCTCGGCAAGGATCCCGAACAGCTCGACCCCTTCACCTTCGCCGCCCATCCGGTGGTGGTGCGGTTCGGCGGAACCCATCACGTCCGGTCGATCCAGCGGGTCTCGAAGGAGGGAGAGCTGGTGTTTTTCTCGGCGATCGAGGAAGGTCTGGTGCTGACCCTGGCCGACCCGGAACCGATGGACACACATCTCCGCCGCGAACTTGAAGCGCTGACCCTGAACGGCCAGCCGCCGCAATCCATCCTCGCCTGCGACTGCATCCTGCGCCGGCTGGAAGCGCAGGAAAAACAGGTCACGCACCAGATCTCGTCGATCCTGTCCGAGCATTCGGTGATCGGCTTCTCGACCTATGGCGAGCAGATCGGCGGGATGCATGTGAACCAGACGCTGACCGGTGTGGCCTTCTATGCCCCCGATCCCCGCCCCGGCCATGGATGACCTGATCAACCCGACGGATTCGATCGAGCGTCAGAACGAGAAGCTGATGACAATCGCGCGCGTGCTGATGCGGCGGGTCGAGCAGGTCACCAACGATGGCGGCGCGGCCTATGCGCAGTTCCAGCGTGCGGTGATGCTGGAGGACCAGGTCCGCGCCCGGACCCGCGACCTCGAACGCGCGCTGGACCTGCTGAACCGGTCGAACGCGCAGCTTTCCATCGCCACGCGCGAGGCCGAGACCGCGCGGGCCACGCTGACCGAGGCGATCGAGACCGTTCAGGAAGGCTTCGGCCTGTTCGACGCCGACGACCGGATGGTGCTCTGCAACAGCCGGTTCGGGATGTTCATGCCGGAGCTGAAGGCGCTCCTGCTGCCGGGCCTCTCGTTCTACGATTATGTGCGCGCCGCCAGCCGCTCCAACGCGCTGGAGCTGCCGAAGGAGCTGAACCCCGATCAATGGGCCGACCGCCGCCGGCGGCGGCACGGCGACAGCCACGTGGTGTTCAACGTCGCGCTCAAGGGCGACCGCTGGATTCAGGTGAGCGAGCACCGCACCGGCGCCGGCCAGACCGTGATCCTGCAGACCGACATCACCGACGTGATGCGCCAGGAGCGGCGCGAGCGCGAGCGGATCCTCGACCACCAGTCGCGGCTGATCGCGGCGACGCTCGAGCATCTCGACCAGGGGGTCTGCGTTTTCGACGAGACCGGCGTGCTCCTCGCCTGGAACAGCCGGGTGCGCGAGATCCTGTCCCTGCCGGTGAAGCTCCTGCGCGCGGGCACGCCGCTCGATGCGATCCTGAAGGCCACGCGGGATTTCTCCTGGTCCGAGCTCTCGGTCGAGGAGATCGCAGCCTGGGTCGCCCGCGAGGACGCCCGCCCGCCGCTCCGCTTCGAGCTGTCGCAGGACGCGGGCAGCATCCTCAAGGTCCATGCCCGCGAGACGCCGGACCGGGGCATCGTCTTCTCGATCACCGACGTCACCGCCGAGCGCCACGCGGCGCAGGAGCTGTTGCGCGCCAAGGAGACGCTGGAGCGCCGGGTGGTCGAGCGGACGCTCGACCTGGAAGACGCGCTCTCGGCGGCCGAACGGGCCAACGCCTCGAAGACCCGCTTCGTCGCGGCAGCGAGCCACGACCTGCTGCAACCGCTCTCGGCGGCCAAACTGTTCATCTCCTCGCTGCCGGGCGCACCCGAGGGCGTGGCGATGATCGGCGACCGCGCGCTCTCGGCTCTGAAGAGCGTCGAGACGATGATCGAGGCGCTCCTCGACATCTCCAAGCTGGAAACGGCCGAATACGCCTTCGACGTGGAGCCGGTCGACCTCGGCAAGCTCCTGCGCAAGCTGGGCGACGAGTTCGCGCCGCTTGCCGCGCAGAAGGGGCTCGGCTTCCGCGTCGTGCCCGGGATCGCCACCATCGAGACCGACCCGAGCTATTTCCGGCGCATCGTGCAGAACCTGATCGCCAACGCGATCCGCCACACGGCGTCCGGCCGGGTGCTGGTGGGCACGCGGCGGCGCGGGCAGATGGTACGGGTCGAGATCCGCGATACCGGGCCGGGCATTCCCGAGGACCAGCAGGAGGAAATCTTCAAGGAATTCCACCAGTTGAAGTCCCGCGCCAGCGCGAGCGAGGGGCTCGGCCTGGGCCTTGCCATCGTCGAGCGGGCCTGCGCGCGGCTGGGCCATCCGCTGGGCCTCGTTTCCATCCCCGGCCGGGGATCGTGCTTTTCGGTCACCGCGCATCTGGCGAAGGAGACCGGCCGGCAGGAGAACGGGTTTTCCGGCGGCGGCGCGTCTTCCGGCGGACGCAGGCGCGGCAAGATGATCCTTTTGGTCGACGACGACCGCGACATGCGCGAGGCGCTCTCGGTCTCGCTGCGCAGCCTCGGCCACCGGGTGATGAGCGCCGGGAGCGGCGACGAGGCCCTGGCGCGGCTCGCCGCCGCAGGGGAGCGGCCCGAGATGATGATCCTCGATTTCCGGATCGGCGAGACCGAGACCGCCTTCGACCTCCTGCCCCGGCTCGAGGCCGAGCTCGGCCGGACCCCGTGCTGCCTCCTGACCGCCGACCGGGGCCATGACGTGGTCGACGGCGCGCGGCTGCGGGGCATCCCGATCCTGTTCAAGCCGACCGACATCGCCGCGCTGGCCGAAGTGGTGAACGGCTAGGAGAGCCACCCGAGGCGTGCGAGCCCAGCACGGCTGAGCGATGCCCCCGCCCGAACAGCGCCGAAAGCGCCGGGCGCCCGCCCGGCTTGGTGCTTGATGGTGCGGAAGGGCTCCGCCCCGCTCTCGCCATGCCCCCCGGCTCCGGTCATACCGCTGATACAATCGCGCTCTACCCCGCCGGCAGACTCGCATTCCCGATGAGGCCCGCCATGACCGAGCTCGACCCGATCCGTTTCGTCCTCTCCGTCCTCTTCGCCTGGCCGTCGCGGCCGGTGCGGCGCCGATCAGGGCCGCGCAACGCGCAGGAGGATCGCGCCCGCAAGCGTGAGCGCGGTGGAGAACACCTTGGCGAGGTTCAGGGGCTCGCGCAGGGCGAAGACGCCGATGAAGAGCGCGAAGATGATCGAGGTCTCGCGCAGGGCGGTCACCAGGGCGATGGGCGCCTGGGTGAAGGCCCAGACCACGATCACATAGGCGAGGAAGCTGGCGCCGCCGCCGATCAGCAGGCTCTTCCGGAGTGCCAGCGCCTTGCCGACGAGCCCGGGCCGGAGCCGGCCCGCGGCGAGCGAGAAGGCGACGGCGTTGAGGCAGGCGGTCCAGCCGTAGAACCCGACCGCGGTGCCGGCGAGCCGCGCGCCATGGCCGTCATTGATCGAATAGGCGGCGATGAAGACACCTGTCATCGCGGCGAAGAGCGCGGCCCTGCCCTGGAACAGCCCGTCGGCCCGGCGGACGAGGGAGATCGAGCCGATCCCGGTGGAGATCAGCAGGATCGCCAGAAGCTGCGCGCTGGAAAAGGTGGCGCCGAGGAGCAGCATCGAACCGGGCGCGACCAGGAGCGGCGCGATGCCCCGGGCGATGGGGTAGACCTGGGTGAGATCGCCGACCCGGTAGGCCTTCACCAGGAAGACCTGGTAGCCGAGATGGAGCGCGACGCTGAGGGCCATCAGGGGCCACGCATCGCGCGCGGGCGCGGCCGCGAAGGGGAGCGCCAGCGCCCCGGCGACGCCCTGCCCCAGCACCACGGCGACCATGCCGGCGGCCTTGTCGTCGCCGCCCTTGACGAGCGCGTTCCAGAGCGCGTGGAGCCCGGCGGCGAGAAGCACCGCGGCGAAGACGGCGCCGGTCATGGCGTGGGTCCTGTCATTTCCTGCCTCTCCGCCGAGATCTGGCACGGGCGCCGGCGAATGAAAAGCGGGTCAGCCCACCGCGATCACCTGGCCGGTGAGCGCCCCCTCGACGCTCTTCCGGTAGGCGAGCCCGACGCGGTGGGCGGCGACCGGCTCGTGGCCGGGAAACCATGCGCCATAGCGCGGGACGGACACGTCGAGGAGGCCGGGGCTGACGACATTGATCCGCAACCCGCGCGGCATTTCGATCGCCGCGCCGGTGACGAAGCCGCCCAGCGCGCCGTTCGCGGTGGCGGCGGCCGCGCCCGAGCGGATCGGGTCGCGGTCGAGCACACCGCTCGTCAGCGTGAAGGATCCGCCATCGGTCACGGTTCCGAGGCCCGCCAGCACCAGGTTGACCTGCCCCATCACCTTGTTCCGGAGACCGAGGAGGAAGGTCTCCTCGGTGAACTCCGCGAGCGGGCCGAAATGCACCGCGCCCGCCGTGGCGACGACGGCGTCGACCGGACCGGTCCGGGCATACATCGCCTCGACCGAGGCCCTGTCGGCCATGTCCACAAGCACGTCGCCCCGGCTCCTTCCGGCCCGGATGAGGTCGTGCCGGTCGAGCGCCGCGCAGGCCGCCTTGCCGATATCGCCCTCGGCGCCGACCACGATGATCCGCATCTCAGTCTCCCCTTTCGATTTCGTCGTAGCGTTGCAGCTTCGCGGCCAGGAGCGCCGCGCAACGGTCGAGCTCCGCGCGCCGAGCTTCGAGTGCAGGATACGTCCCGGCGGAACCGCGCGCGCTCCGCTGCAATGACCCCTGACGCACCGCAGCGCAAGCGGGACGAGCGCCTTCAAGTGAGCCCGACCCGCCGCAGCCGGCGAAACGCCCCGGGGGGACGTTTCGAGGGGCGAAC
>JBNKWI010000083.1:0-15568 GCA_050299695.1 Paracoccaceae bacterium
GGCATGAATGCCATCGCCCATGGGGTCGAGGCGCTCTATGCCGCCAACGGCAATCCGGTGATGGATACGCTGGCAATTGAGGGGATCGGGGCGCTGGCCCGAGCGCTTCCCGCGATCGCCGATGCACCCGTCAGCCACCGCGTCCGTCTTGACCCGTGTCCCGCAGGCTTGCGCGAAACGGCGTGCCTGCAGAGGATTGACCTTTACCAGAGGGAGATGCCCCGACAACGCCTTCTCGAAGGCGCGGTGATAAGGGCCGGTCGCCTCGAACACCACCCGCGTCATCGCCAGCGGTGCCAGCCATTTGCGGAGCGCCCGAAAACCTTGCGCGGAATTCTCGAACCGCTTCGCCGTCTGCATCTCCAGATGAAAAACGTCGAGGTGAGATTTGGAAACGCCGATCCCGATGCTATGCTCCGTCATCTTCGCCAGTCCTATTCTTGTCATGCGTGGCTCAAACACGCGTATCCGTTCAGGCCCATGGTGAAGACGGCGGTCGATCCTACTCAGAAACGGTCCTGAAGACCCAGGCTTCCTCGATCCAACCGCCGCCACTGCCCGCCATGAATGGCGTGGCGGGCAGTGGCTCCCTTCTAACCAGGGAACCTCCCGAATTCATAAGACAAGGCGCTCCCTTGCCCGGCGCGCTGCCGGCTGCTAGGGCGATGCCTGAGGGAATTCATCAACTAATGCAGGCCCCGTTGCAGACACCGCGCCTCGAGATCCGGAACCTGACCCGGCGCTTCGGGGGCCGCGACGTGGTGCGGGACGTGTCGCTCACGGTGATGCCCGGCCAGGTCACCTGCCTGCTCGGCCCTTCGGGCTGCGGCAAGTCCACGACGCTCCGCATCGTCGCCGGGATCGACCGGCAGGATGCCGGCGAGGTCTATGTCGACGGCGCTCTCGTCTCGGGTGCCACCCAGCACCACCCGCCCGAGATCCGCGGCGTCGGGCTGATGTTCCAGGACTACGCGCTGTTCCCGCATCTCTCGGTCGGCGACAACGTGGGCTTCGGCCTGCCCGGCAGCCGGGCCGACAAGCGGACCCGGGTGATGGAACTGCTCGAACGGGTGCGTCTCGAAGCCTACTACGCGAAATTCCCCCACGAACTGTCGGGCGGCGAACAGCAGCGCGTGGCGCTCGCCCGCGCGGTCGCGCCGCGGCCGAAGGTGATGCTGATGGACGAGCCCTTTTCGGGCCTCGACAACCGCCTCCGCGACGGCATCCGCGACACCACGCTCGAGCTCCTCCGTGAGGAGGGGGCGGCCGTCCTCCTCGTCACCCACGAGCCCGAGGAAGCGATGCGCATGGCCGACGAGATCGCGCTGATGCGCGCCGGCCGGATCGTCCAGAAGGGTGCGCCCTACAACGTCTACAACGCCCCGGCCGACCGCATGGCGGCGGCGTTCTTCTCCGACATCAACGTGATCAAGGGCCGGGTCGAGGGCGCACTCACCGACACGCCCTTCGGCCGCTTCCTCGCGCCGGGCGTGCCCGATGGCACCGAGGTGGAGATCGTGATCCGCCCGCAGCACCTCAGGATCGACTTCGACCGGCAGGGCAGGGGCCCGAACCCCACGCCGCAGGACGGCACCCCCGCGCGCGGCGTCGTCGAACGCGCGCGCTTCATCGGCCACGAAAGCCTCGTCGATTTCCGCATGGACCATGACGGCTCGGTGCTGAAGGCTGCCGTGCCCTCGGTCTTCCTGCCGAAACCCGGCACGCCCCTGTGGCTGATGATCCGCCGCGAGCGCTGTTTCGTCTTTCCGGCCAAAGGCCGCCGGAAGGCCGGGGCTTGATCCGCCGCGCCGTTCCCTGTCTCCTGACCTGGAAACTTCAGCCCGCGAGGATGTTTTGCACCCGCCGCACCGCCGCCTCGTAGCCCTCGATCCCGAGCCCGGCGATCACGCCCTCGGCCCGCAGGCTGACATAGGAATGGTGCCGGAAGCTCTCGCGCTTGTGGACGTTCGAGATATGCACTTCGATCACCGGCCCCTCGAAGGCGTTCAGCGCGTCGAGCACCGCGACCGAGGTGTGGGTCAGCGCGCCCGGGTTGATGACGATCGCCACGGCCGTATCGCGTGCCTCGTGGATCCAGTCGATGATCTGCCCCTCGTGATTCGACTGGCGGAAGCTCAGCTCGAACCCCTCGGCCAGCAGCTTCCGGCAATTCGCCTCCACGTCCGCCAGGGTCGCGCGGCCATAGATCTCCGGCTGCCGTTTGCCGAGCAGGTTCAGGTTCGGGCCGTTCAGAACGACGATCAGCTTGGCCATGTTTGCCTCCCGCTTGCACGTGCCGCCGCTCTGGCAGATCCGTGCGCGCCGATCCAGCCCCCTCGCCAAGATTGCCCCGCCGGCGCGTCCCCCGCGCCGCAACCCGAGGAGCCCACCCATGTCCGAGCCTGAACTCCGCGCCGGCGAGATCACCGCGCAGGTCCCGGACCGCTCCGACGCGACGATCGCCTTCATCGGCCGCATCCGCACCCCCTGGACCGAACGCAGCCAGTGCCCCCGACAGGGCCGGCAGGACGGGCCCGAATGCCGCCTCGTGCTCGACCCGCCCTGGGAGCAGGCGCTGGCCGGGCTCGAGGACTACGAGACCATCGAGGTGCTCTACTGGCTCGACCGCTCCCGCCGCGACCTCGTCATCCAGAACCCCAAGCATGACGGCCGACTCTTCGGCACCTTCGCGCTCCGCTCGCCGCAGCGCCCGAACCCGATCGGCACCGCAATGGTCCGGCTCGTCTCCATCGACGGCAACACCGTGACCGTCCGCGGCCTCGACTGCCTCGACGGCACGCCCCTCGTCGACATCAAACCCGACCGCTGCACCTTCTCTCCCAAGGCGCCGTTCAAGGCGGCGGACAGCTAGACGGCCGGGTGCATTCACAGCAGGGTCGGGTCACCCAGCAAAGCCTGCCCGCAGGGTTCGAGAAACGGACCGATTTCGGTCGCGATGGCGTCCCAATCCACCGCTTCGGCATCGAAACTCCCCGTGAGGCCGGCATGGCGCTCGAGAAAACGGAGCCGGTAGACCGTCGGCGGATGGCTCGCATCCGCAGAAATCTGCTCTTCCTCCATCCGGGCAAAAAGCCGCGCACATTCCTGCGCAGGAATCGCCGCAACCGCGTCTCCCAGACCGGCCAACAGCGCATGTCCCGCGCCCGTCGTGGCTCCGGGACGGCGGACGAGAAGCGAGCTTGCATAGGGGCGAAGCACTAGCTTTTCGTGCGAGCGGCGCACCGCCGCCGTGCCGGCAGTGCGCGCGGCGAGCAGATCGGCATAGCATTCGGCCCGCTGCGAGGTGCGCATGTGCAGGCGCCGGTGGCCGGCAAGCGTGCGCCGCAGAAGCCATGCGCCCAAAGCCATGAACTGCCGCGCAAGCGACTGGCCCGAATAGTCGGAAATCCCCTCGAAACCATCCGAGCGCCAATCTGGCGCCAGCATCTCGATCCAGGCTTCCAGCGTGTGCTGCGCCCCCGAGATCACGAGGCTCCGCGCGGGATCGCCGTTGATCTCGTGCGCGAGTTCGTGGGCCAGGAGCGCGATCCGCTCCTGCCGGTCCAGCACCTGCCAGAGCGCGAGGCCGATCCCCAGAACGCGATGGCGCCGGCGCCCGAAATGACCGACGAAAGCGTTGTAGCCGGGAAAGATCAGAAGGCGGTCGATCCGGGGCGCTCCCATGCCTATGGACACCGCATCGACCAGGGCGAAGAGTGCAGGCGCCTCGTTGCGCCCGACCGGTTCGGTGCCGAGGTCATTGACCGGCGGGAGCATTCCCCACGCCATGACCAGTACCACGAGGCCGATCACGGTCGCGATTATCGCGAATCCCGACCAGAGGATCAGCCAGACGCCGAAGGCGGCGACGACGGGCGGGATCGCCAGGATAAGAACGGACAGGCCGAGCGCGAACGCGCTGCCGGCGGTCAGGCCGGGCCGTAGATCCTTTTCGGACGCGGCAAGGATCCTTTCGAACCGCGCTTCCGCGATCCCCCGGTCCGTCATCTCGGTCTCCGCCCGGCCTATTCCGCCAATCGCACGACGCCGTCCGTTTCGCAGGCCCGCTTCACCGCCTCCAGGACGGCAAGCGAGAGCATCCCCTCGCGGCCCGAGCAGACCGGCTCCGCGTCGCCCCGGATCACCGCCTCGAGGTTCCGCACCTGCGCCACCAGCGGGTCCTCGATGGCGCGCAGGAGCCGTGTTGTCTCGAGGGGCGCCCACCAGTCGCGCCGCCCGTCATCGTGCCAGATCGCGCCGCGGGGCAGGGCGATGGACCCCAGGGTCCCGCCGATCCAGAGCGCGTTCTCGTCGGTCGGCGGGTAGGCGGGGTTGTCATGTGCGGTGCATTCGTAGGACCAGGGCGCCACCACCGCGTCCGAACACTGCAGCGTCCCGAGTGCCCCGTTCGCGAAGGTGAGAACCGCCGCCGCCGCGTCCTCCACCGCGTGCCCGCGCACCCGGTTCGTTGCCACCGCGCGCACCGTCTCGACCTCGCCCAGGAGGAACCTGAGCATGTCGAGATCGTGGATCGCGTTCATCAGGAGCGGCCCCGCACCCTTTTCCCGCCGCCAGGGCGTGTCGAAATAGCCGTCGGGCTTGGCGATCCAGAACATCGCATGGGCGGCCACAGGCTTGCCGATCGCGCCCGACAGGATGCGCTCGCGGGCCACCTGCATCACCGGCAGGTGCCGCCTGTGATGCCCGGTCAGGACCGGCACGCCCGCCGCCTCGCCGACTTCCACGATGGCCGCCGCATCCTCCAGCGTCGTGGCGATGGGTTTCTCGACCAGGACCGGTACCCCTGCGGCGATCGCGGCCACCGCGCCCTCGCGGTGAAGATTGTTCGGCGTCGCAAGGATCAGACCGTCCGGTCCCGCGTCGAGCCCTGCTGCAAGTGTCCCGAAATGCGGTACGTCATGCTCCGCAGCAACCGCCGCCGCACCGGGTGCAGGGTCGATTACCGAATGGATGCCGATCCCCGCCACCCGCAACGCCGCGAGATGGCGCGTGCCGATCAGGCCCGCCCCGGCCACTGCAATCCTGGTCACGCCGTTCCTCCGGTTCCTGCACCGGCAGTCTCGGCGCAATCCCCGGCGGGCTCAAGAGCCGCCGGTCTCAGCCATGGCAACCGCCTCAGCCGGACCGGTGCCAGGGGCGGTGCCGCCAGGCGGTCCGTATCTCGAAGGGAAAGGCGCGGGGGGCAGACCCGCGCGAAGAAGGGCCGGTCTCGGCCCCTGCCAGTCAGTCGGCGACGACGGTGAGCTCTTCAGGCTCCGGCTGCGTGGCCACCAACAGGCCCGCCATCAGCGTAGCCATGGTGCCGACCGCCGAGTAAAGGCAAAACGCGACCAGCAATGAGCCCCCGGCCGCCACGCCCCAAAGGGCTGCCGAAAGTCCAGCTGTCATTCCGAGACCCAGAACCCCATTCATGCGACCTGTCCTCCTCGTCCTGCTCAATAGGGTTGATTCCCTTTATGGCGCCATTGTGCCGGTTGTTGGGTCAGTTTGCGCAAATCTTCGCCGTTTTGGAATCAAACTTTCCACGTCCAGGGCCTGGTGTAGCCCCCCAGCACCGCCTCCACCCGACTCTCGTCATCCATGCCCTTGCCCGAAAGCGCCGCGACGAGGCCGAGTTTCTTGTTCTCGACCACCTCCGCCACCCGCGCCGAAAGCCCCGCTTCGGCCAGCGCGGAATCGTAGATCCGCGCGATCGCGCGCTTCCTGAGATCGGGCTTGAACACCTTGCCCACCGCGGTTTTCGGCAGCTCGGGCAGGATCTCGATGTATTTCGGATGCGCCGCGCGCTCGTGGATATGCTCCTTCGCATATTCCATCAGCGCCTCCGGCGTCACTTCGGCGCCGGCGACCAGCTCGACATAGGCGCAGGGCAGTTCGCCCGCATGGGCGTCGGGCTGGCCGATCGCGCCGGCCATCGCCACAGCCGCGTGGCCCGCCAGCGCCTCCTCGATCTCGGCCGGGTCGATATTGTGCCCGCCCCGGATGATCAGGTCCTTCGCCCGGCCGGTGATCCAGAGATAGCCATCCGCGTCGAGCCGCCCCAGGTCTCCGGTCCTGAGATACTCGTCGTAATGGAACAGGTGCAGGTTCTTGTCGCTCTCGGTATAGGTCCCGCCCGGGATCACGCCCGGATTGGCGACGCAGATCTCGCCCACCTCGTCGGTGGCGCATTCCGCGACGCCGCCGTCGGACGTGTGCACGAGGATCTTGACGTCGGTATAGGGGAACGGAATTCCCACCGAGCCGATCTTCTTCTCGCCCGAGGGCGGGTTGCAGGAGACGAGACAGGTCGCCTCGGTCAGCCCGTAGCCCTCGATGACGGTCACGCCCGTCGTCTTCTCGAACCGCCGGTACAGCTCCACCGGCAGCGGCGAGGAGCCCGAGAACGCCGTCTTGACGCTCGAGATATCCGCATCGACCGGCCGCTGCATCAGCGCCGAGATCGCCGTTGGCACGATGATGATGAAACTGACCTTCCAGCGTTCGATCAGCTTCCAGAGATTGTCGAACACCCCTTCGCCGCGGTAGCCGGCAGGTGTCGGGAAGATCACATGCGCGCCCGACGCCACCGCCGACATCATGATTACCTGCACCGCGAAGACATGGAACAGCGGCAGCGGGCAGATGATGTTGTCCTCTTCCGAGAACAGGAGCGTGGCGCCGAGCCAGCCATTATACACCATTCCCGAATAGCGGTGCCGCGCGACCTTGGGCATGCCCGTGGTGCCGCCGGTGTGGAAATAGGCGCCCACCCGGTCGCCTTCGGCGTCGGGGAAGGCGAGCGTGCCGGGCTGCTTGGCGCATTCGGCGTTGAAATTCAGCACCCTGGCCTTGTGGGCGACGGGATTCTTCGGCCGCAGGAACGGCACGATCCAGCTTTTCGGCGGTGTCAGGTAGCGGTTCAGGTCGACTTCGATCACCGCCTCCACGTTGGGCGCCAGCGCCACCGCCGCCGCCGCCTTCTGCGCCACGTCGGTCTTGGGGAACGCCTTCAGCGTCACCAGCACCTTGGCGCCGGTCTCGCGCAGGATCGCGGCGATCTGTTCGGTGTCGAGCAATGGGTTGATCGGGTTCACGATCCCCGCCATCGCGCCGCCATAGAGCGTCAGGATCGTCTCGAGGCAGTTCGGCAGCAGATAGGCGACCACGTCGTTCTCGCCGACCCCGAGTGACCGGAACAGGTTCGCCGCCTGGCAGCTCTTCGCGGCCATCTCGGTCCAGGTCAGCGTCTCGGCCTTGTCGGTGGGCCCGGACAGCAGCTGGAACGACACCGCCGGCCGGTTGCCATGGCGCGTCACGACGGATTGCAGGAATTCGTGCAGGGTCGTGGCCACGCCGCGCTCCGACCACGGCATTTCCGCTTCGAAGGCCCGGGCATCCCGCGCCGTCACGAATTTTCCCATCCGGTCCTCCCTGGGGCCCGTTCCTCGGGCTCTCGCTTGTCGTGATCGGAATTGATGCGGCAATCGCGCCATCCGGGCAAGTCCGAATGGCCGGGCTACGTGGCGTCAGCCGGGGCTGAAGCGGGAAGGAGTCTCATCGGAATCGAAATCGTGCAGCAATCGCGAGCCTGTGGCTGGCGCCATGCCTTGCCCCGCCTGTGCGGCGGCCCCGTCCGGAATCAGGGCCCGGGACGGGCTGGTGCTCTGGTGACGTTTGCGCGGGCCTTGGAGGTCGCAGACGGGTGGCCCCATGAATCGCGCCGATCAACCGCTGCAGCGCCATCCCACGGGCAGGCGCTCGCCCGGCTTGCGCTTAGATTCGTCGGAAGGCGATTTCAGCAGACCATGCGGCCTATTCGGCCGCCATGCCCTCGGTGAACTGGAGCCGGGCGAGCCGCGAGTAGAGCCCGCCCTCGGCCACCAGCGCGTCATGGCTGCCCTGCGCCACGATGCGGCCCTCGTCGAAGACGAGGATCCGGTCGGCCTTCTTCACGGTCGCCAGCCGGTGCGCGACGACCACCACCGTGCGGTCGCGGCTCAACCGCTCCACCGCCTTCTGCACCGCGTGCTCGCTTTCCGCGTCGAGCGCCGAGGTCGCCTCGTCCAGTAGCAGGATCGGCGCGTCGCGCAGGATCGCCCGCGCCAGCGCGATGCGCTGCTTCTGCCCGCCCGAGAGCATGATGCCGCGCTCGCCGACATAGCTGTCGTAGCCCTCCGGCAGCGCCGCCAGGAACTCGTGCGCCGCCGCCGCCTTCGCCGCGTCCTCGACCTCGGCGTCGGTCGCCTCGGGCCGGCCGAAGCGGATGTTCTCGCGCGCCGAGGCGGCGAAGATCACCGGATCCTGCGGCACCAGCGCGATCGACCGCCGGAAGGTCGCGCGGTCCATTTCCTGCAGGTCGTAGCCGCCGATGCGGATCCGGCCGGCCTGCGGGTCGTAGAACCGCAAGAGCAGCTGGATCACCGTCGACTTGCCCGCTCCCGAGGGGCCCACCAGCGCCACCGTCTCGCCCGGCGCCACTTCGAAGCTCACCCGGTCGAGCGCCGACCGGTCGCGCCGCGTCGGATAGGAAAAAGCCACCTCCTCGAAGGCGATCCGCCCCTCCAGTGGCGCCGCCGGCACCACTGGCTCCGCGGGGTCGGTCACGCTGTCCTCGGCGTTCAAGAGCTCCACCAGCCGCTCGGTCGCCCCCGCGGCGCGCTGCAACTCGCCCCAGATCTCCGACAAGGCGCCCACCGCGCCCGCCAGGATCACCGCGTAGATCACGAACTGCACCAGTTCGCCCACGCTCATCGCGTCGGCCCGCACGTCGCGCGCGCCGATCCAGAGCACCCCGACGATCCCCGAGAACACCAGCGCGATGATGACGACCGTCATCACCGCCCGAGTTCCGATCCGTTTTCGCGCGGCCAGGTAGGCCGCCTCGGTCACTTCGGCGAACCGCGCCCGGCTCGCGTCTTCGTGGCTGTAAGCCTGCACCGTCTGTGCCGAGAGAAGCGCCTCCGAGGCATTGCCCGACGAGGCCGCGATCCAGTCCTGGTTCTCCCGCGACAGCGCCCGCAGCCGCCGGCCCAGCAGCACGATCGGCACGATCACAACGGGCACCAGGAGGAGCACGAGTCCGGTGAGCTTCGCCGAGGTGACAAAGAGCATCACCAGGGCGCCGAACAGCATCAGCACATTGCGCAGGGCAATCGAGATCGACGAGCCGATCACGCTCAGAGTCAGCGTCGTGTCCGTGGTGATCCGGCTCAGCACCTCGCCGGTCATCAGCTGCTCGTAGAAAGCCGGGCTCATGCCGATCATTCGCGCGAAGACCGCCTTGCGGATATCCGCGACCACCCGCTCGCCCAGCCGCGTCACCAAGTAGTACCGCAGCCCGGTTCCCAGCGCGAGCAGCCCCGCGATCACCAGCGCGGCCATGAAATAGTTGTCGAGGAGCTGCTCCGCCGAAGTCTCGAACCCGTCCACCACCCGGCGCACCGCGAGTGGCAGGATCAGCGAGATCATCGCGGTCAAGACCAGCGCCGTGAACGCCGCCAGCACGGTCAGCCGGTAGGGGGCCAGGAACGGCAACAGCCCGGCCATCGCTCCGATCCGGCGCGACGCGGCGCGCTCTTCCGTGACTGCCTGAGTGCGGGCCATCGTACCTCCGAGGCGCGGGATACAGTCTTGCGCCCGCCGCTACAAGCGACGCAGGGCCGCAGGGGCATGAGGGGCCACGCGCGACTGGGGAAACCGACTGTTTCCGGGATTTTAGGAAGATTGTTCCGGCGGGGCGGAGCGTCGGAACCCGATCTTAACGTGCCGCGCCTAGCGGTGATGCAAACTCTAAGGAGAGCAAGATGCGCTACGAAAGCCTCGTTGCGTTTGCCTTTGCCGTTTCGTCGGTACTCGCGGGGCAGCCCGGACAGGCCGCCGTGATCGAGCTTCGGGCAGACACCTGGTGTCCCTTCAACTGCGACCCGGACTCCGACAGGCCGGGCTTCATGGTCGAAATCGCGCGCGAGGCGCTGGCCCCCTATGGACACCAGGTCAGCTACCGCACGATGAACTGGGCGCGTAGCCTGGAATTCGTCCGTGCCGGGCGGATCGACGGCGTGATCGGCACCGACGAAACCGAAGGCCCGGACCTGATCCTCGGCCCGCCGCTCGCGACCTACCGCGAGGCCACCGCGTTCCGCCACGGCGAGGCGCGCGAGCTCACGCCGGAGGCCATCGAAGGGCTGCGCGTCGGCGTGATCGCCGAGTACGAGTACAACTCCGAAGCGATCCTTGCCTATATCCACGAACACGGCAGCGACGGTGCGCTCGTCCAGATGCTCTCCGGCGAAATGGCGCTTGCCCAGAACCTCAGGAAGCTCTCGGCCCACCGGATCGACCTGGTACCCGAAGACAACGCCGTCCTGCGCTACACGCTTGCCAACATGGGCATGCAGGACGCAGTCGACCTCGTGCTCGACGACCAGGTCAGCGAACTCTACATCGCCTTTTCACCGGCGCGCGAGACCTCGCAACTCTATGCGATGCAGCTCACCGAAGGGGTCGAACGGCTGCGACAATCCGGGCGGCTTGCCGAGATTCTGGCGCGGTACGGCCTGACCGAGTGACCCCAGAGTGCCGGGGTCGTCTCCAGTCTCGTTCCGAACGCGCCTTCTGGTCGGCGTTCTCGTTCCGATGGTGCTCGTCCAGTGCGGCGCGATCGCGATCGAGCTGCGCGACCTGAAGCAGCGGTACCACGAGGCGCTCCGCAGCGAGGCGGCACTGATCTCGGGCCTCGTGGGCGAGGCGATGGTGCAGCCGCTCTGGGACTACGACCTCGAGCAGGTCAGAAGCATGGCCAGGCAGACCCTCGAAGATCGGGTGATCGCCCGCGCATCCGTCTCCGGACCCGATGGCACGATCATCGCCGATGCCGGGCGTTCGGATTATCAAGAGCGGCCGAGCGACCTGCGGTTCACCTACCCGTTGCACTACGATCGCGACGGAATCTCCGAACCGCTCGGCGAACTCGAACTGGTCCTGCGCACCGACAAGATCACCGCCGCGCTCACCTCGGCCGTGCTGAACAAGCTCATGCTCTCCTCGGCGATCATTGCGCTCATCGGGGCGACCCTGTTCTTCGTCATTACCCGGCTTTCCAGGCCGCTTGTCCAGCTCTCGGCCGTCATCACCCGGGTCGGCGATGGCGAACTCGATTGTGAGGTGCCCTGGCTCGACCGCAGGGACGATATCGGTCAGGTCGCCCGCGCGCTCGAGCGGCTCCGCAAGAACGAGGCCGAGGTCGCGATGCTCCGGAGCCAGAACGACGAGGAAACCCGCCGCGAGCGCCGCCGCATCCGCCGCGCGCTGGCTTCCACCCAGGATGCGATCCTCCTCGCCGACGAACGCGGCATGATCGTCTACCGCAACCCAAACGCCGCCGACTTCTTCGACGGCATCCAAGTTCGCGCGCCTCTGCGCTTCGCCCCCTGGATCGACGATCCCTCCGCCCGCGAGATCGACCGGTCGGTTGCGGCGCGGCAGAATTTCCTCGTATCCGCCGCCGGCCCGCTCCAGGAGGACGGCCACCCGCTCAGCCTCCTGATCCGCGGCGGGCCGATCCAGGACGAGGACGGTACCTTCCTCGGCACCGCGGTGCTCGCAACCGACCACACCGAGCAGACCCGCCAGACCGAGCGGGTGCGCTACCTCTCCGAGCATGACAGCCTCACCGGCCTCGCCAATCGCCGCCTGCTCGAAAGCACCCTGGCCGATTGGGTGACCGACGAGGGGATCGAGGCCTCGGTGATGCTCGCCGATCTCGACCATTTCAAGCGGATCAACGATACGCTGGGCCATCCGGTGGGCGATGCGCTCCTGCGCCGCGCCGCGCTTCTGTTCGAGGCCGAGGTGGGGGTCGACGAACTGCCCGCCCGCCTCGGCGGCGACGAATTCGCGATCATCGCCCGGGGCTCAGACAGCGCCGAACGACTGACCAAGATAGCCCGGGCGCTCCTCGCCGCGCTGTCGGAGCCCCAGCATATCGACGGCCGCGTGCTCCATACCGGGCTCTCGATCGGCCTCTCGACAATCCAGGCCGGCGAGCCCAACCCGGCCGACGGGCTCCGGCGCGCCGATCTCGCGCTCTACGAGGCAAAGCGGCAGGGCCGCGGCCGGCTCGAACTGTTCCGCGAGGCGCTGGAGGCCACCGTGCGCCGCAAGTCGCTGATCGAGACCGAGCTCCGCCGCGCGCTCGTCCATGGCGACATTCGCGCGCATTTCCAGCGCCAGACCGCCGTCGACGACGGCCGCGTCGTCGGGTTCGAGGCGCTGGCGCGCTGGGAGCACGTCCGGCTCGGCCGGATCCCCCCCGCCGAATTCGTCGCCGTGGCCGAGGAAACCGGTTTGATCCGCGAACTCACCTACCAGATCATGACCCAGGCGTTTCGCGCCGCAGCCGGCTGGCAGGCGATGGGTTTCCCCGGCCGCGTCGCCGTGAACGCCTCGCCGATGCTGTTCGACAGCGATCTCAGCGAATTCGTGCAGGATTGCCTGCTCGCCACCGGCTGCGATCCCTCGGCCGCCGAGATGGAGATCACCGAAACCGTGGTCCTCGCCCAGGGCAACAACGCCCGCGAGACGATCGAGGAGCTCCGCGCCATGGGTCTCACCGTGGCGCTCGACGATTTCGGCATGGGCTATTCCTCTCTCAGCTACCTGCAGAGCTTCCCGGTCGACAAGATCAAGGTCGATCGCGCCTTCGTCTCGAAACTGCCGACCTCCGCCGAAACCCGCGCCATTGTCGTCGCCATCGCCGAGCTGGGTCACGCGCTGGGCATGACCGTCGCCGGCGAGGGCGCCGAGACCGAGGCGCATCGCAGCTGCCTCGCCGACTGCCAGATCGATTATGTGCAGGGCTTCATCGACGGCCCGCCGGTCGATGTCGAAAAGGCCACCGCCATCGTCCGCGCCCAGCACGCCCCCACGGAAGAACGCGCCTCCTGACATCGGGTGCGGCGCGATCCTCCTCTTCAGTCCCCTCCAGCCGGGAGGAAGGGGGACCGTCACAGCCAGCGTCGGCCTGCGCGCCCTCACTCTGCCGCGAAGACTTGCCCCGGAGCCGCCCGCGCCGCCGCCTTCGGAAACCGCAGCGTGAGGACCGCCACACCCGAAACCTCCTCCGCCGCGAGTCCCTGCGCAAGCCCGCCCAGAGGCAGCTCGAACCGCCGCTCCCGCGGCGAGGAAACCTCCGCGGCGACCTCCACCGGCATCCCCGCCGGCGCGCCCGCCGCGATCAGCGCAGAAGCGATCCGCTCCGCCGCGCCCACGCCCATGTAGATCGCCAGCACCACCCCCGGCCGCACGTGGTGCGCCCAGTACGGGTCGGGATCGCCCGGCCGGCAGGCGCCCGTGACGAAGACCACCGCGTCGGTCTCGCCCCGCTTGGTCAGGCTCCGCCCAGCCGAGGCCGCCGCTGCGCTCGCCGCCGTCACACCGGGCACCACCTCGAAAGGCACGCCCGCCTCCCGCGCCGCTGCGATCTCCTCGGTCGCGCGTCCGAAGATCGACGGATCGCCCGACTTGAGCCGCACCACGCGGCGCCCCTTCCCTGCCTCCGCGACGATCAGCCCGCAGATCCGCGCCTGCGGCCAGGCCGAGGCCCCGACCGCCTTCCCCACACAGACCCGCTCCGCATCACGCCGCGCCAGTTCCAGCACGTCCGGATCCACCAGCCGGTCGTAGAAGATCACATCCGCTTCCTGGAGCCGCTCGACCGCCCGCAGCGTCAACAGGTCCCGCGCCCCCGGCCCGGCACCGACAAGCGCGATATGCCCCGCTCCCGCACCCTCGGGCACGCGCCGCTCGGCAATCGCCGCCTTCAGAAGCGTCGCCGCCTCGCGCTCGGCGCCCTGGTCGTGCAACACCGCCGGCCGCCCCCGGAACGCCCAGGCCCAGAACGCCCGCCGCTGCGGCTGCGGAATCGCCTCCGCCACCGCGCCGCGTAGCCGTCCCGCCAAAGCCGCCCAGGCCCCGATCCGCGGCGGCAGCATCGTCTCGACCCGCGTCTTGATCGCCCGCGCCAGGACTGGCGCGGTCCCCTCGGTGCCGATCGCAACCACCACCGGGTCGCGATCGACGATCGACGGGGTCGTCGCGTCGCACAGCTCCGGACGGTCCACGACGTTCACCAGAGCGCCCGCCGCCTTCGCGACCCCGTGCAGAGCCGCATCCGCTCCCGCACAACCCGTCGCCACGAACACCAGGGCGGCGCCTGCGAAAACTTCCGCGCCCACGGGCCCCGCCACATGCCGCGCCCGCCCCCGCGCCACCAGGTCGCGCAGTTCCGCATCGAGCCCCGGCGCCACCAGCACGATCTCGGCCTCGGTCTTCAGGATCAGCCGTGCCTTCTGCGCCGCCTGCTCGCCGCCGCCCGCGATCACCACGCGGCGGCCGGTCATGCGCAGGAACATCGGAAAGGATTGCATCGCGCCTACTCCGCCGCTTCCCGGATCGAGAACCGCTCGATCAGCGCCGCGATCTCCGGCCGGCACGACCCGCAGCTCGTCCCCGCCTGCGTCGCCGTGCAGACCCGCTCCAGATCGGCCCCCGCCGCCCCCTGGATCGCCTCGATCAACTGGTTCCGCCCCACGCCGATGCAGGCGCAGACCGTCGGCCCCGGATCCGGCAGGTCCGCCCCCGGCCGCGCCGCCAGCAGCGATGGCACCGCCGCGCCCAACTGAGCGGCCACGAAATCGCGGGCCACCGCCACCGGCCCGGGCGCCACGAACAGCGCCGCCACCAGCCGCCCGGCCTCGTGGAACGCCAGCCGCGTCAGTCCGCGCCCGGCATCCGTCAGCGTTTCCGGCACCACATCCGTCCCGAACAGCGCCTGCGCCCAGAGGCCCCAATCCTCCGGCGCTTCGGTCCCGGCCAGTTCCAGCCGCCACCCCGCCTCGGTCCGCATCCGCGCCCAGTAGCGGCACGCGGGCGTGGCCGGCCGTGCCGAGACCGCGAACCCGTACCACGCCGCCGCGAACCGCTCGATGGCCACCACAGCGGCCTTCGACTCGGGCTGCCCTGAAACCGGGTCCGTCGCCGCCGCCACCAGCGGGCCGATCTTCGCCGCGGGCGCCGTCTCGCCGGTCCAATGCATCGGCGCGAAAGGCGCGCCCTTCGCGGCATCGGGGCTCACCAGCACCCGCAGGATCGCTTCGCCCGAGGGCGAAGTGACCCGCGCCAGATCGGCGGGCGCGAGACCCAAGGCTTCGGCATCCGCCGGATGGATCTCCAGAAACGGCTCCGCCAGGTGCCGCGACAGCCGCGGCGCCCGCGCGGTGCGGGTCATCGTGTGCCATTGGTCGCGCACCCGCCCGGTGTTCAGCCGATAGGGATAGCGCGGCGCCAGCTTCGCCGCGGGCGCCGTCTGGTGCACCGCGATCATCCGCGCCCGTCCAGATTCGGTGAAGAACTGCCCGTCGCCGAAGAACCGCCCGCCGATCTTCGCTGCCGAAACCGGCCAGCGGAACGGCTCCATCGCCGCGTAATCCGCATCGCCCAGATCGGCGAGGCCGGAAATGTCGAAATCCCGCCCGAACCGCCCCGCGATTCCCGACAGCGCCGCGTG
>JBNKWI010000084.1:0-15445 GCA_050299695.1 Paracoccaceae bacterium
CAAGCCGCTTTGCCAGGTAGCGTCTTCGCGAACAACTTCTTTGCCGAACCGTGACGCAGGTGATGCGTTTGGTGTAAGGTTTACACTCCAGTTTGAGGTGAACACTTTTCAAAATCCGTCGTAGGATTTTCGGTACTGGGAGGCCGTCGTACACCTGCGGTGGCGCGTGCGTAGAACATTGGCGCGTCGTGGTTGCTCCGTCTCCCTTCCCCACCGCCCCAATCCCGCCTAGGGTTGCGCGAGATCCGGAGGACCAGCCCATGACCCTGCCTTTTGTCGGCGAAATCAGCGCCTTCTTCGAGAGCGAGGCGCCGAAGCCCGTCCGCAGGGCCATCGAGAAGGGCGACGACAACGACATCCTCTCTGGCAGCTATCCCTACGAGACCTGGCTGAAGAAGAAGGTCTACAAGGCCGAGATGGAGCCCCTCCAGCTCGAACTCGTGAAGCTCCAGCACGACGTGAAGGAGACCGGCAAGCGCGTGGTCGTCCTGTTCGAGGGCCGCGACGCCGCCGGCAAGGGCGGCGCCATCGAGCGGATGCGGGCGAACATGAACCCCCGCGTGGCGCGGATCGTGGCGCTCTCGAAGCCCTCTGAGACCGAGGCCGGGCAATGGTATTTCCAGCGCTATATCGAGGAGTTGCCCACCGCCGGCGAGATCGCGCTCTTCGACCGCTCCTGGTACAACCGCGGCGTGGTCGAGCATGTGTTCGGCTTCTGCACCCCCGACCAGCGCGAGATGTTCTTCCGCCAGGTGCCGCGCTTCGAGGACATGCTGGTGGACGATGGCGTAATCCTGATCAAGCTCTGGCTCAACGTGGGCCGCGCCGAGCAGCTCCGCCGCTTTCTCGCCCGCGAGAAGGATCCGCGGAAGCAGTGGAAGCTCTCCTGGATCGACGTGGAGGGGCTGAAGAAATGGGAGGCCTATTCCGCCGCGATCGAACAGACCCTGCGCCGCAGCCATTCCAACCACGCGCCCTGGACGGTGATCCTCGCCGATGACAAGTACCGCGCCCGGATCGCGGCGATCCAGACCCTGCTGGCCAAGGTCGATTATGCCGGCAAGGTCGACATGGGCGCGCCGGACGGGAAGATCTGCGGCGGGCCGGAGCTCTGGGCCCCGGATGTCTAAACGCGGCTACCACCACGGCAACCTGCGCGAGGCGCTGGTGGAGGCGGCCCTCGTCCTGATCGAGGAGAAGGGCCCCACCGGCTTCACCCTCTCGGAGGCGGCGAAACAGGCCGGCGTCACCCCCGCCGCCGTCTACCGCCATTTCGCCGGCCGCGACGACCTGATCGCCGAGATCGCGCAGCAGGGCTACGGCATCTTCGCCGACCTGATGGACTACGCCTTCGAGACCGGCCAGCCCTCGGCGCTGGCCTCCTTCGAGGCCACCGGCCGCGCCTATCTCGCCTTCGCGCGGAAATACCCGGGCCATTACGTGGCGATGTTCGAAAGCGGCATCTCGATCAACCGCACCCCCGAGCTCGCCCATGTGGCCGGCCGCGCCATGGAGGTGCTGCAACGCGCCGCCGCGCAGCTCTCCGAACACATCCCCGCCGACAAGCGCCCGCCGCCGCAGATGTTCTCGGCCCATATCTGGGCGATGAGCCACGGCGTCGTCGAACTCTTCGCCCGCGGCTCCCCGGGCACCCGCTCGCCGTTCCCGCCCGAGGATCTCCTGGAAACCGGCATCGGGATCTACCTGCGCGGGCTGGGGCTGATTCCGCCGGATCAGTAGCGTTCGATGTTTGTTCTTCCGTGGTTGCGCTGCATGTGGTAGCCTTGGGCAATTTATGCACATCCCATGGAGTGGCCAATGGCCGGAAAGAACCACAGAAGCTCGAAGACAGGGCGCTTCGTCACCGAAAGCTACGCAAATCGTCACAAATCCACGACGCTCGCGGAGACCCGGGGTGGCCAGCCGACCGAACGATCGCGCAGCGCCAAGACTGGACAGTTCGTGACGGAACCTTTTGCGCGCCGTCATCCCTCTACGACCGTCCGCGAGGATGGCTAGCGAGGCCGGGTTGTAGCGGAAACCCGAACCGGCCTTTCCACCATCAAGTATGCGCTGAGCCGGGCGAGCGCCTGCCCGTGGGATGGCGCTGCAACGGTTGAGCGGAGCGCTTTATGGTGCCACCTGCCTCCGACCTCGACGGTCCGCGCAAACGTAGACACAGCGCCAGCCCGTGGGTACGGGCAGGCGCTCGCCCGGCGCCTGCGGCGCTATTCGGGCGGGGCGTATATGGATCACGCGGTCTCGCAAACACCCCCGCCACCACGCCCGACTTTTCCAACCGCTCAAAATCGCGCCACCCGGAGGCCGACCTGCAACGACCTGCACGCGGTCTCTTCCATGTCCGAAAATTTTCTGGTTTCGTCGAAGAGATGGCTGGGAACACCAAGACACCGATCTATTTCAACGAGATGTTCTCGGGCGACGGCGTCAGGCCGCCCTACCGGGGGCTCGAGAGCTGGTCGAACGACATGCCGCTCGAACTGCGCTCGCTGAAGCAATCCGAAGCAGAGGCGCTGTTCCGCCGGATCGGCATCACCTTCGCGGTCTATGGCGAGGGCGGCGACCCCGACCGGCTGATCCCCTTCGACATGTTCCCCCGCGTCTTCTCGGGCGAGGAATGGCGCAAGCTCGACCAGGGCGTGAAGCAGCGCGCACGGGCGCTCAACGCCTTCCTCTGCGACGTCTACAATCGCGGCGAGATCGTCCGCGCCGGCAAGATCCCCGGCCATCTCGTCTACTCGAACGAGGCCTACGAGCGTGCCGTCACCGGCTTCCGCCCGCCCGGCAATGTCTACTCCCACATCGTCGGCATCGACCTCGTGCGCACCGGCCCGGACGAGTTCTTCGTCCTCGAGGACAATTGCCGCACCCCCTCGGGCGTCTCCTACATGCTGGAGAACCGCGAGATCATGATGCGCATGTTCCCGCAGCTCTTCCGCGAGAACCGCATCGCGCCGGTGGAGAACTATCCCCGCCTGCTGCGCCGGATCATGAGCTCGGTGGCCCCCGAGAAATGCGACGGCGACCCCTGCGTGGTGATCCTGACGCCCGGGCATTACAACTCGGCCTACTACGAGCATTCCTTCCTCGCCGACATGATGGGGGTGGAACTGGTCGAGGCCGCCGATCTCTTCGTCGAAGGCGATTTCGTCTGGATGCGCACCACCGAGGGCCCGCGCCGGGTCGACGTGATCTACCGCCGGATCGACGACGCCTTCCTCGACCCGCTCTGCTTCCGGCCCGATTCCATGCTGGGCATCCCCGGGCTGATGAACGTCTACCGCTCGGGCGGCGTCACCATCGCCTCGGCGCCGGGTGCGGGCGTCGCCGACGACAAGGCGATCTACACCTTCGTGCCCGAGATGATCCGCTTCTATCTCGGCGAGGAACCGATCCTGAACAACGTCCCCACCTGGCAATGCGCCAAGGAGGACGATTGCAGATACGTGCTCGCCAACCTCAAGGACATCGTCGTCAAGGAGGTCCACGGCTCGGGCGGCTACGGCATGCTGGTGGGCCCGCGCTCGACCAGGGAGCAGATCGCGGCCTTCGCCGACAAGATCAAGGAGAACCCGGGCAACTACATCGCCCAGCCGACGCTCGCGCTCTCGACCTGCCCGACCTTCACCAAGGAGGGCATCGCGCCCCGGCACGTCGACCTCAGGCCCTACTGCCTCGTGGGCGACGGCATGATCGAACTGGTGCCGGGCGGCCTCACCCGCGTCGCGCTCACCGAGGGCTCGCTGGTGGTGAACTCGTCCCAGGGCGGCGGGGTCAAGGACACCTGGGTGATGGCGGAATGACATGCTGAGCCGCACCGCCTCGAACCTCTTCTGGATCGGCCGCTACATGGAACGCGGCGAAACCGGCGCGCGGCTCCTCGCGGTGGGCGCGCGGAACGCGATGATCCCCAATATCGGCGGCGGCTACCGCAACGAATGGGAATCGGTCCTCGCCGCCGGCGGCCATAGCGAGGCCTTCTCCGAGAAATACGGCGAGCCCCGGCAGCGCAATATCGAGAGCTTCCTGTTCTTCGACCAGGACAACCCCTCCTCGGTGGCCTCCTGCATCGAACAGGCGCGCGAGAACGGCCGGATTGTCCGCACCGCGCTCACCGGCCAGGTCTGGGACGCGCTGAACTCGGGCTTCCAGGAGATGAAGGGGCTCAGGCGCACCGAGCGCTCGCGGCTCTCGATCTCCGACCTGATCGACTGGACCACGCGGCAATGCGCGCTCGTCCGCGGCGCCATCGACGACACCCAGCTCAGGAACGACGGCTACGATTTCGTCCATCTGGGCTACGCGCTCGAACGCGCCGACGCCACCGCGCGGCTCCTCGACGTGAAATACTACGTGCTCCTGCCGCAGGTCGATTTCGTCGGTTCGGGCTACGACAACTACCAGTGGTCGACGATCCTGCGCGCGATGTCGGCGCACCGGGCGTTCCACTGGGCCTATGGGGGCGACATCACCCCCGCCAAGATCGCCGATTTTCTGATCCTGAACCGGAAATCCCCGCGTTCGCTCATCACCTCCGCCGAGGACGTGATGTTCCATCTCGACCGCCTTGCCCGCGGCTACGGCCGCACCACCGAGGCGCAGACGCGGATCCGCTCGGTGGTGGGCGAACTGGCCGAACTGAAGATCGAGGACATCTTCGACGAGGGGCTGCACGAATTCCTCACCCGGATGATCGGCGAGGTCCGCGCGCTCGCGACGCTGATCCACGAAATCTACCTCTCGGGAGAGGCGCGATGAGGCTCCGGGTTGATCACGAAAGCATCTACCGCTTCGACCCGCCGATGCGCGGGGTGGTGCAGTCCTTGCGGCTGACGCCGACGCTCTGCGAAAACCAGCAGGTCACCGACTGGGCGGTCTCGGTCGAGGGCGCCACGATGGGCGCCGGCTTCCGCGACGGCGCGGGCGACTGGATCGAGACGGCGATGCTCCTTGGCCCGGTCGAGGAAGTGACGGTCCGCGTCGAGGGCGAGATCGAGACCTTCGATCGCGGCGGCATCCTCAAGGGCAACCGCGAGAAGATCCGCCCCGAGGCCTATCTCCGCCCGACCCGCGTGACCAAGCCCGACCGGGCGCTGCGCGAGCTGGCCGAAAAGGCGGTGAAGGGCATCGACGCCGCCGCGATCCTCGACCGCGCCCACGCGCTGTCGCACGCCGTCGAAAAGGCCATCGCCTACACGCCCGGCCAGACCGCCGAAAGCACCACCGCCGCCGAGGCGCTCGCCCTCGGCCACGGCGTCTGCCAGGACCACGCCCACGCGCTGATCGCCGCCGCGCTCTGCGTCGGCATCCCGGCGCGCTACGTCACCGGCTACCTGTTCTCGACCGAGGAGGACGGCGCGCAGGAGGCCAGCCACGCCTGGGCCGAACTGGCGATCCCCGATCTCGGCTGGGTCGGCTTCGACCCCTCGAACGGCACCTGCCCCGACGAGTGCTACATTCGCCTCGGCTCCGGCGGCGACGCCACCGAGGCCGCGCCGATCCGCGGCGTCGCCAATGGCGCGGGTGAGGAAAACCTCGACGTCAAGGTCGTGGTCAAGCAGAGTCAGAGCCAGCACCAGCAGTAGGCTGAACCGCCAGCGCGAAGCCGGGCGAGCGCCTGCCCGTGGGGTGGCGCCACTACAGCTGAGCGAAGCGCTTTATCTCACCAAGCCCGCCGTACAGACATCCGGCGCGGAACGTCACCATAGCGCCAGCCCGCCAGGACGGGCAGGCGCTCGCCCGGCGCCTTCGGCGCTGTTCGGGCGGGGGCGAGCGCCTGCCCCGCTCAACTCTCGTACCGGTTCGTCCCCCGCCGATGCGTGTCCAGCGGCAGGTCCATGAACACCGGCTGATGCGCCCGCTGCGAACAGGCCGGGCGCGGGCAAAGCTGGCAGTTGATCCCGATCTGCGCGAACAGCCCCGCATCCTCGAGATTGAACTTCGACGCGTAGCCGATCCGCCCGGCATGGCGCAGCTCGCACCCCAGGGCCAGGGTCAGCCGCCGGTCCTGCGTGTCCCAGGAGAACACCGGCCGATGCACCGTCCGGCTCACCGTGAAATAGCGGCTCCCGTCCGGCAGCTCGACGAATTGCGGCAGGATCACCCCCGGCGCGTAGAACGCCGTATGCACGTTCCACACCGGACAGGACCCGCCGAACTCCGCCAGCGTGAACGAGGTCGCGTTGAACCGCTTCGTCACGTTCCCCGCCCGGTCCATCCGGAGGAAGAAGAACGGCACCCCGCGCGCACTCTCTCGCCCCAGCGTGGTCAGCCGGTGGCAGACCTGCTCGAACGACACCGAGAACGCCGTCGCGATCCGGTCGAGATCGTAGCGGCTCGCCTCCGCCGCCTCGTGGAACGCCCCGTAGGGCATCAGATAGGCCGCCGCGAAATAGTTCGCGAGCTCCACCCGGAGCCGCGCCGCCGCCGCGCCCTGCCGTATCCCGCTCTCCGCGACCCGCCGGTCGAACTGCCCCCGGCACTCCACCAGCCCCAGAACATGAGCGAGCTGGAAACACCGGTTCGGCGCGTCCAGCGCCTGGCTCAACAGGATCTTCCGCGCGTCCATGTCGTAATGCCGGAGCGCCTCGTTCATCGCGTCGATCGGCAGCACCGTGACGGCAATCCCGTGATCCTTCCGAAGCCGCGCCTTGAGCGTGGTGAAATGCTCCTCGGGCTGCGTCGGATAGGCCGCGCGCGCGTGTTCCGCCGCCTCCTCCAACTCGGGAAAGTAATTCCCCCGGTCGCGGAAATAGTCGTGGATCACCGCCTCCGGCGAGGCATGCACCAGGTCCTCGCGCCCCAGCGTCGCCGAGAGCTTCATCACCCGGTCCAGCGCCGCCTGATGCGACTGGTAGAGGTCGAGGAACCGCTCCACCAACCGCGGCGCGTGGTCGAGCGCGGCGCGGCATTCCTGCAGGTCGGGCGCACCCGCGCCGAACATCGGATCCTTCATCGCGCTCCGCAGCGCGACCATCCGCTCGGCGCTGTCGTCGGTGGTCAGCTCGCGCCAATCCACGTCATAGGCCTCGGCGATGGTCGTCAGAACGCTCACCGACAGCGACCGCTGGTTGTTCTCGAGAAGGTTCACATAGGAGGTGCTCAGCCCCAGCACTTCCGCCATCTCGGCCTGGGTCTGCCCGTGCTCGTGGCGCAGCCGCCTGAGTTTCGGGCCGATGAACGTCTTTGCCATACGCCGCCTCCGACCCGAAATTTACAATGTTACAAAACAGCTGTCCATTCAAATTCATACACTACACATTTTCATCAATTAGCTGGATGCCGCCGTACAGGTAATTATATTACGCAGTCAATAGCGCGGCGCCGCCGCGACCGGCGCAGATTCGGAGCATGGCCATGACCTATCGCGTACTGATCCTCGGAGCCTCCTACGGATCGCTTCTGGGCACGAAGCTCCTGATGGCCGGGCACGACGTCACGCTGGTCTGCCGCGAAAAGACCGCCCGGCTCATCAATGCCGAGGGTACCGAGGTCCGGATCAAGCTCCGCGACGAGGACGCGCACCGCGCCTTCAAATCGGCCGAGCTGCCCGGAACGCTCGACGCCGTCGCGCCCGCCGATGTCGACCTGACGCGCTACGACATGGTCGCGCTCGCCATGTCCGAGCCGCAATACGGCACCGACGAGATCATGGCGCTGATGCAGCGGATCGCCGCCGCCGGTCTCCCCTGCCTGTCGATCATGAACATGCCGCCCCTGCCCTATCTCGAGCGGATCGAGGGCCTCGACGCCTCGAAGCTCAAGGGCTGCTTCAACTGCCCCGAGGCCTGGGCGGGCTTCACCCCCGGCAACGTGACGCTCTGCTCGCCCGACCCGCAGGCCTTCCGCCTGCCCGATACCGGCGCGAACGTGCTCCATGTCGGCCTGCCCACCAACTTCAAGTCCGCGCCCTTCGCCTCGGACGAGCACAACGCGATCCTCAACCGCCTCGCCGACGACATCGAGGCGGTGCGCGTCGACGGCAAGGACGTCCCCGTCAAGCTCCGCGTCCACGACTCGCTCTTCGTGCCCTTCGCCAAATGGAGCATGCTGCTCACCGGCAACTACCGCTGCGTCCTCGCCGAGGGCGTGCAGCCGATCTGCGACGCGGTCCATGGCGACGTGAAGCGGTCGCAGGCGATCTATGACAGCGTCTCGGCCATCGTGATGCGGCTCGGCGCCGATGAGGCCGATCTCGTGCCCTTCATCAAATACGCCAAGGCGGCGACCGGGCTCCAGAAGCCCTCCTCGGCGGCCCGCGCCATCGACGGCGGCGCCCGCGAGATCGAGCGGGTGGACCTCCTGGTGGCGCAGATCGCCGATCAGCTCGGCATGATGACGCCCGAGATCGGCGCCGTCGCCGATACCGTCAGCACCCGGCTCCTCCAGAACCAGCGCGCAGCCGCCTGACGCGCCGCGCCAGGGTGTGAATTTCGTCTTGCCGGCCGCACGTTTAACGGGTGCGACCGTCCGAATTTGCTGCGCCGCCGGTGTACGGGCTGTGTACGGCCTGTGTACAGGTTGTGCGGGGCCTCCGAGCGCCCGGTTTACCCGTTAACCACGCGGTACGGTCAGTCTCGCAGCCGATGCAACGCTTGCGCGCCGGGCCGGATCCCCGCACCCTCGGCGGCAGGCAAACAAGGAGGGAGACGCGGAAATGAAGGTCGACGGCACGCACTACCGCTCGCTCTGGTGGGACGCGGAGAAGCAGGTCCTCACCATCATCGACCAGCGCTGGCTGCCCCACGAATTCCGCACCGACACCCTCCCCACCCTCGAGGCCTTCGCCGCCGCGATCTCCGAGATGCGCGTCCGCGGCGCCCCTCTCATCGGCGCCACCGCGGCCTATGGGATGGCCCTTGCCGCGCGGCTCGATCCGTCCGACGGCGCGCTGTCGAGGTCGCGGAATTATCTCTATGAAACAAGGCCTACCGCGGTGAACCTGAGATGGGCGCTCGACCGCGCTCTCGCCCGCATCGTGCCGCTTCCCGAGGCCGCCCGGGCCAGGGCCGCACTCACGCTCGCCCATGAGATCGCCGACGAGGATGTGGAGATCAACCGCCTGATCGGCGTGCACGGCCTTGAGATCATCCGCGAGATCGCCGCCCGAAAACCCGCTGGCGCAGCGGTGAACATCCTCACCCATTGCAACGCCGGCTGGCTCGCCACGGTCGACTGGGGCACCGCCACATCGCCGATCTACCAGGCCCACGAGGCCGGCATCCCGGTCCATGTCTGGGTCGACGAGACCCGCCCCCGCAACCAGGGCGCGCTCACTGCCTGGGAGCTCGGCAGCCACGGCATTCCCCACACCTATGTCGTTGATAATGCAGGCGGGCACCTGATGCAGCACGGTCGCGTCGACATGGTCATCACCGGCACCGACCGCACCACGCGGCGGGGCGACGTGTGCAACAAGATCGGCACCTACCTGAAAGCCCTCGCCGCCCACGACAACGGCGTGCCCTTCTACGTCGCGCTCCCCTCGCCCACCATCGACTGGACCGTCGAAGACGGCCTCGCCGCGATCCCCATCGAGGAGCGCGACGGCGCCGAGATCCGCGAAATCCAGGGCCGGGCCGGGGCGGGCATCGGCAGCGTCCGGGTCACGCCCGCCGGCACCGGCACCGGCAACCCGGCCTTCGACGTGACGCCGAACCGCCTGGTGACCGGCCTCGTCACCGAGCGCGGCACCGCGCCGGCCACCGCCGAGGGCCTCGCCGCGCTCTTCCCCGACCTCGCCCGTGAGGCGCAGCCGGCGTGAACCGCCGGTCCGTTTCCCGAAGGCCCCGGTCTGGCACAGGCTTTTGCCCGGTGCGTTCGCTCCAAACATCCCGCGTTGATGTCCGGCTGTCAGGATGCGCGGATCATGGGCGGTAGTCCGGCCCCGCAGCACAGGAACACGGCACCAGCAGCGATCTTAACGATCCCTTAATATCTTCGAGTAGTTTTATGATTAATTTCGCAAATCCGCCTGACGAGACCCCGAACCCGGGTTGGACCGGGATCTTGCAGCCCTAACGCAGCGCCGTCGCGATCAGCGTCGCGAGCTCGGAGATCGCCTGCCCCTGTGCTGACGCCAGCGCGCCCGGCCCTTCGCCCCGGATCGGCACCTGGATCTCGAAGCTCCGGATGAACTCGCGCACCACCCGGTCGGGCGAGGCGATGGCGAATTGCCCCGTCATCTCGAACGCCCCGTCGGCACTTGCAAAGAACTGCGCCACCCGCACGTCGAGCCGAACCTGCGCCGGATCGGTCAGCGGCCAGGGCTCGGCCGCCACCGTGGCGCTGGTCCGCGCCGAGAGCGCCGTCACCAGCGCCGAGGTCACCCCCTGCGCCGGATCGTCGGCCCAGAGGCTGGCGCCCTGCGGATAAAGCGCACCATCGGCCGCCTCGGCAAGGATCGCGGGTTCGGCGGCATAGGCCGGCAGCGTCACCTCGCGGAGCTCGATCGTGCCCGCCGCGATCCGCATCCGCGCCGGGGCGGGCGCGGGTTCGATCCGGAAACGTGGCTCGTCGGTGCTCCCGCAGGCAGCCAGCAGGAGCGCAACGAGGAAAAGGGCGTGTCGGGTCATCTCACCGTCCAAGGATAATCGAATTCGGGTTGCGTTCCAGCGCCCGGGCGAGCTGCGAGACGGCGCGGGCGGCGTCCTTGATCTCGCGCAGCGCCGCCAAGGTCTCGGAATTGAAGGAAGAGCGGTCGTCATAGGCGCCGATCAGCGCCTCGCTCCGGGCCACCAGCGCCTCGAGCCTGGCCGAGAGCGCGGGCAGGCCCTCCGCCGCCGCCGCGACGGAATCGGCGGCGTCACGGGCCGACTCCATCGTCGCATTGGCGTTCGCCACCACGTCTCCCGCGTTCAGCGCGGCAAGGGTTGTGCGGATCTCGTCGAGTGCGCCGGTCAGCGCCGGCGGCAGGTCGCGGGCGCCCTCGCTGCCGATCACCGCGTCGGCGCTGTCGAGCACCCGGGTCGCGGCCGCCATCAAGTCCTCCGCCGGCAGGCTGTTCGCCTTCGCGGCCACCGCCCGGAGTTCCTCGACCAGCGCGGGCACCTGCTCCGAGGCCTCGGCGAGGTTCCGCGCCACCAGGTCGGCCGATTCCAGCGCGGCGCTCAGGCGCTCCACCGCCTTGCTTTCCTCGAGCCCCGCCACGACGCCCCGAAGCTCGGCCACCGCCGCCCGGATCTCGCCGGGGATCGCCCGTGTCTCGGGATCGGCCACCAGCGCGCGCGCCTCCTCGATCAGCGACGCGGCGGCGCCGGGCACCTCGCGCAGCCCGTCGTCGGCGGCGAGCGCCTCGATGCTGCGCATCGTTCGCACTGCCTGCTGAAGCACCTCCTCGATGGGCAGCTCGTTGATCCGCTCGAGCACGCCCTCCGCCGTAGCCGTGAAATCCGGCAGGTTCGACGGCGCGCTCGGCAGCGTCGGATAGGGTTCGGTGGTCCGGTCGAATTCGGCGGGTGTCGCGTCTTGCACCTCGGCAAGCTCGACCACGAGACTGCCCGAGAGCAGGCTTTCCGTGGCGAGCCGGGCGCGCAGCCCGTGCGCCACCGCCTCGTCGAAGAAATCGTAGGTACCGTCCTTGCCGGCGCCGTCGGGGAGGCCGAGGAGAACCGGGTCGATGTCGAGCTTGGCCACCAATCGCACCGCCGGACCGCCGCCGCCCTCCTCGATCCGCGCGGCGATGCTGCCCACCTGCCCCACCCGGAGACCGCCATAGCGCACGCCGGCGCCCGGCAGGAGCCCGTCGACCGATTCCGAGAACGCGACCGAGAGGCTCACCGGATCGGCGATGGAGCGGGCGAAGGCGGTGCGCCGCGCCGTCGCCTCGTCGGGATAGATTTCAAAGACATAGCCCGGCCCGATGGGCTCGCCGCCTTCGTAGATCGAGTCGAAGACGAGCCCGCCCGAGACCAGCGAGGACAGGCTGTCGACATCGAGCGAGAGCCCGCCCGCGCCGAGCGAGACGGAAAAGCCCGAGGCATCCCAGAACCGCGTCGCGGTGTTCAGCCGCCGGTCGTGCGGCGCGTCGATGAAGCCGTCGACCACGATGGAATTGCCGTTGAGCGTGAGCCGCGGAGCTTCGAGCACCCCCACCTCGATGCCGCGGAACAGGATCGGCGCCCCGGCGCTGATCTGCCGCGCGTCTTCGGTGCGGAGGGTGATCTTGGTGCCCGGCCGCCCGGGCCGTGTGAGCGGCGCGCGTTCGAGCCCGTCGAAGCGGATCTTCGCGATGCCCGCCTTCTCGTCCCAGTCGCCCTCGATATAGACGCCCGACAGGACGGTGCTCAGCCCGCTGATCCCGCGCGCGCTGACCTCGGGCCGGACCACCCAGAACTCGGCGTCCTCGTCGAGATAGGGCGCGACTTCCTTGTCGATCCGGGCGGTCACCAGCACCTGGGAGAGGCCTTCGGAGAAACCGACCTTCTCCACGGTGCCGATCACCACGTCGCGGTAGCGGATCGTGGTCTCGCCCGCGACGACGCCCGCGGCGCTGGGAAAGCCGATCTCGACCTCCACGCCGCGCTCGGAATAGGCCTGCCAGGCGATGGCGAGCGAGACGGCGATTGCCAGGATCGGCACCAGCCAGACCGGCGAGAGGTTGCGCCAGAACGAGCGCCGGCGATCCTCGATCGCGTAGTCCGCAGGGCCGGTCGGCTCGGTCATCGGGTGTCTCGCTCCTCGGCATCCCAGATCAGGCGCGGGTCGAAGCTCTGCGCCGAAAGCATGGTGAAGGCAACCGAGAGCGCGAAGGTGACGGCGGCGATGCCGGGATTGATCGTCGCGGCGAAACCGAACTGAACCAGGGCCGAGAGGATCGCCACAACGAAGACGTCGATCATCGACCAGCGGCCGATGAACTCGACGATCTCGTGGAGCCGGTGGCGGCCGTGCCGACCGAGCGCGGTGGGAAGTTTCAGCGAGACCGCGAGGTAGGCGATTGCGAGAAACTTGCCGACCGGGATTAGGATGCTCGCGGCGAAGACGATGGCCGCGACGCCATAGTCGCCGTGATGCGCAAGATCGAGCGCCCCGCCGATGATGGTGTTCTCGCGAACGTGCCCGAACGTCGAGGTGAGGAGCATCGGGTACAGATTTGCCGGGACATAGGCGATGAGCCCGGCGAGCCACCAGGCCCAGACCCGTTGCAGGCTGGTCGGGTCTCGCGAGGCGAGACGCGCGCCGCAACGGGCGCAATGGCCGGTGCCCGCCGCGCTGACCCGCCCGCAGGCGCGGCAGCCGAGCAGCCCCGCATCGCGCGCGGTCAGGAGGGGCGGCGTTCCGAGAGCGTCTTCCAAACCGTGAGCCTGCACATGATGCTGTCCTTGAGGACGGTGATGACGACGAGAAGGCAGAACGCCCAGAAGGCGGGCCCGAGCGTGACCGTGGCGAGGCCGGCGACCTTCACCAGCGCCACAGCGACGCCGACGATGAACACCTCGGCCATGGCCCAGGGGCGCATCTTTTCGGCCCAGCGGAACGCCGTCGCGGCGTGGTGCGCCGGGTGCCAGCCGAGCGCCATGGGGCCGAGCGTGTAGAGAAGCGCGAGAAGCCGCGCCGCCGGCAGAAGCACGATCAGGAGCGCGAGGGCGAGCGACAGAGGCGCCGTCCGCCCGTCGGAGAAGGCGAGGATCGCGTCGATCACCGAGCTCCGCTGGCGGAGGCCGAGCTCGCTGAGCTCGAGGAAAGGGAAGGACACCGCGGCGACCATCAGGACGAGCGCGGCGCCGGCGAGCATGGTGATCCGCGTCATCGCGCCAGGCTGCGGCGCCGCAAGCACCGTGCCGCAGCGCCGGCAGCGTGCCACCTGGTCGTGCCCGATCCGCCGCTCGCGATAGAGCGTGTCGCAGTTCGGACAGGCGATCAGTCCGGTCGGATCGGTGGTGGACATGGGGTCCTTTCACGGGTTCCGGTCATGATAGCCCGTTCGGCGCGCATCACCAGCCCGTCAGAGCGCGGCGTCGCTGCTGACACCGGGAAAGGCGACGGAGACGCTGTCTTCGTCGAATCGCTCGAAGCTCTTGCGCCAGACCCGGCCGGGCCAGGCCAGTTCCAGCGCCTTTTCGCGCGGCCGGTAGGCGGCGGTGTAGAGCGTGCCGAAGCCCTTGGAAAACGCCGTGGAATAGAGCGGTGGGCGGAGGAAGGCGCCGATGAACCGCTCCTGCGTGTCGGGGTGCAGCGTCAGGCGTTGGAGGAGGTAGCGTTCGCGCTCGACGGTGGCGGTGAATCGCGCGTGGCTCGACCATTCCACCCGCTCCTGGTGGTTGGTGGCCACCGCCGCATGGGTGAGCACCGCCGGCCGGTCGGGCGCGAGGTAGGCCGTCAGGAAGTGCCGCCCCGCATCGAGTGCGGTGACGTTGTAGCTCATGTGGCAGGGGATGCGGCTGAGGACCGCGCCTGCTTCCTCTGCGGTCGCGCAGGTCTGGAGGATGTAGCGGAGGATCAGGGGCACGCCGAAGCCCTCGCCCACCTCGCGCCGCCCGCCGAAGGTGAGCGAAAGGGCGAGTCCCTGGTCGTTGATCCCGTCGACCAGCCCGAAAAGCCCATCCGAGGTGCCGATCACGCCGCGACCTTGCCAGCGTGTCTTCAGCACCACCGCATCGAAGGCGCGCGGATCGTAGTCGTAGTTCCGCACCATCAAGGGCTCATTGCCCGGCCAGATCGCCTGGCTGCACCCGGCAAGATAGCGCGGCGGGCAGAAGAACGAGAGGAACCGCGCCTCGCGGTCGCCGCCTCCGGCGAGTTCGGCGAGCTCGTCGTAGAGATCGGCGATTTCCGGCATGTGTGTGCGGATCGCCCGGCGGCCGTCGAGATAGGTCGGCCGAGCCGCCACCCCTTCCCGCGCCCACCAGCGGCTGTAGGCGGGCCAGTAGCCGTGGAACAGCGCCGCCCATTTCGGGCCGGGGTCGTCTTCGGAAACCGCACGGAAGGTCACGCTCATCTGGTCGTTCTGGGACGAAACGGGTTTCGCTTCAAGGGCGGGCAATCGGCGCTGGCCCCCTGCCCCGTCCTGCTGTTAAACCCGGGCCCATGCTGAAGACCCGCATCATACCCTGTCTCGACGTAGCCGACGGGCGCGTGGTCAAGGGCGTGAATTTCGTCGATCTCGTCGATGCCGGCGACCCGGTGGAGAGCGCGCGCGCTTACGACGCGGCGGGCGCCGACGAGCTCTGTTTTCTCGACATCCACGCTACACATGAAAACCGCGGCACGATGTACGATCTGGCCACCCGCACCGCAGAGCAATGCTTCATGCCGCTGACCATCGGCGGCGGCGTGCGGACGGTGGAGGACGTGCGGAACCTCCTGCTGGCGGGCGCCGACAAGGTGAGCTTCAACTCCGCCGCCGTGGCCGATCCGGACGTGGTGGCCCGCGCCGCAGACCGGTTCGGGTCGCAATGCATCGTCGTGGCGATCGACGCCAAGA
>JBNKWI010000085.1:0-14681 GCA_050299695.1 Paracoccaceae bacterium
GAGGTGGAGGTCACGCTCGAGGCCGTCGCGATCTGCCATTCCGACATTTCCTACGCCGACGGCGCCTGGGGCGGCGACCTGCCCGCTGTGTTCGGCCACGAGGCCGCCGGGCGCATCACCGCGACCGGCCCCGCCGCCGCCGACATCGCGCTCGGTACGCCGGTCATCGCCACCCTGATCCGCTCCTGCGGCAGCTGTCCGTCCTGCTCCACCGGTCGCCCCGTCACCTGCCAGGGTCCGCGCCCCGAGACCTCGCCTCTCGCCGACGCCTCCGGCACGCCGCTCCTTCAGCCCCTGCAGATCGCCGCCTTCGCCGAGAAGATCGTGGTCGACCGCAGCCAGATCGCCGCGATCGACGCTGCGATCCCGGCCGCCTCGGCCGCACTGCTTGCCTGCGGGGTGATAACCGGCATCGGCGCGGTGGTGAACGCGGCAAGGCTCCGCCCCGGCGAGGACGCGGTAGTGATCGGCGCGGGCGGCGTTGGGCTAAACGCGATCCAGGGCGCGCGGATTGCCGGCGCCCGGCGTATCGTCGCGGTGGATCTGGTTCCGGAAAAGCTCGACGCCGCGCGGGAATTCGGCGCCACCGACACGGTGCTCGCCACCGCCCCGTCTCCGTGGAAAGAGGCGCGTACGCTGCTCGGCCGGGGCGCCGACGCGGTGTTCGTCACGGTGGGCGCTGCCGCCGCCTTCACCGCCGCGCCGAACTATCTCGGGCCGGGCGGCCGGGTGGTGATGGTCGGCATGCCGCCCTCGGGCGCGATGGCCGAATACGAGCCAGTCAATCTCGCCTATCTCGGCCAGGGCATGATCGGGTCGAAGATGGGCGACGTGGTGCTGTCCCGCGACATTCCCTGGATCGCCGACCTCTACCACCAGGGCCGGCTCCGGCTCGACGAGATGGTTTCGCGCCGCTGGCGCCTCGATGAGATCAACGTGGCCATCGCCGATACCCGCTCGGGTGCCGCCCGCCGCAACGTCATCGTCTTCTAGAGCCTAGCGCAGCGCCGGGGCGCCGCCCTCGAAGATCGCCTCGCCCTCGTAGTCGCAGGGCGCCTCCTGCATCTGCAGATGCAGCCCATCGCCCGTGTAGGGATGCGCCCGCGCCAGGGCTTCGTCGACCTCGATGCCGAGCCCCGGCGCCTCCGGTGCCGCTATGAAGCCATCCTCGACCCGGATCGCCCCGCCGATCAGCGCGTCGTGGAACGGGGTCTCGATGGTCTCGGCCATCAGGAGGTTCGGAATCGCGGTGGCCAGCTGCACATTCGCCGCCCATTCCACCGGACCGGCATAGAGATGCGGCGCCATCTGCGCGCCGAAGGCCTGCGCCACCGTGGCGATCTTGCGCGCTTCCCAGATTCCGCCGGCTCGGCCCAGCGCCGGTTGCAGGATCTCCGCAGCCCCGGCCCGGAGCACGGCGGTGAACTCGGAAAGGCAGGTCAGCCGCTCGCCCGTCGCCACCGGCACCGGTTGGCTGCGGGCGACGCGGGCCATCGCCAGAACGTCGTCGGGCGGCACCGGCTCCTCGAACCACAGGGGCTGCGATCGCGCGATGGCATGGCCGAGCCGGATCGCCCCGGCGGGGTTGAACTGGCCATGGGTGCCGAAGAGGAGATCGGCCCGGTCGCCCACCGCCTCGCGGATCCGGGCACAGAACGCTTCCGACCGCGCGATGTCGCGCATCGCCGGCATGTGGCCGCCGCGGATCGTGTAGGCGCCCGCCGGGTCGAATTTCACCGCCGTGTAGCCTCGCGCGACGCAATCGGCGGCGGCCTCCGCGGCCATGTCCGGGTCGTTCCAGAACGCGGGCAGAGGGTGATGCGGCAGCGGATAGAGATAGGTATAGGCCCGGATCCGCTCGTTCATCCGCCCGCCCAGAAGCGCCCAGACCGGCCGCTCGCGCGCCTTGCCGAGGATGTCCCAGCATGCGATCTCCAGCCCCGAAAACGCGCCGATCACCGTGAGGTCTGGCCGCTGGGTGAAGCCTGCCGAATAGGCGCGCCGCATCATCAGCTCGACATTCTCGGGGTTCTCGCCTGCCATGTGGCGCGCGAAGACATCCGCGATCACCGCTTTCATCGCCTCGGGGCCGACCGAGGCAGCGTAGCACTCGCCCCAGCCGGTGATGCCGCAGGCGGTGGTGAGCTTGATGAGGATCCAGTAGCGGCCGCCCCATCCCGGCGCGGGCGGGGCGGTGACGATGATGTCGAGATCGGTAAGCTTCATGCTGCGCGCCCCATTGGAAGTGGAGTGAAGCACCGATCCCCTGTGCGGTCCAGCCTGAACGCGACCTCCCTTCGGGTGCGCAGCATATCCCTTGTTTTATAGAGGTTCAGGTGTAGAGTATTGGGCCGCGCATCGGCGCCGGGAATTTAATTTGACAATGGAATTAAATAGTCCGAGTCTCGGCGGAAACAGGGGAGGTACTGCCATGTCCGATTTCTTCGCCGGGATCGACCCGGTCCGCTACGAGGGGCCCGAGGGCGGGAGCGCGCTGGCCTATCGGCACTACGACCCCGACGAGAGGGTGCTGGGCAAGCGGATGGAGGATCATCTCCGCTTCGCGGTTGCCTGGTGGCACAGCTTCGCCTGGGAGGGCGGCGACCCGTTCGGCGGGCAGACCTTCCTCCGGCCCTGGCATCCGCAGACCACGATGGAGACCGCGAAGGCCAAGGCCGACGCGGCGTTCGAGATGTTCCGGATCCTCGGCCAGCCGTATTTCTGCTGGCACGATGCGGATATCCGGCCCGAACAGGGCAACTTCCGCGACAACCTTTCGACGCTCGACGAGATCACCGACTACATCGGCGGCAAGATGGAGGCGACCGGGACGAAGTGCCTCTGGGGCACCGCGAACATGTTCTCGCATCGGCGTTTCATGGCGGGGGCCGCGACCAATCCGGATCCGGACGTCTTCGCTTTCGCGGCCGCCACGGTGAAGTCCTGCATCGACGCGACGATGAAGCTCGGCGGCGAGAACTATGTGCTCTGGGGCGGGCGCGAGGGCTATGAGACGCTCCTGAATACCGAGCTGAAACAGGAGCTTGACCATATGGGTCGGTTCCTTGCCATGGTCGTGGAATACAAGCACAAGATCGGCTTCAAGGGCACGATCCTCGTCGAGCCGAAGCCGCAGGAACCCTCGAAACACCAGTACGATTTCGACGTGGCGACCTGTGTCGGCTTCCTGCGCAAGTATGGGCTCGAGGATGAAGTGAAGCTGAATATCGAGCAGGGGCACGCGATTCTGGCGGGGCATAGCTTCGAGCACGAGATCGCGCTGGCGATGGCGGAGGGGATGTTCGGGTCGATCGACATGAACCGGAACGACTACCAGTCGGGGTGGGACACCGATCAGTTCCCAAATAGTGTGCCAGAGGTGGCGCTGGCCTATTACCACATTCTCAAGGGCGGTGGCTTCACCACCGGCGGCACCAATTTCGACGCCAAGCTGCGGCGCCAGTCGCTCGGCGCGGAAGACCTGATCGCCGCCCATGTGGGCGCGATGGATGTCTGCGCGCGGGGGCTGAAGGCAGCAGCGGCGATGCTCGAGGATGGCGGGCTTCAGGACGCGATTTCAGAGCGTTACGCCGGCTGGGAGACCCCCGAGGCGCAGGCGATGCTGGGCTCCGACCTGGGGGCCATCGCCCAGCGGGTGCTCGACGAGGAGATCGTGCCGGAACCCCGGTCGGGGCGGCAGGAGATCCTGGAAAACTACGTTAACCGGTTCGTCTGAGCGGCGATCCAAAGCGGGCGATCCGGCCTGCACAACCCGTACACAACCTGTACACAGCCCGTACACCGCCGGCGCGGCAGCCCCCGCTTTGGGAGATTTCTCACGCGCCGGCGTCAAGCCCGGCCATGATCCGCTGGGCCACGCCGTCGATCGCATGGGCGGCGGCGCCGCGCGCCCACATCTTGTTGCCCCAGCGATGCACGACGATCTCGGGCGGCGCGGCGCCGGCGGGATGCTGCAGGCCGCGGATCGAGGCGAGCACGTCCTCGGCGACGAGATAGTCGCTCATCGTCCGTTCGCCCGAGAGCACGATCAGCGGCGGGTCGAAGAGGGTGATCAGGTTCGAGAGCCCGAGCGCGAAATAGCGCTCGGCCCGGTCGATGATCGCGCGGGCCTCGGCATCGCCGCTGCGCGACGCGTCGAGGAGCGCGGCGAGGCGGTCGGACGGGCTGCCGGCGGCGGCGATCCCGGGCAGGTCCCCGGCCTCGCGCAGGAGCGCGTAGTCGGAGACATAGGCCTCGAGACAGCCGCGCTGGCCGCAGCGGCAGAGCGCGCCGCCGGGCTGCACCTTCATGTGGCCGAACTCGGAAGCGAAGCCGCGGGCGCCGCGATAGACCGCGTTGTCGAGCACGAAGCCGAGGCCGACGCCTTCTTCGATTGTGACGACGAGGAAGGTCTCCACCTGGCGTCCGGCGCCGTAGAACTGCTCGGCCACGGCGACGAGATTGGCGTCGTTCTCCACGAAGACCGGGAGGCCGAGTCGGGCGCCGAGGCTGTCGGCCAGGGGCACGGCGCGGTCGGCGAGCACCGGGGACCAGTGGACGGTGCCGCGCGCGCCATCGACCGCGCCGGGCAGGCCGATGCCCACCGCCGAAAGCCGCGGCTTGCGGCGTCCGGCCCGGGCGACGAGTTCGGTCACCACCCGTCCGACTGCGGCACCGGCCTCTTCGAGGCTCATCGCGGCGCCCCCGGTCTCGACGCTGTGCTCGGCCAGGACCTGGTTGCGGAAATCGGTGAGCACCGCCGAGATGGTGCGTTCCGCCAGTTTCAGCCCGACCACGCGATGCGCGTCGCCCCGCACCTTGAGCGCGATCCGGGGGCGGCCGCGCGGGACGGAGGAGGGCGGGTCGTCTGGCGTGACTTCCTCGATCAGACCGACGCGGAGCAGCTCGGCCGTGAGCGTGGTCACCGTGGGTTGGCTGATCCCGGTCCGGTCGGCGAGGTCTACGCGCGCCACCGGGCCGGTCTTCCGGATCTCGGAAAAGATCAGGCGCCGCCGGTTCCCCCGCGGATCGGTCAGCATGATGTCCTCGTTCCCATTCCCACGATGCCAGTCTCGCCGGTTTTTTGCCTTGCAGTCAAACGCTTCGGGCTGTGGCAAAGCTGCCGCCCCGGGGCGCGCGCCGGCGGATCGGGGGTTGGACCGCGCCCGGCGCGGGCACTACTCTTCGCGGGCGCGTCCCCCGGCGAGGTCAGCCATGCATTTCGTCATCACCGGAGCCACCGGCCATATCGGCCGCGACCTGGTGCCGCTTCTGGCGGCGCGGGGCGCGCGCCTGCTGCTGGTCGGGCGCGACCGGAACGCGGTGGCGGCGATGTTTCCGGACCATGAGGCGATCGGCTGGGAAGACCTGGCGGACCGCGATCTGGCGGGGGCGACGCTGGTTCACCTGGCGGTGGTCAACACCCATAGCGGCGCGGCGGACGAGCTGTTCCGGGCGGGGAATGTCGAATTCCTTCTGGCCACGGCGCGGGCGGCGCAGGCGGCGGGGGTGGCGCGGTTCGTGAACCTTTCCTCGACCCATGCGCTCGATCCCGCGAACGAGAGCCCCTATGCGCGGTCGAAGCGCGAGGGGGCGGCGGCGCTGGCGGCAGAGGTCCCGGGGCTTTCTTCGGTCACGCTTTACCTGCCGGCGGTGCATGGCCGCCGGTTTTCGGGCAAGCTCGCGCGGCTGAACGGGTTGCCGCCATGGCTGGCGCGGGGGGTGTTCATCTGCCTTGCGGCGTTGAAGCCGGTCGTTTCGGTGGAGCGGCTGGCTGCGGTGCTGGTCGAGGGCGTGGCGGAGCGGCCGGGCGAGCCGGCGATCCTGGTGGACGATATCGGGCGGAACCCGGTCTATCGGGGGATTTCGCGGGGGATCGACGTGCTGGCGGGGCTGGGGATTATGGTGGGGCTGTCGTGGCTCTTGCTGCTGATCTGGGTGCTGGTCCGGCGCGAGAGTGCGGGGCCGGGGTTGTTCCTGCAGACCCGGATCGGGCGGTATGGGCGGCCCTTCACCTGCGTGAAGTTCCGCACCATGGCGGAGGGGACGCCCGAGGTGGGCACCCATGACGCGCCGGCGGCGGCGGTGACGCGGATCGGGGCGAAGCTGCGGGCGACGAAGCTCGACGAGCTGCCGCAGGCGTGGAACCTCTTGAAGGGCGAGATGGCGCTGATCGGGCCGAGGCCGTGCCTGCCGGTGCAGAAAGAATTGATCGCGGCGCGGCGGGTGCGCGGGGTTCTGGCGGTGCGGCCGGGGATCAGCGGGCTGGCGCAGGTGCAGGGGATCGACATGAGCGATCCGGAGCGGCTGGCGAAATGCGATGCGCGCTATGTGGCGTTGCGGGGGCTTCTCCTGGATCTGCGGCTGATGCTGGCGACCTTGCGGGGCGGCGGGCGGGGGGACCGGGTGCGGGGGTAGCTTCGCGTTTCGCGACTTCATTCATGTGCCTCCGCCCGAACAGCGCCGAAGGCGCCGGGCGAGCGCCTGCCCGTCCCGGCGGGCTGGCGCTCTGGTGACGTTTGCGCGGACCGTCGCAGTCGGAGGTGGGTGGCGCCATAAAGTGAGTGGAAAGCAGTTGCGGCGCCATCCCACGGGCAGGCGCTCGCCCGGCTCGCGCCTAGAACACCCGCGCGGCGAGGATCTGCGGCAGTTTGCGGAGCGGCATCAGGATGGCGGCGGCGTCGAACCCGGTGGTGCCGAGGCGGCGGCGGCGGGCGCGGGCGAGTTCGCGGGCGTTGAGGAGCTTGGCCGAGAGGCCGGCGGTGCTGGCGCCGCCGACGGCCATGTCGATGAGCGTGGCGTCGATCACCGCGAGGGAGGCGCGGTCGATCTCGAGCGCGCGGAGCATCCAGTCGTAATCGCCGGCGTTGCGGTAGGAGGGGTCGAACGGGCCGGTGCGGTCGTAGACGGCGCGGTTTGCGTAGGTGGTCGGGTGCGCGGGCATCCAGCCGCGGCGGAAGGCGCCCTGGCGGTAGGGGCTCGCCTTCCAGATCCGGCGCGGGGCGCTGCCGTCATGGGCGGCGACGAAGTTGAGGTGGCCGGTGGCCATGTCGTGGGTTTCGAGCGCCAGGGCGATGCGCGAGAGCGCGGTGGCGTCGTGGTAGCGGTCGTCGGCGTTGAGGAAGCCGAACGCATCGCCGGTCATCCGGGCGAGGCCCTTGTTCATGGCGTCGTAGATGCCGGCGTCGGGTTCGCTTTTGGCGAGGATGCGGGGGTCGCCGAAGCCCGCGACGATCTCCATGGTGCGGTCGGTCGAGGCGCCGTCGACGAGGATCAACTCGCCGTCGGCATGGTCCTGCGCAAGGAAGGACGCGATGGCGCCCGCGATGGTCGCCTCCGCGTTGCGGCAGACCATGATCGTGGAAATCTTCATCGCGCACCCGCTCCGCGCCAGCCTGCGCGGGAGATCAGCATAGCAATCCGACGGTAAAGGGGCGGTAACGCGGCAAGAAACGGGGTCAGGAGCGGCGCAGCCGGATCACCACGTCGACCTTGGCGATCTCGGCCCCGGCCGGCGCCTTGGGCAGGCGGGTGATCTCGAGCTCGTCGGCCGGCGCGTCGGTGAGCGTGGCGCTGTCTTCCCAGAAGAAATGCGGGTGGTCGTCGACCCGGGTGTCGAAATAGCTCTTGGTGCCGTCCACGGTGATCTCGCGCATCAGCCCGGCATCGCAGAACGCCTTGAGCGTGTTGTAGACGGTGGCGAGAGAGACCTTTTCATCGGTCGCGGCGCAGAGCTCGAACAGGCTCTCTGCGGTGACGTGCCGGTTGCGCCCGTCGCCCACGAGGAGCGCCGCGAGCGCCAGCCGCTGCCGCGTGGGACGGAGCCCGGCGGTTCCCAGCCAGTCCGAGCCGCGTTCGAGCCGTGCGCTGTCCATTCAAGGCGACCTTTGCCTGCTGCGGTTTCAAGCGAATATAGGGGCTATCGCCCGCCGGTATCAAATAAAAACCGGGAAACCGGCCCCGGGCCAAGCGTGTCGGGCGCCCTTGCGGGCCAAAGCGGGCCTCTGTTAGAGGATTGGGGAACAAGAATTCGAAAACACGGAAACGGGAGGGGACAGGTCCGCACATGGGTGAATTTCCGACGTCCTTCGATAAAGACGGCCTGATCGCCTGCGCGAAGGGCGAGCTGTTCGGACCGGGCAATGCCCAGCTGCCGATGCCGCCGATGCTGATGATGGACCGGATCACCGAGATCTCGGGCGATGGCGGGCCGAACGGCAAGGGCCATGTGGTGGCCGAGTTCGACATCACCCCGGACCTGTGGTTCTTCGACTGCCACTTCCCCGGCAACCCGATCATGCCGGGCTGCCTCGGGCTGGACGGGCTCTGGCAGCTCACCGGCTTCAACCTGGGCTGGCGCGGCTGGACCGGCCGCGGCTATGCGCTGGGCGTCGGCGAGGTCAAGCTCACCGGCATGGTGCGGCCGGACCGCAAGATGCTGACCTACTACGTCGATTTCACCAAGGCCGTGCAGACCCGCCGCCTGACCATGGGCGTCGCCGACGGGCGCGTCGAGGCCGATGGCGAGACCATCTACCAGGTCAAGGAGATGAAGGTTGCGCTCTCCGAAAACTGACCCTCGAACGAAAGGCTGCCAGACATGCGCCGCGTTGTCATAACCGGGCTCGGGATCATCTCGCCCATCGGCAATTCCGCCACCGAGGTGACCGCCAGCCTGAAGGCCGGGCGGTCGGGCATCCGGTTCGAGCCGGCCTATGCGGAGCACGGGTTCCGCAGCCAGATCGCCGGGATCCCGCAGATCGACCTTGCCGAGGCGATCGACAAGCGTCAGCTGCGCTTCATGGGGCCGACCGCGGCCTATGCCTATCTGTCGATGCAGCAGGCGATCGAGGATGCGGGGCTGACCGAGGCCGAGGTCTCGAACGAGCGGACCGGGCTGGTGGCCGGTTCGGGCGGGCCCTCGACCTCGAACTTCTTCACCGCCTTCGACACGGTGATCTCGAAGGGTGCGCCGAAGCGGATGGGGCCGTTCATGGTGACGCGCTGCATGTCGTCGACGGTCTCGGCCTGCCTCGCGACGCCGTTCAAGATCAAGGGCGTGAACTATTCGATCACCTCGGCCTGCTCGACCTCGGCGCATTGCATCGGCAATGGCGCGGAGCTGATCCAGATGGGCAAGCAGGATATCGTCTTCGCCGGCGGCGGCGAGGAGGTGGACTGGACGCTCTCCTGCCTGTTCGACGCGATGGGCGCGATGTCGTCGAAATACAACGATGCGCCGGAGACCGCGGCGCGGGCCTTCGACGCGACACGCGACGGCTTCGTGATCGGCGGCGGCGGCGGCATGGTGGTGCTCGAGGAATACGAGCACGCCAAGGCGCGGGGCGCGAAGATCTACGCCGAGGTCACCGGCTATGGAGCCACCTCGGACGGTTACGACATGGTGGCCCCGTCCGGCGAAGGCGCGGCGAGCGGTCGATGCGGCAGGCGATTGCGACGCTGAACGGGCGCAAGGTGGATTACATCAACGCCCATGGCACCTCGACGCCGGTGGGCGACGTGACCGAGGTGGAGGCGGTGCGCCGGGTGTTCGGCGACCACGCCCACTCGCTGGTGATGTCGTCGACCAAGTCGATGACCGGGCATTCGCTGGGCGCGACCGGGGTGCATGAGGCGATCTATTGCCTGTTGATGATGGAGCACGGCTTCATGGCGCCGTCGATCAACGTGCGCGAGCTGGACCCGGCGCTCCGGCCCGAGGAGATCGTGACCGAGATGCGCCCGGCGGCGCTGGATACGGTCCTGTCGAACAGCTTCGGCTTCGGCGGCACCAACGCGACGCTGGTGATGAGCAAGGTGGACGGCTGACATGGTCGGGCTGCTCGAGGGCAAGCGCGGCCTGATCATGGGCGTGGCGAACGAGCGCTCCATCGCCTGGGGCATCGCGCAGGCGATGGCGGCGCAGGGCGCGGCGCTGGCGTTTTCCTATCAGGGCGAGGCGTTCGGGCGCCGGGTGGAGCCGCTGGCGGCGAGCGTGGGGTCGGATCTCCTCGTGGATCTCGACGTGACCGACCCGGCTTCGATGGATGCCGGGTTCGCGGCAGTGGCTTCGCGCTGGGACAGCCTCGATTTCGTGGTCCATGCCATCGCCTTCGCCGACAAGGCGGAGCTGGCGGCGGATTTCAGGTTCCGCGACACCAGCCGGGAGAATTTCAGCCAGTCGATGCTGATTTCCTGCTGGTCCTTCATCGACGTGGCGCGGCGGGCCTCGGCGATGATGCCCCATGGCGGCACGCTGATGACGCTGACCTTCGAGGGCGCGAGCCGGGTGTTCCCCTGCTACAACGTGATGGGCGTGGCGAAGGCCGGGCTGGAGACGGCGGTGCGCTATCTGGCGAACGATCTGGGCCCGGACGGGATCCGGGTGAACGCGATCAGCCCCGGGCCGATGAAGACGCTGGCGGGTTCGGCCATCGGCGGGGCGCGGCGGACCTACAAGCATTCCGAGGCGAATGCGCCGATGCAGGGCAACGCGACGCTCGAGGCCATCGGCGGCACCGCGGCGTGGCTGGCCTCTGACGGCGGGGCCTGCACCACGGGGCAGGTGGTGATGGTCGATGGCGGATATCACATTATGGGGATGCCCCGGCTCGAGAATCTCTGACCGGGGCGACCCCGGTCAGACGATCTCGACGAGTTCGATCTCGAAGGTCAGATCCTTGCCCGCGAGCGGGTGGTTGGCGTCGAGCACCAGTTCGGTCTCGGTCGCCTCGACCACCGTCACCGAGACGTCGCGGCCGTCCTGGGTGCGCATGGCGAGCCGGGTGCCGGGATCGACATTGAGGTCGGCGGGCACGGTTTCGCGCGGGATGGCCTGGCGCGCCTCGGGGTTGTGCGGGCCGTAGGCCTCCATGTGCGGCACCTCGACGATTTTGGTTTCGCCGACGGCCATGCCGGGGATCGCGCGGTCGAGGCCCGGGATGATCTGGCCCGACCCGACCGTGAATTCGAGCGGATCGCGGCCGGCGGAGCTGTCGAAGGTGGTGCCGTCCGCCAGCGTTCCGGAATAATGAATACGTACTGTGTCGCCCGCTTTCGCGTCGGTCATGATGATATCTCTTTCGCTGGGATGAATTTTCGAGGCCGCGCCAGGTCGCGCGGGTTCTCGAGCGATGCCCGAGCCTAGGCCATGCGGCGCCGGGACGCAAACCGGCGGCCCCGGCTTTCCTCTGCCGGGCGGCTGTGCCAGTTTGCGGGCAAAGGATGACCCCATGCCGATCTCGACCTGTGTCTTCGATGCCTATGGCACGCTGTTCGACGTGTCCGCCGCCGCGCGCTCGGCCGCCGCGGAGCCGGGCGGGGCGGCGCTCGCGGGCTCCTGGCAGGCGCTGTCGGCGCAGTGGCGGGCGAAGCAGCTGCAATACTCGTGGATCCGGGCGATCACCGGGGACCATGCGGATTTCTGGGCGGTCACGCAGGATGCGCTCGACTGGTCGATGGAAGCGCTTGGGTTGCACGATCCGGTGCTGCGTGACCGGCTTCTGAAGCTCTACTGGGAGCTGGGGGCCTATCCGGAAGTGCCCGCGATGCTCGAAGCGCTAAAGGCGGCCGGGCGGCGCACCGCGATCCTGTCGAACGGCTCGCCCGAGATGCTGGACGGCGCGGTGCAGTCTGCCGGGATCTTCGGCCTGCTCGACGCCGTGCTTTCGGTGGAGAGCGTGGGCGTGTTCAAGCCCGACGCGCGGGTCTATGGCCTTGTCGGCGGGCATTTCGGCACCGAGCCCGGCGATGTGCTCTTCATCTCGTCGAACGGCTGGGACGTGGCGGGCGCGGCGCGGTTCGGGTTCCGCACCGCCTGGATCAACCGCGCGGGCGAGCCGGTGGACCTGCTGCCCGGGCGGCCCGACTGGGTCCTGAGCGACCTCACCGAAATCCCCAAGCTTGCGGAAACCGCCTGATGCCCGAATTCACCGCCGCCGACGGCACCCCGCTCCATTACGACGATTCCGGGGAGGGGCTCCCGATCCTCGCCCTGTCGGGGCTCACCCGGAACGGGCGCGATTTCGACCATGTGGCGCCGCATCTGGCGGGGCACCGGCTGATCCGGATGGACTATCGCGGGCGCGGCCGGTCGGGCTGGGCCGATCCGGCGAGCTACACGATCCCGCAGGAGAGCGCCGACGCGCTGGCGCTTCTCGACCACCTGGAGATCGGGGCGGCGGCGATCCTCGGCACGTCGCGGGGCGGGCTCATCGGCATGGGGCTCGCGGCGATGGTGCCGGACCGGGTCCTGGGGCTGTGCCTGAACGATGTGGGGCCGGAGATCGGCCAGGTGGGGCTCGACCGGATCAAGGCCTATATCGGGGTTCCGCCGGCGCAGAAGACCTATGACGAGGCCGCCGAGGCGCGGGCGCGGCTCTGGACCGATTTCCAGGGCGTGCCGATGGCGCGCTGGCGGGAAGAGGTCGAGGCGCAGTTCGAGGAGACGCCGGAGGGGCTGGCGCTACGCTACGATGCGCGGCTGCGTGACGGGATCGTGGCGCCGCCGCCGGCCGAGCCGATCGACCTCTGGCCGATCTTCGAGGCGGCGGCGAAGAAGCCGCTGGCGCTGATCCGGGGGGCGAATTCGACGCTGCTCACGCGGGAGACCGCCGAGGAGATGCTGCGCCGCGCGCCGGAGATGATCTTTGCCGAGGTGCCGGGGCGCGGCCATGTGCCGTTCCTCGACGAGCCCTCGGCGCTCGCGGTGATCCGCGCCTGGCTGGAGCGAGTTGCGTGAATATCGAGCGGATCGAGGCGGCGGCCGGGCGGCTGGCCGGGCATGCGGTGAAGACGCCCCTGTTGAACGCGCCGCTTCTGGATGCGGAGGCGGGGCGGCGGATCTTCGTGAAGGCGGAATGCCTGCAGAAGACCGGGTCGTTCAAGTACCGGGGCGGGCGGGCCTCGATCTCGGCCTTGTCCGACGCGGAGCGGGCGCGGGGGGTGATCGCCTATTCCTCCGGGAACCACGCCCAGGGCATCGCCTGCGCCGCGCGCGAGATGGGCGCGCCGGCGGTGATCGTGATGCCGGCCGATGCGCCGGCGGTGAAGATCGCCAACACGCGGGCGCTGGGCGCCGAGGTGGTGACCTATGACCGCGCGAACGAGGACCGGCACGAGGTGGCGCTGCCGATTGCCGAGGCGCGGGGGCTGACGCTGATCGCGCCCTTCGACAATGCCGATGTGATCGCCGGGCAGGGCACCGTGGGGCTGGAGATCGCGGAGCAGACTGGGGCCGCCGGTGTGGAGCGGGCGGATGTGCTGGTCTGCTGCGGCGGCGGCGGGCTGACCTCGGGCATCGCACTGGCACTGGCGGCGCGGGCGCCGGGGCTGACGGTGCGGCCGGTGGAGCCGGAGGGGTTCGACGATGTGGGGCGGTCGCTGGCGGCGGGGAGCGTCCAGAGCAACGCCCGGCTGTCGGGTTCGATCTGCGACGCGATCCTGACGCCGCACCCGGGGGATCTGACCTTTCCGATCCTGACGGCCCATTGCGGGCCGGGGATCGCGGTGAGCGATGACGAGGCCTTGCGGGCCATGGCGCTCGCGTTCCGGCGCTTGCGGATCGTGCTGGAGCCGGGCGGGGCGGTGGCGCTTGCCGCCGCGCTGTGGCATCGCGCGGACGATGCCGATGTGATCGTCGTCGCGTCGGGCGGCAATGTCGATGCGCCGCTGTTCCGGCAGGCTTTGGAGATGGGCTAGATGAGGATCGCGCGGCTCGACGGTGTCGATGTGCATTACCGCGAGGACGGGCCGGCGGATGGCGCGCCGGTGGTGTTCGCGAATTCGCTGGGGACGGATCTGCGGCTCTGGGACGCAGTGGTGCCGCTTCTGCCGGAGGGGCTGCGGCTCATTCGCTACGACAAGCGCGGGCACGGGCTGTCGTCCTGTCCGAAGGGGCCCTATTCGATGGGCGCGCTGGTGACCGATCTCGAACGGCTCCTGGACCATCTGCGGGTGCGCGACGCGGTTGTCGTGGGGATCTCCATCGGCGGGATGATCGCGCAGGGGCTGGCGGTGAAGCGGATGGATCAGGTCCGCGCCATGGTGCTTTCGAACACCGCCGCCAAGATCGGCACCGCCGAGATGTGGCGGGCGCGGATTTCGGCGCTGGAGGCGGGCGGCATCGCGGCGATCTCGGAGGGGATCCTCGAGCGCTGGTTCGCGAAACCGTTCCGCGACCGGCCGGAGTTCCTGGCCTGGAGGGCGATGCTGGAGCGGCAGCCGCTGGAGGGCTATGCCGGCTGCTGCGCGGCGATCTCGGGGACGGATTTCTACACGCCGACGTCGGGGCTGACGCTGCCGACACTGGCGATCGCCGGGAGCGAGGACGGTTCGACCCCGCCCGACCTGGTGCGCGAGACGGCGGAGCTGGTGAAGGGCTCGCGATTCGCGTTGATCCGGGGGGCGGGGCACCTGCCCTGCGCCGAAAAGCCGGGCGAATATGCCGAGCTGCTGACCGAGTTCCTGCACGAGACCGGGCATGTCTGAATGGCGTCCTTCCTGCTGATCCATGGCGCCAGTCACGGCGCCTGGTGCTGGCGCGACCTGATCCCGGCGCTGGCGGCGCGGGGGCATGACGCGCGGGCCATCGACCTGCCGGGGCATGGCGAGGACCCTACGCCGCGCGGGGCGGTGACGATGGAGCTTTATCGCGATGCGGTGCTGGCGGCTTTGCGTGCGGG
>JBNKWI010000086.1:0-14669 GCA_050299695.1 Paracoccaceae bacterium
AGGGGCAAATCCCTGGCGACAGCTACCTGGCGGACGGCAGCAATTTCCGCGCGCCGTTCTGGCCGGTGGCGGGGGCGGCGCCGGAGCCGGTCGAGACGGCGGTGGCGCCGGTACTCTCGGTGCCGGCGGAGGAGAGCCCGGCCGAGGCGCGTGTGGCGGAGCGGCGGCTGGGCAAGGCCGAGCGCGAGGAGGTGCAGCGCGCGCTGAGGGCGGCAGGTTTCTATGCCGCGCGGATCGACGGGGATTTCGGGCCGGGCACGCGGAAGTCGATGGCGGCCTGGCAGCGGGCGAGCGGGTTCGCGGAGACGGGGATCCTGACCTCGGCGCAGCGCGCGGCGCTGGTGGCGGCCTGGCGCGATGCAGAGGCGAGCCTGGGGCTCGGGCCGGTGCGCGACCTGGAGACGGGGATCGAGATCACCTTGCCTTTGGGGCTGGTGGCGCTCAGCGGCTACGAGGCACCGTTTGCGCGCTACGAAGGCTCGGACGGGGTGCAGGTGCTGCTGATTTCGGAAACCGGTGGGGGCGATGCGCTGCTCGGGCTCTACGAGGCGATGCAGACGCTCGAAATCGTGCCGCTCGCGGGGGAGCGGCGGATCGGCCGGGGGCGGTTCACCATCGAGGGCGAGAATGCGCGCTACCAGACCCGGGTCGAGGCGCAGATCACGGAAGACGGGGTGAAGGGCTTCGCGCTGGTCTGGCCGGCGGGCGACGCGATGCGTCGGGGCGTGGCGCTGGCGGCGATGCAGGAGAGTTTCGCGCCGATCCCGGGAGTGGTGCTGCCGGACACGGCAGGCAATCCGGAGATCCGGGGAGCCGACCTTCTGGCCGGGTTGCAGGTGCGGCGGCCGGAGCGGTTCGGTTCGGGCTTCTACGTGGACGCCTCGGGAGCGGTGCTGACCGCGGCCGAGCAGGTGGCGGGCTGTTCGCGGATCACGGTCGACGGCGAAACAGAGGCCCGGGTGGCGGCGGCGGATCCGGGGCTGGGCGTTGCGCTGCTGCGGCCCGAGGCGGGGCAGGTGCCGCTCGATATCGGGCGGCTCCGTCAGGGGCTGCCGCGGCGCGATGCCGAGGTGGCGGTGGCGGGCTATGCCTATGGCGGGGTGCTGGGCGCGCCGACGATCAGCTTCGGGACCCTGGAGGAGGCGCAGGGGCTTGACGGCGACGCGCGGCTGGCGCGGCTCGCGTTGATGGCGCAGCCGGGCGATGCGGGCGGGCCGGTGCTCGACATGGCGGGCGGCGTGGTCGGGCTGCTTCTGCCGCAGCGGGAGGACCCGGCGCAGAGCCTGCCGAAGGAGGTGCGGTTCGCCGCCGGGTCCGCCGCGCTCGGGGCATTTCTCGAGGCGCAGGGGGTGGTGCCGGCCGCGCCCGAGCGGGAGGCGCCGCTCGACCCGGAAGACATTGCGCTGGTGGGCGCGGACATGACGGTTCTGGTGGAGTGCTGGAATTGAGGGGGCGGTCGCAACGGTCGCTCGATGCCCCGCCCGGAATCAGGCCCGAAGGGCCGCCGGGCGAGCGCCTGCCCGTCCCGGCGGGCTGGCGCTCTGGTGACGATTGCGCGGACCCTGGAGGTCGGAGGCAGGTGGCGCCACAAAGTGAGTTGAAAACCGTTGCAGCGCCATCCCACGGGCAGGCGCTCGCCCGGCTTGCGATCCATTGTGTGGTCCGCCAGGGCTAGCGGATGAGGATCCGCGTCCCCGGGGCGATGCGGCGGGCGAGCCAGGCGAGGTCGCCCGGGCGCAGCGCGATGCAGCCGGCGGTCGGGTAGAGCGGGCGGCGCCAGCGGTGCAGGAAGATCGCCGAGCCGCGGCCGGGGAGGGCGGCGGGCCAGTTCCAGTCGGTGAGGATCACGAGGTCGTAGAGCGGGTCGGCGCGGCGCAGCCGTTCGTGGCTGGCGGGATAGGGTGCGCGGACGAGGTGGTTGTAGGCCGGGTCGGCGGGATCGTCGGACCAGAGGTCGGCGGGGCCGATCGGTTCGGCCCAGGGCGCGGGCCGGGCGATCCGGTCGGGACGATACAGCATGCCGGTGACGCGGAGCGTGCCGCGCGGCGTGGCGCCGTCGCCCTCGCGCTTGTCGGAGGTGAGGCCGCCCCGGCCGATGGTGCGGGGCAGGCGGCGGCCGAGGACGCGGAGATGGGTGGGCGTGAGGACGAGGTCATGGGGGCGCATGGCCGGGAGGCTATGCGGTCGCGGCGTGCGCCGGAAGGGGTCAGCTGAGGCTGAGCACGGCCTGCATCTGCGCAATCAGGGCTTCGTCGAGCGCGGTACGGGCGTTGGTGGCGAGGATCGCGACGCCCTCGGTTTCGTCCAGACGTTTCAGGAAAAAGCCGATCTCGGCCTCGCTGAAGCGGACATGGGCGTCGGCGATTTCGGTGCGGCGGCCGAACAGCGCGTCGGCCTCGTCGAAGAACAGGATCGCGCCGAGCGCCTCGGCCTCGGCGAGCAGCGCGCCCAGGGCGCGCTTGCGGCTGCGTTTGTCGAACTCGGTCGCCTCGACGACGCGAAGGCTGCGGCCGGCGGCGTCGGCCAGCGCCTCGGCGAAGGCGCGGCGCTCGGGGCCCGGCGCGCCCTCGAGGATCACTCCGAGCCCGCCGCGTTCGTGGCGGGCGATCTCGGCCACCAGCGCCTCCAGCACGGCGGTGGGGCGGTTGACCTGGCGCGCCGTGGAACGGAACCCGCCGCCCCCGTTACTCGACACGGTTGTCTCCCCCGCGGCGGCGCGGCGCAACGAAGGCCCGCCACGGGCGCGCGGCTGTCCTGGCGACGTGCATCTGGGTCCTTTCGGAAACCGGGCCCGGGGCATGTGCCGGGCGTCCGTGCGGGCGGGAAATAAAGAGAGACACAACCATAGCACGAGTTTCGCGCGCCTGTCACGGGGGGCGGAGCGGGGCGGTGCTTCCGGATTTTCCGGGGTGTGGGCCGTCGCAACGGCCCCGCCTACAGCAGGTGGCCGGACTTCTGCGCCTTGACGTCGAGATAGGTCTCGTTGAGCGGGTTGCGGCCCACGGCGAGGGGCACGCGCTCGGTCACCTTCAGGCCGCAGGTTTCGAGCATGGCAACCTTGCGCGGGTTGTTGGTCATCAGCCGGACCTGGCCGATGCCGAGCCGCGACAGGATCGCGGCGCCGATCCGGAAATCGCGCTCGTCATCCTCGAAGCCGAGCCGGTGGTTGGCCTCGACGGTGTCGAAGCCCTGGTCCTGCAGCGAATAGGCGCGCATCTTGTTGGCGAGCCCGATGCCGCGGCCCTCCTGGTTGAGATAGAGGAGCACTCCCGCGCCTTCCTCGGCGATCCGCGCCAGCGCGCCGCGGAGCTGGGGGCCGCAATCGCATTTGAGCGAGCCGAGCACGTCGCCGGTGAAGCAGGCCGAGTGCAGCCGCACCAGCACCGGGGCGTCGCGGTCGGGGCGGCCGATCTCGACGGCGTAGTGCTCCTCACCGCCATCCTCGGGGCGGAACACATGGACGCGGCCGGCCTCGGAGGCTTCGAGCGGCACGCGGGCGGAGATCACGCGGTGGAGCGGGCTGACCCCGGCCTCGGCGGCGATCTCGGCGAGGTCGAGGAGCGTCACGCCTGCCGGGAGCGCGGGGGCGGGGATCGGCGTGACCAGGACGGCGGGGAGGAGGCGGGCCTCCTTGGCGAGCCTGAGCGCAAGGCGGTGGATCCCGGCGTCGCCGCCGCGTTCGGCCTGAAACGGGCCCTTCATCGGCGCGGCGAGGTCGGCGGCCGGGTCGGAAACGGCGCGCACCCAGGCCGCGTCGGCTTCCTCGGGCAGGGTGAGTCGGGTCAGGTCGCCGTCATAGACATGGGCCTTGAGCGTCCGCGCCCGCCAATCGGTGACCGCGAGCACGGTGGGTCCGGCGGTGCGGAGCGCGCGGAGCCGGGCGGGCGAGAGCGTCTCGGCCGCGGCGACGAGCGCGGTTTCGGCCCCCGCACGGACGGCCACGGGCACGCCGATCCTGAGATCGGCCCGCGCCCGTGCCAGGCGTTCCCCGAGATCCGGCCCGAGCGTCATCGGCTTGCGTCACCCTCCTTGCGTCCCGCCGGATGTAGACGCTTCCCAACGAAAATGAAACAAATCCCGCTCCTCCGACACGAGCCCGTGAAGCGATTGTTGCAACTCTTGTCTGGCGCGACAGGGGGCACATCTTCGGGCAAGATGAGTGCGGGAGGCCCCGGAATGGCGAACCTGAAGAAAATCCTTCTTGTCGACGACGACGACGACCTGCGCGAGGCGCTCGGCGAGCAGCTGGTGATGACCGAGGATTTCGACGTGTTCGAGGCCGCCTCGGGCGCCGAGGCGATCGAGAAGGCGAAACAGGCGATCTACGACCTGGTGATTCTCGATGTGGGCCTGCCCGATACCGATGGCCGCGAGCTCTGCCGGCGTATGCGCAAGCAGGGCGTCAAGTGCCCGGTGCTGATGCTGACCGGCCACGACACCGATGCCGACACGATCCTCGGCCTCGACGCGGGGGCCAACGATTACGTGACGAAACCGTTCAAGCTGCCGGTGCTTCTGGCGCGGATCCGGGCGCAGCTGCGGCAGCACGAACAGTCGGAAGACGCGGTGTTCCAGCTCGGGCCCTACACGTTCCGGCCGGCGCAGAAGATGCTGCTCACCGAAGAGGAAAAGAAGATCCGTCTCACCGAGAAGGAGACGAACATCCTCAAGTTCCTCTACCGGGCGACCGAGGGCGTGGTGGCGCGGGACGTGCTCCTGCACGAAGTCTGGGGCTACAATGCCGGGGTGACAACCCACACGCTGGAAACACATATTTATCGGCTTCGCCAAAAAATTGAACCAGATCCGTCAAATGCACGCCTACTTGTTACGGAATCTGGTGGGTACCGGCTAGTTTCCTAGCCGGTACGACGGATCCCCTGGCCACAACGGGGTTATGTTGTGGCATCCTCCCTGTTGGACTGGCCGGGCTTCGTGCCCGGCCTTTTTTTGTCGTGGGGCCAGGCGATGTATCGCCGCTTCGCTGGGCGATTCCCTGCCGGTTTGATTTGCATTCGCCCTCTTTGCGGGCGATGCGCCTATATTGTGGGCGGATCTGGCCGGTTTTCGCGGGCGGTGCGGCGGTGGGGGGCCGGGGGTGCTTTTGCCCGCATCGGGGCGTCTCCATGGTGCCGCCGATGGATCTGCGCTTCTTCGAAATCTACCGCAACCCCGACTATCTGGCGCGTCTCTTCGAGGGCACGCTGATGAGCATCGGGATCACGCTGGCCGGCGCGCTGCTCGGCTTTGTCCTGGCCCTGGGCCTGGCAGGCATGCGCTATGGGCGGGTGCCGGTGCTGGGTCTCCTCGCGGCCTGCTATGTCGAGTTCATCCGCAACACGCCCTTGATCGTGCAGCTTTTCTTCGTGGCCTTCGGGCTGCCGCTGCTGCTCGGCTATCAATGGCCGTTCTGGGGGCATGCGATCCTCGCGCTGATGCTGAACTTCTCGGCCTATTTCTCGGAGATCCTGCGGGCCGGGCTGGCCTCGGTCGAGGACGGGCAGGGCGAGGCGGCGCAGGCGCTGGGGCTGCCGGGGGTACGGTCGTTCTTCCTCGTGGTGCTGCCGCAGGCGCTGGCGCGGATGTACGCCTCGCTGTCGAGCCAGTTCATCTTCCTGTTCCTGACCACGGGGATCGTCTCGGAAATCGGCGTGCGCGACCTGACCGAGGCGGGGGTCTTCATCGACAGTCGGACGTTTCGGAGCTTCGAGGTGTTCCTCACGCTGACGCTGGTCTACATCCTCGTCTCGCTCGCCTTCAAGACGGCGCTGGCGCTGGCCTATCCGCGGCTGTTCCCCTGGCGGAGGGCGGCGCGGTGAGCGATTTCCTGGTCGCCATCTTCGGCAAGCCGGGCGGGATCGTGCTGTTCCAGCTCCTCGAGGCGACGCAATACACGATCTACCTGTCGCTGATCGCCTTCTTCGGCGGCGGTCTGATGGGGGCGGGCATCACCGTCTTGCGCACCTCGCCCGTCCGCTGGGCCAAGCGGCTGGCGATCGCCTATATCTGGCTGTTCGAGTCGGCGCCGCTCCTGATGCTGCTGTTCATCGCCGGGCTCGGCGTGCCGCGGCTTCTCGGCCAGGACGTCAACCCGTGGATCGCCGCCTCGGCCGCGCTGACCTTCTACTCGAGCGCCTATCTGGCCGATGTCTGGCGCGGTGCCATCGAGGCGATCCCGGCGGGGCAGTGGGAGGGCGCGCGGTCCCTGGGCCTGCATTTCCTCTCGACGCTGCGGCTGGTGATCCTGCCCCAGGCGCTCCGGCTCGCGCTGGCGCCGACGGTGGGATTCATGGTGCAGATCATCAAGGGCACGTCGCTCGCCTATATCATCGGGTTCCACGACCTCATGACCATCGGCAAGCGCTGGGCCAATGCGCCGGTCGACGGGACCGAGCCCTTCATCATTTTTCCGCTGATGGCGCTGATCTATTTCTGCCTCTGCTTTCCGCTCTCGGTCTGCGCGCGGCGGCTGGAAGCGCGGCTCGGCGCGGTCTCGAAACGGCCCGTTGCGGCGGGCTGACCCTCCTTTCCAAGATCCACTCCAAGAAACAGTCCAAGAGGGAGACCAAGGACATGAAGAAAACTTTGCGCAACTGCCTGGCGGCCGTCGCGATCCTGGCGGGGACCACCGGTGCGGCGCTGGCCGATCTTTCGGACATCCTGGCGGCCGGAACGATCAAGATCGCGGTGCCCGAGAGCTTTCCGCCCTTCGGCTCGCTCGGCGACGAGGGCGAGCAGGTGGGCTATGACGTGGACGTGGCCAAGTTGATCGCCGAGAACCTCGGCGTCGAGCTGGAGCTGGTGCCGGTCACCTCGAAGCAGCGGATTCCCTTCCTCGAGACCGACCGGGTCGACCTGGTGATCGCGACCATGGGCGCGAATCCGGAGCGGGCGAAGTCGATCTGGTTCTCGGCTGCCTATGCGCCGTTCTACTCGGGCGCCTTCGCGCCGGCCTCGGTCGATGTCGGCTCGGTCGCCGACCTCGCGGGCAAGAAAGTGGGCCTGACCGGCGGCACGCTGGAAGACCTGGAACTGACCAAGATCGCGGGCGACGACGTCGAGATCATCCGCTTCGGCGACAACGCGGCCACTATGTCGGCCTTCGTCTCGGGCCAGGTCGACGTGCTGGTCTCGGGCAACACGCTCGCCGCCGAGATCGGCGAGAAGAACCCGGATATCGGTCTCGAGCGGAAGTTCATCCTCAAGGACAGCCCCGCCTTCATCGGCGTGAAGAAGGGCAACTACGACCTCTTGCAGTGGGTGAACGTCTTCATCCTGCACAAGAAGCTGGGCGGTGAGCTGAACGAGATCAGCCTCAAGTGGCTGGGCCAGCCGCTGCCGCCGCTGCCGACCTTCTGAGACGCGGCGATCCTCTCGTCAGCGCAGGGCGCCTGTGCGCGCCCTGCGCAACCTCCGGGTTTCCCGTGCGCCTCGCTGGCTGGTAGCCTCGGCCGGGAGAAAGGGGATGACGATGACGGAATTTCGGCCCGAAGACGTGCTTGACCTCTGGTTTCCGGAGGACGGGCACTGGGAGAACGAGGAATGCCACGCGAAGTTCTGGGCGACCAGGATGCGCGGCGGCATAGATGCGGTGATCTGCGAGCGGTTCGGGCCGCTGACCACCGCCGCGGCGCGCTCGGAGCTGGATCATTGGGCCGAAACACCGCGCGGGCGGCTGGCGCTGGTGATCGCGCTCGACCAGTTCCCGCGTTCGCTCTGGCGCGATACGCCGGCGGCCTACGGGCAGGACATTAAGGCCACCCGCCTCGTTCTGGAGGCGCTCGACAACGGCCACTACCGGGCGCTTCCGCATACCTGGGAGCGGAATTTCTACATCATCAATCTCGGCCATTGCGAGGGGCCCGACCATCTCGCGCGGATGGCGCTCGCGACCGAGCTTGCCCATGAGCAGGCGGAGATCGCGCTGCCGCATCTGGGGGCCTTCGTCGAGCGCACGCTGTCGCAATGCGCCCGCGTCACCGGGATCATCGAGCGTTTCGGCCGGCATCCGCACCGCAACCCGATCCTCGGCCGGGTCTCCTCTGCTGCGGAGGAGGCCTATATCGCGGAGGGCGACTTCCCCCATGTCAGCAAGATCGACCTGAAGGCCCAGGCCGCCGAGCCCGGGCGACCCTGACCGCCGCTCCGCACCGGACCCGTCACGCCGCGAGCGTCTGGCCCCGGCGCAGCGCGCGGTAGAGACCGCCGTCGCGGGCCAGGAGTTCGGCCGGCGACCCGTCTTCGACGATGCGGCCCCGGTCGAAGACAAGGATGCGGTCCATGCGCTCCACGGTGGCGAGCCGGTGCGCGATCACCAGGGTCGTGCGCCCCTCCATGAGCCGCTCGGCGGCCAGGGCGACTCGCGCCTCGGCTTCGGAATCGAGCGAGGAGGTTGCCTCGTCCATCACCAGGAGCGGCGCGTCTGACAGGAAAGCCCGCGCGATAGCGACGCGCTGGCGTTCGCCGCCGGAGAGCTTCACCCCGCGTTCGCCTACCTCGGTGCCGTAGCCCTTGGGCAGGCGCTCGATGAACTCGGCGGCGCCCGCACGCCGGGCGGCCTCGCGCACGTCGGCCATCGTGGCGCCGGGGCGCGCATAGGCGATGTTCTCGGCGAGCGAGCGATGGAACAGGATCGGCTCCTGCGGCACGAGAGCGACCTGCCGGCGCAGATCGGACAAGGGGACCTGGGCGATGTCCACCCCGCCGAGCGTGATCGCCCCGCCGGTGACCTCGTGGAGCCGCTGGATCAGCTTGACGAAGGTCGTCTTGCCCGAGCCGGAGCGACCTACGAGCCCCACCTTCTGGCCCGCCGGGATCGCGACGTGGAGATCGGTGAAGAGCGGCGTCGCGGCGCCGTCATAGCCGTAGTCCACATGCGTGAAGGCGAGCGCGGCGGCGCGCGGCGGCAGCGCCCGTGCCGGCGTCCGGGCGATTTCGCGCTCGGGCGTGACGGCCATGAGCTGGACGAGCTCCTCGGCGTCGTTCACCGCCTTCTGCAGCATGCGGACGTGGTGGCCGATCTGGCGGAGATAGCCGTCGAGCATGCCGAGCGCCGAGACCACGAAGGCGATCTCGCCCGCCCCGGCCGCGCCCCGTGCGAAGGCGAGGAGTGCGCCGCCGAGGACCGCCGCCCGGAGCGCCCAGAGGGAGATGTCCTGTGCGAGGCCAGACACGGTGCCGCGCCGCCAGGTCCGGCGGGTGCGATGCGCCCATTTCGCCAGGACGCGGCCGAGGCGATCTTCCTCGCGCGGTTCGCCCGCATGGGCCCGCACGACCGCGTTCGAGGTGATCGCGTCGGCGAGCGCCCCCGAGACGCGGCTGTCCTGAGCGTTCGAGAGCCGCGCGGCGGGTGCCACCCAGAGGAGCGTCAGGCCGAGCGACAGGCCGACGAAAAGGAGCGCCCCGAGGAGGGCGACAAGCCCGACTTCCCAGCGGAAGGCAGTGAGCGTGCAGATCGTGCCGAAGAGCACCAGCGTCGAGGGAAGGAGCGCCAGCATCAGCACGTCGGCCATGTCGTCGAGCGCCCAGGCACCGCGGGTGATCTGGCGCACCGTCGAACCGGCGAAGGCGCTGGCATGCCAGGAGGCGGGCAGGCGTTGGACCCGGGCGAAGGCCTCGGATTCCGCTTCGCGCATGGTGGGCACGGTCAGGTCGATAATCGTGAAATAGCTCAGGATCTTGGCGGTGAAGGACACCACGCCGAGGCCCAGGAGCAAACCGAAACTGCCCCAGGGAGACCCGCCCGCGGAGACCGAGGCTACGAGCCGGCCGGTGACCAGGGGAATCGCGACGTCGGCGGCCGTGGAGACCAGCACGAGCGCTAGGAGCGTGGCGACGAGACCGCGCCGACGCATCCAAAGGCTTGCGGCGAAAGAGAGAACGCGCGCGAATGCGCTGCGAGTCGAGATACGGGACATGGAATGTTCGCGGACCTGAGGTCCGCGCCTGCGCTGGAAGGAAGGACGTCCGGGATCGGACAGTGGTCGGCCTTTGGGGGGCTGTCGTCGCCCCGCGGGGTCAGCCCGCGGCGACCCCGAGGCGGACGCGGCCAGGGAGGAAGCGATACGTGATTCCCATATTCGTCCTCCGCGCGCTGAAATGGTCCTGGGCGGCACATAGATCCAGAGTTGTCCGCGAGTCAAGCGCAGGGTGTGCGCCGCCCGCGGCGGCGTCCGGGCGGTTGAGGCCGGGCGGGTCGCGCGATAGGGTCGCGCGGCCAACGCTCCGGAGACCTCCCATGTCCTTCTCGCTAGCCACCTGGAACATAAACTCGGTCCGCCTGCGCGAGGCGCTGGTTTCGAAGCTCCTCGCCGAGGAGGCGCCGGACGTGCTCTGCCTGCAGGAGTGCAAGTCGCCGGTGGAGAAGATGCCGCTCGAGGCGTTCCGCGCGCTGGGCTACGGCCATGTCGTCGCGCGGGGGCAGAAGGGCTACAACGGCGTCGCGATCCTGTCGAAGCTCCCCATCGAGGACGCGGGCGAGATCGACTTCGCGGGGCTCGGCCAGGCCCGCCACGTGGCGGCGCAGCTGGAGAACGGGGTGGTCATCCACAATTGCTACGTGCCGGCGGGCGGCGACGTGCCCGACCGGGAGAAGAACGAGAAATTCGGGCAGAAACTCGATTTCGTCGCCCACATGCGCGACCATTTTCGCGACAGCCTGCCGGCGCGGTCGATCCTGGTGGGCGATCTCAACATCGCGCCGCGCGAGGACGATGTCTGGTCGCACAAGCAGCTCCTGAAGGTGGTGAGCCACACGCCCATCGAGGTCGAGGCCTTCGGTGCGGCGCAGGAGGCGGGCGGGTGGTGCGATGTCACCCGGGCCGACCTGCCTGAGGGACAGCTCTATTCCTGGTGGTCGTACCGGGCACGGGACTGGGACGCGGCCGACAAGGGCCGGCGGCTCGACCACATCTGGGCCTCGGCCGATATCGCCGGCTCGGCGCATGGATCGCGGATCCTGCGCGCGGCACGCGGCTGGGAGCAGCCGTCGGACCACGCGCCGGTCTTCGCCAGTTTCGATCTCTAGGCGGGAGGCGGGACCGGAGGAACCGGAGGTGTGCTGGATCCGCGCCCGGCTTGCGCCCGCTTCCGGGGGAATTTGTCCACTACGACACGTTGTCTCTCACGCCGGAAAGCGCATATAGAGATCAACCGCGAGAGAGGGGTCTGACATGCTCGAACTGAACCCGCAGCCGAAACCGGCGCCGGACCTGATCAAGGACAGCTCGGAAACCACCTTCATGGACGATGTAGTCGAGGCCAGCCGCGAGGTGCCGGTGATCGTCGATTTCTGGGCGCCCTGGTGCGGGCCATGCAAGACGCTCGGGCCGATGCTGGAAGCGGCGGTGCAAGCCGCGGGCGGCAAGGTCCGCATGGTCAAGGTAAATGTGGACGAGAACCAGGGGATCGCCGGGCAACTGCGGATCCAGTCGATCCCCACGGTCTACGCCTTCTGGCAGGGCCAGCCGGTGGACGGGTTCCAGGGCGCGGTGCAGGGCTCGGAGATCAAGGCCTTCGTCGAGCGGCTCACCGGTCTTGCCGGCGATGGCGGGCTGGGCGAGGCGCTGGAAGCCGCCGAGCAGATGCTGGCCGAGGGCGCGGCGGCCGATGCGGCGCAGACCTTCGCGGCGATCCTGCAGGAAGAGGCTGGCAACGCGGCCGCCTTCGGTGGGCTGGTGCGGGCGCATCTGGCCGCGGGGCAGCTCGACCATGCCGAGGCGCTCCTGAACGGCGTGCCGGCCGAGATGGATGGCACGCCCGAAATCGACGCGGCGCGGGCGCAGCTCGAGCTTGCGCGGCAGGCCGAGAAGGCCGGCCCGGTGGCGGAGCTGCGCGCGGCGGTCGAGGCGGATCCGAAGAACCACCAGGCGCGGTTCGACCTCGCCCAGGCGCTCCACGCCGCGGGCGAGGTGGAGGCGGCGGTGGACGAGCTTCTGGAGCTGTTCCGCCGCGACCGGGCTTGGAACGACGAAGCCGCCAAGAAGCAGCTTTTCAAGATCTTCGACGCCTTGAAGCCGCAGGACCCGATCGCGCTGACCGGACGCCGCCGGCTGTCGTCGATGATATTTGCCTGAGCCCGGTGTCGGGCTAGGTTTCCGGACATGAAACGGGTTCCGGATCTTCCCGATACCATCCCGGTCTTCCCGCTGCCGGGGGCGCTTCTCTTGCCCCGGGCGCGGCTTCCCCTGCACATCTTCGAGCCGCGTTACCTGGCGATGCTCGACGACACGATGAAGACCGCGCACCGGCTGATCGGGATGATCCAGCCGCGCGCCAGCCAGGGTCCGGGCCTGCCGAGGCTGCAGGCGATCGGCTGCGCCGGGCGGTTGACGGCGTTTTCCGAGACCGAGGACGGGCGTTACCTGATCACGCTTTCGGGCGTGTCGCGGTTTCGCGTGGCCGGGGAGGAAGAGGGGTTTCAGCCCTATCGCCGCTGCCGGGTGGGCTGGGAGGATTTCCGCCGCGACCGGGGCGCGGCGGAGGACGACGGTGGCTTCGACCGGAAATCGTTCCTCGATCTGCTCGGCCGCTATTTCGAGGAGCGCAATCTCTCGACCGACTGGGGCGCGCTCGAGGAAGCGGAGGACGAGCTGCTGATCAATTCGATCTCGATGCTCTGCCCGTTCGAGCCGGAGGACAAGCAGGCGCTCCTGGAGGCGCCCGACCTCGGCAATCGGCGCGAGACGCTGGTGACGCTGATGGAGTTCGCGCTGCGCGGCGGCATCGGTGAGGACGTGATGCAATGACGGGCGCGCGCTATGACCGGCGGATGCTGGAGGCGCTGGTCTGCCCGGAGACGCGGGCACCGTTGCGCTACGATGCCGAGGCGCAGGAGCTGATCTCAAAGGCGGCGCATCTGGCCTTTCCGATCCGGAACGGGATTCCGATCATGCTGGTGGACGAGGCGCGGAAGCTGGAGGACTGACGGGCCTTCAGGTTCGTATTCGTGGTCGAGCAACTGGCGGGTTTCGCCGCCTTCGGCGTCGACCGGGCGAGGGGGCTGTCTGCCCCCTCGCGTTCCCCCGAGGATTTCCTGACCCAAAGAACGGTGGGCATCGGGTTTCGCGTCGGAGCGGTCTATGCCAGCGGCAGGCCGCGGCTGAGGCGGGGGAGGTCGCCGGTGAGGCCGGCGGCTTCGCGGATCAGCCCGCGGCGCAGGGCGGGGAGCTTGCCGACGAGGCCGAGGCCCAGGTCGCGGCCCAGGCGCAGGAGCGGATTGTCGTTCGAGAACAGGCGGTTGAACGCGTCGGTGGCGAGCGCCAGCGTGGCGATGTCGAAGCGCCGCCAGCTCTGGTAGCGGGCGAGCACATCGGCGCGGCCGATATCCTCGCCGCGGCGGCGCGCCTCGGCGAGCACCTCGGCGAGGGCGGCGACATCCTTGAGCCCGGCATTGAGGCCCTGGCCGGCGATCGGGTGGAGCTTGTGCGCGGCGTCACCCACGAGGGCGATGCGGTCGGCCACGAGCCGGTCGGTGAGCGAGAGGGCGAGCGGGTAGGAGAACCGCGCGCCGGCCAGCGCGATCTCGCCCAGGAAACCGCCGAAGCGAGGGCGGAGCGTGTCGAGATAGCCCTGGTCATCGAGGGCGGAGATGGCGGCCGCCGCGGCGTCGCTCTCGGTCCAGACGATGGAGGAGCGGTTGCCGGTGAGCGGCAGGATCGCGAGGGGGCCGGGCGGCATGAAATACTGGTGCGCGCAGCCGCCATGCGGCTTTTCGTGGGCGATGGCGCAGACGAGCGCGGTCTGGCCGTAGCGCCAGCCCTGACGGCGGATCCCGGCGCGCTGGGCGGTGGGGCTCCCAGCGCCGTCGCAGCCGACGAGGAGGGCGGCGGTGAGGGTCCGGCCGTCGGAGAGGGTGACGCTGATGCCGGCGGTGTCGGGGACGTGGCCGGTGACCGAGAGGCCGGGGAGGTGGGTGACGCGCGGGGCCTCGGCGAGCGCGGCGAGGAGCGCGCGGCGAAGGTGTCGGTCCTCGACCATCTGGCCCATCGGGCCTTCCTCGATCTCGGCATGGTCGAATTCGAGGACGAAGGGCGAGGGCGCGGCGCCGGCCTTGCCGTCGCTGATGCGGATGTCGAGGATCGGCTGCGCCTCGGGCGCGATCGCGGCCCAGAGGCCGAGCGCCTTCAGAACCTGCACCGAGGAGAGCGCGAGCGCGTAGCCGCGGCCGTCGAACGCCGCGTCGGACAGCGCCGCGTTGGATTGCGGTTCGGCCAGTGTCACGCGGAAGCCCGCGGAGGCCAGCGCCAGCGCGAGGGTCGAGCCGTTCAGCCCGCCGCCCGCGATCACGATATCGGTGTCCGTCGCCATGGGCGCACTATGGCGCTCTGGCGGGCGTTGTCCATGGGACGGCCTGCCGCTACCGTCAGGTCATTGGACATGTTGGGAGAGTCTTCGATGGGCGATTGGCTCACCGCGCGGGCCGCGGATCTCGGACGGCAGATCGAGGCCGGGGTGGCGGATCCTGTCGAGATCACCGAGGCTTACCTTTCGGCCATCGCCGAGCATCCTCTTGCCGGGCGCATCTATGCGCGGGCCACACCCGAGCGGGCCCGGGAGGAGGCCAGGGCGGCGCGGGCGCGGGCGCGGGCGGGTCTGCGGCGCTCGCCGCTCGATGGGGTGCCGGTGTCCTGGAAGGATCTCTTCGACAGCGCGGGCGTTGCGACCGAGGC
>JBNKWI010000087.1:0-14471 GCA_050299695.1 Paracoccaceae bacterium
AGAGTGTTAAGATGACAAGGAAACGTTTGTCTTATGACGGGTTTTTCGTGGGATCTTCTGCGAGCGGGCCGAGCCGTTCGCACGGCATGACGCTGCGCGGCGCAGACACTTGTCGTGACGGGCCCCACACGGGCGTTCCGCGCGTAAATTATCTAAAAACAGAGGGATGGAGAGGTAAATGAAACTCGTTCGCTTTGGCGAGCCCGGGCAGGAGCGCCCGGGCCTGATCGACGCATCGGGCACGCTGCGTGATCTCAGTGCCCATGTGTCCGACATCGCCGGGGAAGTGCTGGGCGACGAAGGCCTGGCGAGGCTCCGGACGCTCGACTCCGAAGCACTGCCGGCGGTGCCGGGCAGCGTTCGCTTCGGGCCATGCGTCGGCGGCATCGGCAAGTTTCTCTGCATCGGCCTCAACTATTCGGATCACGCCGCGGAATCCGGCCTGCCGATCCCCGAGCATCCGATCCTGTTCTACAAGGCGAGTTCCGCCGTCGTCGGCGCCCATGACGACGTGGTGATGCCGCGCGGCTCGACCCATACCGACTGGGAGGTCGAACTGGGCGTGGTGATCGGCAAGCCGACGAAATACGTGTCCGAGGCCGACGCGCTCGACCATGTGGCCGGCTATTGCGTGATCAACGACGTCTCCGAGCGGCATTTCCAGATGAACCTCTCGGGCCAGTGGACCAAGGGCAAGGGCTGCGACACGTTCGGGCCGACCGGCCCCTGGCTCGTCACCCGCGACGAGGTGCCCGACCCGCAGGCGCTGGCGATGCGGCTCGACGTGAACGGCAAGCGGATGCAGACCGGGAACACCGCGACGATGATCTTCACCGTGGCGCAGATCGTGTCGCATCTCTCCCAGTTGATGACGCTTCATCCCGGCGACGTGATCTCGACCGGGACGCCGCCGGGCGTCGGCCTGGGCATGAAGCCGGAGCCGGTCTATCTCAAGCCCGGCGACGTGATGGAGCTCGAGATCGAGGGTCTGGGCGTCCAGCGCCAGAACGTGCGGATGGACGCCTGAGAACGGCGGCTGAGCCGGAGACCGGGCGGATGGATGGCTATGAAGCCTACGACGCGACCGGGCTCGCCGCCCTGGTCGCGGCAGGAGAGGTGACGGCGGGGGAGCTCCTTGACGCGGCGCTGGAGCGGGCGGCGCGGTGGAACCCGGTGCTCACCGCCATCGTCTCGCAGGATCCGGACCTGGCCCGGTCGCGGATCGCCGCGGGCCTCCCCGAGGGGCCGCTGCGGGGCGTGCCGTTCCTGATCAAGGATATCGGCTGCGAGACGCCCGATTTCCCGGTCTCGCTCGGCTCGAGGCTGGGGCAGGGCACGCGGCACGCGCTGACCTCGACGGTCTACGAGCGCCTCCGCGCGGCGGGGCTCGTCACCTTCGGCCGCACCACCTGCCCGGAAGGCGCCGTGGGCCCGGTGACCGAGGCCGCCGTCTACGGCGCGCCGACCCGTAACCCCTGGGACCTGACGCGCACGCCGGGCGGCTCATCGGGCGGCGCCGGCGCCGCGGTGGCGGCCGGGATCGTGCCGGCGGCGCATGGCTCCGACGGCGGCGGGTCGATCCGGATCCCGGCCTCGAATTGCGGGCTCTTCGGCTTCAAACCGTCGCGCGGGCGGATCCCCGATGGCCCCTATTCCGGCGAGGGCTGGGCCGGTATGGCGCAGGACGGGGTGTTGACCCGGACGGTGCGCGACACCGCGCTCCTCCTCGACATCCTGTCGGGCCCCGATCTTGGCGCACCCTACTGGCCGCCGCCGATGGCGGGCAGCCATGTCGATGCGCTCGGCCGGCCCACCGGGCGGCTCCGCGTCGCGGTGAGTTTCGGCAGCTTCGACGGCGACCCGATCCACCCGGAATGCCGGCGCGCCGTGGAAGAGACGGCTGCGCTCCTCGCGGCGCTCGGCCACGAGGTTCGGGAAGCGCGGCCCGCAGCCGATCACCGCGGCATGATCGCCGCCTGGACAAGGATCGTCGCCTGCGGTTCGGCGAGCTGGATCCGCGCGCTTGCCCGGAACAAGGGCTTCCGGGCCGAGGACCATATCGAGCCGGTTCTCGCCGGCGCGCTGCGTCTGGCCGACAGCCTGAGCGGCACGGACTATCTCGAGGCCGTCGAGACGGTCCACGCCTACGGCCGGGCGATGGCGCACTTCCTCGACGGCCATGACGTTCTCCTTTCGGCGACCATGGCGGAGCCCCCGGCCGAGGTCGGCCGCTTCGCCCATACCCGCGCGGAGTTCGCCGATTTCACGGCCTACCGCACCGGCCCCGGCGGGGTGTTCGACTACTCGCCCTTCTGCGCGGCATTCAACGCCTCGGGCCAGCCGGCCATGTCGGTACCCCTGCACTGGAGCGACGCGGGCCTGCCGATCGGCGTCCATTTCGCCGGGCCGATGGGATCGGACGCGACATTGATCGCGCTTGCGGCGCAGCTCGAGGCGGCAAGGCCTTGGGCCTCGAAGCGGCCGCCGTTTCCAGGTTGAGCGCCTGCGGCGCACATCTTCCGTTTGCGTCGCCTCCGGCGCCGCGGTGGGCGAGGGGCTGCCCGCCCCTCGCGCTCCCCGGGAGTATTTCGGGCCAGATGAAGGAAGCCAGGGGCGCTAATCGCCGTGCCGCGCGACCATGTCGATCTCGGCCTCGGCGGGCGTGATCGCGCGGAAGCTTTCCTTCACGCCGGCCCCGGTCAGTTCGCGGCTCACCACGAGGAGCGTGTTCGGCGCGTGATCGGCGCAGAGCTCCTCCATGTATTCCAGCTCGGCCCGGGCATGAGGCAGGGCGGCGGCGCGGTCGGGCGCGCCGTAAAGCGTGACGAAATGGTCGGCGAGGCGGGTCTCCAGCGCCGCACGCTCGGCCGGTTCGATCCGGGTCACCGCGACGAGCGTGGCGCGGCCGAAGCTTTCGAGCGCGAGCCAGCCATTGGCGAAGGCCTGGCGCGCCTTGCCGGTGAGGTCGCCCTCGGTCCAGTTCGAGAATTCGAACCCGCCCGGGATCGCCCATTCGCCGCTTTCGGCGGGCCGCGCGAAGATGTTCGCGTCGCTTTCGTCGAAATGGATTGTCCGGGCGAGCATTCTCAAGGGATCTCCTCCAGCATGGCCATGAGCGGGAGCAGGCGCGTGCCGGTGCCGCTTGTCAACAGGAGCCCGCCCTTCTCGTCGAGCCCGGTGAAGCGCCCGCTGACGGTCTCGTCCGGAAGCCGGACCTCGATTTCCGCGCCATGGCCGAACGCACGTCCCAGCCAGTCGCGGTGCAGCCGGGCGATGCCCGCCTCGGTCCAGTCATGGATCCGGACCAGCGTATGGCGCGACCAGCTTTCGAGCATGCGGGTCGGCGCGATGTCGCCGCAGCCCTCTTCGCGAAGCGTGGTCTCCTCCGGCGTCTCGCCGGGTTCGCGCTGCGTCTCTGTCGCGAAGGCGAGTTCGAGCCCGATCACCAGCCAGTCGGGCTCCGCAAGCGGGTCGGCCGTCGAGGCGGCGGCGCGGATCGTCCCCGCTCGCCCGCCGTTGATCCGGATCGTGCCGGGCCAGTCGAACTGGCAGGCCATCTCCGAAGGCGCGAGCGCGCCGAACGCATCGGCGAACCCGTTCGCCGTAGCCAGCACCATCGCCATGGCGTCCTCGAGCGGCACCTCGGGCGCGAGGACCAGCGCGGCGGAGAGGCGGTCGGGTCGGATGTCGTAGGCCAGGAGGCCCGGATCGGTACCGGCGCGGGCGGCGTCGACGGCGGCACGGAACGGATGCTCCGCCGCCCGGCCGGAAAACAGGGGCGGGAGGCTCGGTTCCGCTGCCGCCAGGTCAGACAACCCCGTCGTCGATCAGCTTCCGCGCGATCGCCCGGAACGCCTGCGCCTGCGGGCTCTCGGGCTTGGCGGCGACGATGGGCGCGCCGCCATCGCCGGCGATGCGGATGTCGAGATTGAGGGGAATCTCGCCGAGGAACGGGAGGCCCAGCCGCGCGGCATCGGCCCGCGCGCCGCCATGGCCGAAGATATGCTCCTCATGGCCGCAATTCGGGCAGACATAGGTGGACATATTCTCGATCATGCCAAGCACCCTGATGCCGGTCTTCTCGAACATGTTCAGGGCCTTGCGCGCGTCCAGAAGGGCGATGTCCTGCGGCGTCGAGACGACGATGGCGCCCGAGACCTCGGCCTTCTGGGAAAGCGTGAGCTGCACGTCGCCGGTGCCGGGCGGCAGGTCGACGATCAGCACGTCGAGGCTGCCCCACTGGACCTGGTTCAGCATCTGCTGCAGCGCGCCCATCAGCATCGGTCCGCGCCAGACCACGGCCTCGTCCTCCTTGGTCATCAGGCCCACCGACATCATCGTGACGCCGTGGTTCCTGAGCGGCAGGATCGTCTTGCCGTCGGGCGAGGCGGGGCGGCCGGAGATCCCGAGCATGCGCGGCTGCGAGGGGCCGTAGACATCGGCGTCGAGCATGCCGACCTTCTTGCCCTCGGCCGCCAGCGCCACCGCGAGGTTGGCAGAGACCGTCGACTTGCCGACGCCGCCCTTGCCCGAAGCGATGGCGAGGATCGCGTTCACGCCGGGCACCTTCGCCGGCCCGGCCTGGGGCGTCGGGTGGCGGCCGATCTTCAGGTCCGGCGGCGGCTTCTGCTGGCTGTGCGCGGTGAGGAGCGCGGTGACGTTGCCCGGGCCCGCCACGGCCTCGACGGCCGACATCGCCGCCTGGCGCACCGGCTCCATCGCCGCGCCTTGGGCGGCGTCCACCTCGAGCACGAATCGCACCTTGCCCGCCTCGACGGTGAGGGCCCGCACGATATCGGAGGCGACGAGATCGGTCCCGGTCGCCGGGTTGGTTATGGCCTTCAGGGCCGTCAGCACGTCGTCGCGCGTTACAGTCACGAGATATCCCCTCCGGGGCCGCCGGGGCCCGTTTCCTTCCGCTGCCGAAGCCGCAGTTCCCCTCCGGGGGGCAAGACGGGTTCGGCACCCGCTTGCCACCTGTGTTATGCATAGTCGGAAAAGGTTCAAGGCCATCGGGGGAGGAGCGCCATGCAACCGGGTCGGATACTCCTGGTCGCGGCCCTGCTCGGGAGCGGGGTCCCGCGGGGCGCCGGGGCAGAGGAGACGCGGGGTTTCGTGCTCCTGGCCGACGAGCGGCTGGAGCAGTCGGGGCTGCTCGGATTCCTCCTGCCGCGTTTCACCCTCAAGCACCGGATCCGCCCCGAGCTGGAAACGGCGTCCTCCGACGCCCTGGCCGAGGCGCGGGCAGATCTCGTGCTGGCGCCCGTGGAGGCCGTTCCGGGCAGTCGTGCGGTGTTCCACCGCGACGGCGCAGAGCCGACGGAAGCCTACGCAGTGCGCCTCGCCCCCGACGGTCCCGACGAGGCCGCGACCTTCCGCGACTGGATCGCCGGTCCGGTCGGGCAGGCGACCATCGCGGCCTTCGCCACCACTGGCGGCCCCGCCTATCGCCCCGGCGCCCCAGAAACCGCCGCGCCCGCACCCGAGCCGATCACCGGCGATACCGCGCAGGGCGCGCGGCTCGCGCTCGTCCATTGCGGCCGCTGCCACGTGGTCGGCGAGATCAACCGGATGGGCGGCATCGGCTCGACCCCCTCCTTCGGCGCGCTGCGCGCCATCCCGGGCTGGGAGGACAAGTTCCGCGCCTTCTGGGCGGCCAACCCCCACCCGTCCTTCACCCAGATAGACGGGGTCACGGACCCGTTCGACCCGCTGAACCCGCCCCACATCGCGCCGGTGGAGATCACGCTCGACGAACTCGACGCGATCCTGGCCTATGCGGCCTCCATCGTGCCGAAGGATCTGGGCGCGCCGGTCGGCACCCGCTAGGCCATGGGCACCGCGCGGATCAGGCCGGTCACCGGGAAATGGTCGCTCGCGCCGCGCAGATTGTTGCGGTCGAAGGGGCGCGGGCGGACCATGTGGCGCGGCGCGTCCTCGGCCAGCCGGCTGTTGGTCCACATGATCCGGGGCGTGTGCACCGCGAAATCCTCCTCCGCCATCTGCAGCCCCTGACGGCCCAGGAGCAGCCCGCGCGAGACGATCATCTGGTCGAACATCTGCTTGGTGCGGTTGGTGTCCTGCGAGAAGAAGATCGAACCCTCGCCCGACTGCCCGAGCGGCCCCCAGGCGAGGTTGTAGAGCGGCGGCTCGCGCCGGAGATAGGTTTCGATATCCGAGCGATTGATCCGGCCGTCGACCACCGAACCGGCCTCGCCCTTGGGCGCCGGAAGCTCCTCCTCGATCTTGTCGAGGCTGTTCGAGGCACCGAGCTCGGACAGGACGGACCGGTTGAACGGGTCGTCGTTCAGATCGCCCATGATCAGCAGGTTCCGGTTCCAGCGCGTGTCGAGCTCACCGGCGATGTCGCCCAGGGAGGGCGGCGCGAGAACGTCCTGCCGCGAGAGCTTCAGCACCTCGTCGGCCAGCCGCGCCTGATGCGAGGCGACGGTGATCCGATAGGGCTCCGAGGTCGCCTCTCCCTGCCGCCGCGAGGGCCAATGGTTGACGAAGACGGCGAGTTCGGCCCCGGTCGCCTTCACCCTGAGCGGCACCTGGAAGATGTCGCGCGTCCGGAAGCGGAGGAAGACGAGGTGCCCCACCGCGTCGCCCGCCATCTCGAAGACGTCGCCGGAATAGATCAGCGAGCAGTCGATGCCGCGCAGGTCCTCGGACTCCTCGTGGGCAAAGGTCAGGTCGCTCCGCCCCAGCCGGGCGTTCAGGGCGGTCGTGAACCGCTCGACCAGCGCGCGGTTTTCGATCTCGCAGATCCCGAACAGGTCCGGACCGCGGCCGCCGAACATGGTCGCGACCACCTCGACGAGCGCATCGACCTTGGCATCGAGCACCGCTTCGGTCCAGCCGTCGGCGGGAGTGAATTCGAGATCGGCGGCGATGGGCGACGCCGTGGTGTCGAAGAGGTTCTGAAGGTTCCAGAATGCGACGGAAATCGGGTCCATGGGGTCCTCCGGGATTGGTCATCGAAATACACCGCTAGCCTAGCACGCCTTTGACGACAGCGGTATGGCGATGCCGTCAGGCTTCCGGGCCGCCGCGCCATTCGGCCACGGAGCGTTCCAGCTCTCCCCGGATCCAGGTCCGGAAACGCCGTACCTTGTCGCGCCGGGCGCCGTTCGGCGTGGTGAGGAACCAGTAGGCGTTTCCCGTCGCGCACCGGCCCGGCAGCGGCGCGGCGAGCTGCCCCATCGTCAGCGCATCGCAGGCCAGCGTCTCCCAGGCCATGAACACGCCTTGACCGGTCATCGCATACGGGTCTCGCCCGCATGGACGAGCGAGCGCTCGCGGATCTCCAGTTCCGCCCAGACCGGGTGACGGCTGAATAGGGGGGAAAGCGTTGGCCGAAGCGGGGACTCCGGGCCTGCACCAGCCTTCCACCCAACCTTGCGCTCGCCCGATGCCTCCGGCGCAGTTCGGGCGGAAGATGGTCAGCCGTCGCGGTGAAACGCAGGCGCTTCCGGGTCCGAAGAACCCCGCCAGCGTGGCGTCAGCCCTCGCCGTCGCGCTCCCGCAGGTAGTCGTCGGTGGTCCGGACCCGCGGCCGCTCGCCGCCGCGGAACGGGGCCGAACTGTCGTGATACTGCGCCCGGACCCGGCAGTCGTCGCACATGCGGATCAGCCGTGCGTTGTCGGAATGGGTGAACATCGCGTGCTTGCCCTCGAGCTTGGCCGAGATCCGCTCGATGGTCGATTTCACCCCGAAGAGCTTGCCGCATTCGATGCAGGCGAAGGGCTCCTCCTCGTGCAGGACCCGCAGCTTCAGCGCGTCGTCGGAAATGTCGAGCCGCGGTTTGAGCGTGATGGCCTTCTCCGGGCAGATCGTCCGGCAGATCCCGCATTGCAGGCAGGCGTCCTCCTTGAAGCGCAGCTCCGGCCGGTCGGGGTTGTCGTCGAGCGCGCCCGAGGGGCAGAGGCCGACGCAGGACAGGCACAGAGTGCAGACCCCTGTGTCCACCAGCACCGCGCCATAGGGCGCGCCCGCCGGCAAGGGGATCGGCGCCTCGGTGCCGGTGTCGAGCGCGCGGGCGGCAAGCCGCGCCACGTCGCGGCGGCGGCCGAGGGGCAGGATCGGCTCGACCGCCGGGCCTTGTTCGGGCCGGGCGTAGAGCAGATCGGACAGCGCATCCGGATCGGCGGGCTCGAGCAGCCGCACCAGCGCGACCTCGCGGCCCACCCCGCCAAGGATCGCCCCGGCCAGGGCGACTTCCTGCGTCAGACCTTCGCGCTCGGTCCGGGGCGACAACTGCACGTCCACCGCGACGAACCCCACCGCCAGCGCCGCCAGCATCTCCGCATGGCCGAACATCGCCACCGAGGGCAGGTCCAGGGGCAGCACGTCCGCCGGCAGCCCGCGCCCGTAGCGGGCGGAAAGCGCGATCATCTCGCGGCCATGGCTCTCGTCATGGACCATAAGGCGCGGCGCCGTTCCGCCCGCCTCGCGATAGGTTGCGGCCAGGAGCCGGAGCCGCGCGAACACATCCGCCACCGGCGGCGCATCGAAGCTGACCGCGCCGGAGGGGCAGGCCGCCGAGCAGGCGCCGCAGCCGGCGCAGATCATCGGGTCGATCGACACTGCCTCCTCGCCGGGTGTGATCGCGCCCGTGGGGCAGAGGTCGAGGCAACGGGTGCAGCCGGTCTGCCGCGCCCGCGCATGGGCGCAGAGCTCGGGCTCCAGCGCCACGTGGAGCAGCTTTTCGAAGGTCCCGACCATCGCCGCGGCCTCCGAGGCCGCCTTCGCCACGGCGTGCGGACTCGCCGGATCGGCCCGGAGATAGCCGTCGCGCTTCTCCGGCGCCGGAAAGAGCGGCGCAGCACCGGTGAGGTCGAAGATGATGTCGCAGTCCGAGCGGCCGCCATCGCGCGGCGCGCCGAAGGCGGGCGCACCGCGCCCGCCGGGGCTCAGGGTGCGGAACCCGTCCACCGTGACGGTAAATCCGCCGAACGCGCCCGCAGCGGTCCGGACCCGCCCGAGCGCCAGGTCGAAACGGCGTTCCGGCTCCGGCACCAGGTCGGGCGCGTCGGTCAGAAGACAGGTCACCGACAGCGTCTCCGCCAGGTCCGCCGCGACCGGCAGCACGGTCTCCGACGCGCCCAAGATCAGGCATAGCCCCTCCGACGACACGTCCAGCGTCTTCGCCGGCGTGGCGGGCCGCAGCGCATCGGCGAGAAGCGCCGCCTGTTTCGGCCCGGCGGCGCGCGCCTCGTCAGACCAGCCGGCGCGGTCGCGCAGATCCACTGCGAGCGGCGCCGGCACGCCGAGCTCCTCCGCCAGCGCGGCAAAAGTCCGCGCCTCCTGTCCGCAGGCGACGATCACCTCGGCATCGGGTTCGGCCATCGCCTCGGCCGCGAGGTCGATCTGCCGGGTGCAGAGATGGCTGTGGACCCGGCCCGCCTCGAGGCCCGTCGCGCGCATCAGCGCGTCGCGGTCGATCTTCTGGCTGCCCTCGCAGTCGCAGAGCATAAGCTTCGGCGGCATCGCTTCCTCCCATCGGGTCACTGGACAACGGGCCCGGACCCGCCCGATACTTCGGGCCCGGGCCAGACTAGGACCGGGCCCGAGGGAGGACAAGCGGCCCGCGATGGACGAAGAGCGACAAGTCTCGATGCAGGTCGGCGTCGTGTTGCGCCGGACCCCGGGCGTGACCCGTTGGGCGTCCCACGCCTGGAGGGCTGTCTCGGTGCTGCCGGGCGCGCCGCCGGGTGGCTGGAAGGAGATCGCCCGCAACGGCGAGGCGATCGACTATCACGCCGGCACCGTCCCCCTGGTCCTGCACCGTGCCGAGACCGAGGGATATCTCGTCGCGCTGAACGCGAGGGTCCCGACCGTCTGGGCGATCCTGCGCCGCGGCGCCGGCGGAGAGGACCGACCGTCGCTCGTGGCGGTTACCGCCTCCGCCTATGCCGCGCAGGACCACACCGACAACGGCGAGGACATCGTCGAGCCCATTGAAATGCCGGAAGGCCTCGCCGGATGGGTCGCCGATTTCGTCCGCCGCCACCACAAGGACGAGGTCTTCGTCAAGCGCAAGCGCCGGCCCCACATGGACGACGAACCCGAGCCCGGCCCGATCGCCGCGCCTTCCGATGTCTACCGCGCCCCCCGGGAGCGGAAGCGGTGAGCCGCGAGGAAGACGGCTTCCTCGGCCGCTGGTCGCGGCTGAAGCGGGCAGGGGGCGAGGCCCCCACCGAGGCCGCGCCGCCCGAGGAAGCGGTGCCCGCGCCGGAACCGCCCGCCGCCGCGCCCGAGGAAACCGACGCCGAGATCCTTGCCCGGCTCGACCTGCCGGATCCCGACCTCCTCCAGCCCGGCGACGATTTCGCCCGGTATCTCCGCGCACCCTTGCCGTCGCACCTGAAGCGCCGCGCCATGCGCCGGCTCTGGCGGTCGAATCCGGTCCTGGCCAATCTCGACGGGCTGAACGACTACGACACCGATTTCACCGGCGACTCGGTGCCCGCGGGCGCCCTGAAGACCGCCTGGGAAATCGGGCGCGGCTTCGTCGGGCAGGCGCAAGACACCCCGCTCCCGGATGCGCGGGCAGAGGTCGCGCCGACGGTCCTTCCCGATCCCCTCCCGGAGGACGTGCTGCAGGATCCTGCACAATTTCCCGAGCCTCTGGAGGTTCCGGAGGAAGGCCAGGAAGATGCGCAGCCACGGACCCTCCGGCGCATGGCCTTCCGGTTCGACGGCTAGCCGATACCCGTCCCGGTTGCTCCCAACCCCCCAAATGTGAACAAGAAATTCCTTGCCGGATGGACGAGGCCGCCGCTAGGCTCATGGCCACGGTGGCAGGCCACACATGCCGCCAGGGAGGAAGATGAGCCACTCGGTAACAGGGGAAGAGGATGCGCTTCGGGCGCATCTCTACGACTACCTCGGCGCGCTCCTGTGTGCCCCCCCCGGGAAGGACCTGATCGAAAAGACCCGCCATCTCGACGGCGACAAGACCGATCTCGGCCAGGCGGTCTCCGCGCTCGCGCGGGTCGCGGCGACGGTCGGGCCGCGCGACGTGGAGCGCGAATACCACGCGCTCTTCATCGGCATCGGCCGCGGCGAGCTTCTGCCCTATGCCAGCTTCTACATGACCGGCTTCCTCAACGAGAAGCCGCTCGCGGCGCTCCGGGCCGACATGGCGCGGCTCGGCATCGAGCGGAGCCCGAACGTGTTCGAGCCCGAGGACAATATTGGTTCGCTCTGCGAGATGATGGCCGGCCTGATCGACGGCCGATTCGGCGAGCGGGCGAGCCTCGTGCGGCAGCAGGAGTTCTTCAGCCGGCACGTGGCGCCCTGGGCGACGCATTTCTTCACCGATCTCGAGGGGGCGCAGACATCGCTGTTCTACGCCCCCGTGGGCGCGGTGGGCCGGATCTTCATGGGGATCGAGAAAGACGCTTTCCGGATGGCGGGAGTATCCGCCGCCTGAACCCAGCAATGCGGTCGCGTCGGGAGGCGCGGTCGGACGCAAGGAGGAGAAGTGACGATGACAAGCCAGGCAGACGAGGCGAACGAAGGGCGCCGCAGCTTTCTGAAGCTCGCGGCACTGTCGGCACCGGCTGCGGCGGCGACGGCCGTCGGAGCGGGCGAGGCGGAGGCCGCGCCCGAAGAAAGTGCCGGGACAGGGCTGCGCAAGACGGCCCATGTCGAAGCCTATCTCGCCAGCGCCCGGTTCTGACCGGATTTCCCGAATTCATCGTCACGTGCCCCGGAGATCTCGCGGGGCCAGGGGAGGATAGCAAGTCATGCTGAGGAAGAAGACCAACGCCGCCACGCGTCCGGCCGGCCGGGAAGGGATCCTGTCACGCGCGGCCCAGACCCGGATCGACCGGCGGGGATTCCTGCGGTCGTCGGGCCTCGCCGTGGGCGGCCTCGCCGCGCTCGGCGCCCTGGGCGGAACCGTCCGCCGGGCCGAGGCGCAATCGGCGGTCGCGAACGCGGTGAAGAACATCAAGTCGGTCTGCACCCATTGCTCGGTCGGCTGCACCGTGATCGCCGAGGTCCAGGACGGCGTCTGGATCGGCCAGGAGCCCGGCTGGGACAGCCCCTTCAACCTCGGCGCCCATTGCGCCAAGGGCGCCGCGGTGCGCGAGAACGCCCATGGCGAGCGGCGGCTCAAGTACCCGACCAAGCTCGTGAACGGCGAGTGGACGAAGATTTCCTGGGAACAGGCGATCAACGAAATCGGCGACAAGATGCTGCAGATCCGCGAGGAAAGCGGCCCGGACAGCGTCTACTGGCTCGGCTCGGCCAAGCATAACAACGAGCAGGCCTATCTGGTCCGGAAATTCGCCGCCTACTGGGGCACGAACAACGTCGACCACCAGGCGCGGATCTGCCACTCCACCACCGTCGCGGGGGTTGCGAACACATGGGGCTACGGCGCCATGACCAACTCCTACAACGACATCCACAACTCCAAGGCGGTCTTCCTGATCGGCGGCAACCCCGCCGAGGCGCATCCCGTGTCGCTGCAGCACTTGCTCCGCACCAAGGAGCGCAACAACGCTCCGCTGATCGTCTGCGACCCGCGCTTCACCCGGACCGCGGCCCATGCCGACGAATATGTCCGCTTCCGGCCCGGCACCGACGTGGCGCTCGTCTGGGGCATCCTCTGGCACATCTTCGAGAACGGCTGGGAGGACAAGGAATTCATCCGTACCCGCGTCTGGGGGATGGAGCAGATCAAGGACGAGGTGGCGAACTGGACCCCCGCGGAAGTCGAGCGGGTCACCGGCGTGCCCGGCTCGCAGCTCGAACGGGTCGCGCGGACGCTCGCGAACAACCGCCCCGGCACGGTGATCTGGTGCATGGGCGGGACCCAGCACACCAACGGCAACAACAACACCCGCGCCTATTGCGTGCTGCAGCTCGCGCTCGGCAACATGGGCACCGCGGGCGGCGGCACCAACATCTTCCGCGGCCATGACAACGTGCAGGGCGCGACCGATCTCGGCGTCCTCGCCGACACGCTGCCCGGCTATTACGGCCTCACCGACGGCTCCTGGGCGCATTGGGCCCGGGTCTGGGAGGAGGACCTCGACTGGCTCCGCGGCCGCTTCTCGGTGATGCCCGGCGCGGGCACCGACGGCGCCGACCGGATGATGATCAACGAGACCGGCATCCCGGTCAGCCGCTGGATCGACGGCGTCCTCGAGGCCAAGGAGAACATCGACCAGCCCGACAACACCCGGGCGATGGTGTTCTGGGGCCACGCGCCGAACTCGCAGACCCGTCTGCCGGACATGAAGAAGGCCATGGAGATGCTCGATCTCCTGGTGGTCATCGACCCGTTCCCGACGGTCACCGCGGTGATGCAGGACCGGACCGACGGGGTCTACCTGCTGCCGGCCACGACGCAGTTCGAGACCTACGGCTCGGTCACCGCGTCGAACCGCTCGCTGCAATGGCGCGACAAGGTCATCGAACCGATGTTCGAGTCGAAGCCCGACCACGTCATCCTCAAGCTCTTCGCCGACAAGTTCGGCTTCTCCGACCGGATTTTCCGCAATATCGCGGTGGAGGGCGACGAGCCCCTGATCGAGGACATCACCCGCGAGTTCAACCGCGGCATGTGGACGGTCGGCTATACCGGCCAGTCGCCGGAGCGGCTGAAGATGCACATGGCGAACCAGCACACCTTCGACAGGACCACTCTGCGCGCCAATGGCGGCCCGGCCGATGGCGATTTCTACGGCCTGCCCTGGCCCTGCTGGGGAACGCCGGACCTGAACCACCCTGGCAGCGCGAACCTCTACGACGTCTCGCTGCCCGTCGCCGAGGGCGGCATGGGCTTCCGCGCCCGCTACGGCGTCGAGCGGAACGGCGAGAACCTCCTCGCCGAAGGGGTGGCGCCGGTCGGCTCGGAAATCCCCGACGGCTATCCCGAGTTCACCATGCAGATGCTGATGGATCTGGGTTGGGACGGCGATCTGACCGACGAGGAACGTGCGGCGATCGACGCGGTGGCGGGTCCAAATACCAACTGGAAGACCGACCTCTCGGGCGGCATCCAGCGGGTGGCGATCAAGCATGGCTGCGCGCCCTACGGCAACGCCAAGGCCCGCGCGGTGGTCTGGACCTTCCCCGACCCGGTGCCCTTGCACCGCGAGCCGCTCTACACGCCGCGGCGCGATCTCGTGGCCGACTACCCGACCTATGACGACAAGAAATTCTGGCGGGTGCCGACCATGTACGCCTCGATCCAGAAGAACGACTTCAGCCAGGAATATCCGATCATCCTCACTTCGGGGCGCCTGGTCGAATACGAAGGCGGCGGCGACGAGACCCGGTCGAACCCCTGGCTCGCCGAGCTCCAGCAGGAGATGTTCGTCGAGGTGAACCCGCGCGACGCCAACAACCTGGGCGTCCGCGACGGCGGCGATGTCTGGGTCGAGGGCCCCGAGAAGGGCAAGGTGCGGGTCAAGGCCCTGGTCACCGAACGCGTCGCGCCCGGCGT